>JASJCA010000079.1 GCA_030066215.1 Rhodobacter sp. | reverse complement strand
TGAAGCTGTTGGCCGGATCACAGGCCCAGAGCATCGCCTGAACCACCTCGTCGACGGTGGCGAGGCGGCGCATGGGGATGCGTCCGGTGACCCTGTCATAGGCGGTGTCGCGGTCGGTGCCGTGCCGCTGCGCGACCTGGTCGGCCATGTCGTCGAATAGCGGTGTGGGCGCGAACGACGGGCATAAAGCATTGACGCGGATACCGAATTTCGCCACCTCGTCGGCCGCGCTGCGGGTCAATCCGACGACGGCGTGCTTGCTGGCGGCATAAGCGGCGAGTTGCCCGGCTCCGACAAGGCCGGCCGCCGACGCGACGTTCAGGATCACGCCCTTGCGACGCGCGATCATGTCCGGAATTTGCTGCTTCATGCACAAAAACACGCCCTTTGTATTGACCGCCAGAATCCGGTCGAATTCGGCCTCCGAGGTCTGTTGGAGAGGCGCCAGAGTTTGGCCTATTCCCGCATTGTTGATCGCGAAGTCGATGGGACCTAGCCTTTGACGTCCTTGTTCGATATGTGCAATCAATTCGGTTTCTTTCGTTATATCAATCTGTTCCGCGACAAATTGTAGTTCGTTCGGGAATTCACTCGCCAAACGCTCGATACCGACCTTGTCCAAATCGGACAGAAGCAGTTTGGCGCCTTCGGCGGCGAAACGGCGGGCGGCTGACGCGCCGAAACCGCCGGCCGCTCCGGTGATCATCACGACTTGATCTGCGAACCGCCGCTCATCCATTACCCAGAGCATCCACTCCTTTTTTCGCAAAAACAGGTACATATGCGCCTATCTTCAGGCCACGCTCGGGGTTTGACGCGTTCCCGTCCAACGCGCGTTTTTTGACGCCCTGGAGGATCGCGGCCATGCGAAAAAAGCAAAAGGCGAGATAGAAGCCGAAATCCTTGACCGGCGGAATTGACCTGCGTTCGCAATAGGATGCGATGAAGTCTGCGTCCTCGGGCAGCCCCAGCGCCTTTCGGTCCTCGCCCGCCAAGCCGCGGCCGTCGGGCCCTGGTGGCATCTGCCATTGCATGATCACCGAAGCGAGGTCGGCCAGCGGGTGGCCAATGGTCGACAGCTCCCAATCCAGTACCGCGAGGCACCGCGGCTCGGTGGGAGAAAAGATCATGTTGTCAATGCGATAGTCGCCGTGCACCAGGGTGCGTTCGCCGCCGTCCTCATTGCCCGCCAGGCGCTCCTCAAGCATGGCGATCAGCCGGTCCATCGCCGGAATTGCGCCGGTTGCCGAGGCTTTGTATTGCTTGGACCAGCGGGCGGTTTGGCGGGCGATGTAGTTGCCGGGGGGGCCGAAATCGGCAAGGCCGACGGCTGCGGGATCGACCATGTGAAGTGCTGCAAGAACGCGGCACATCTCATTGTAAATGTTGCCTCTTTCCGCCGTGCTGACCTCTGGCAGGCGCGGATCGAAGAAAATGCGGCCTGCGACGTGGTCCATGACGTAGAACGCCGAGCCAATGACGGCGTTGTCTTCGCAGAGCAAATGCACCCGGGCGACGGGCACATCGGTGTCCGCCAGGGCCCGCTGAATCCGGAACTCGCGATCCACGGCATGGGCGGATTTCAGCAATACTCCCGGGGGTTTGCGGCGTAGAACGTATGTGGAGGACGGCGTGGATAACTTAAAGGTCGGGTTGGATTGGCCTTGCGCGAACTTCTCGGCCCGAAGCGGTCCGGCATAGCCCGGAAGATGGGCCGACAGATAGGCGTCGACCGCTTCTATATCGAGGATCTGGGCGTCGTTGGACATGCTCCGAACCCGGTGTCTGTAAAACGTCGGTATTACGTCGGTATAACGTCGGTGCCGTCAATCATATGTAGGTCCGGGCATGGGCGCGGCCGGCGGGGTCGAAATGCGGGCTGGCGTTGAAGAGCGACAGGCGCAGTTGCCCGTCCTCCCAAACAAACTCGTGCACAGAGGCGTTGTGGATCATCAACAGCATCTCGGCGGTCCGCTGCACATCGAGGCCCAGGACCCGGCGCAGCGTCATGCCGATCGCGCCGCCGGAGGTGACGACCAGGGTGTCCTCGTTGCCGAGCGCGTCGTCGATGGCGGCGGCCACGCGGGTTTCGAAATCGGCGAAGCTTTCGTGCGCGGCGCCGATCCGGCCCTCGGCCCAGCCGCCGAAGACTTGCGGAAAGCTGCGCAGGAAATCGGCGCGCCCGGCGGCGGGGCCGTCGCCGGTGGCGAGGCGGTAGTCATGCTCCAGCGTGTCGTAGTCGATCTCGTTGAGCCGCGGGTCGATTTCGGGGTCCGGGCCGAGGCCGTGGGCCAGCACCGCCTCCGCCGTTTCTCGGTGGCGCCGTAGGTCGCCGCGGATCACGCGGTCGAAACGAAGCCCATGCTCGCGGAAATAGCCGGCGAGCCAGTCGGCCTGTTGGTGGCCGAGCGGGCTGAGCTTGTCGTAGTCGTCGCTGCCAAAGCTCGCCTGGGCATGGCGGATCAGGATCAGGCGGCTCATCAGCGGTTGGTGTAGCGGCGTAATTCGGCGCGGGCGACTTGGCGGCGGTGCACGGCGTCGGGGCCGTCGGCGAAGCGCAAGGTGCGGACATGGGTCCACATATGCGCCAGAGGGGCGTCCTGGCTGATGCCCATCGCGCCGTGAAGCTGCATCGCCTCGTCGATCACCTTGCCGGCCATCAGTGGCGCCACGACCTTGATCTGGGAAATCCACGGCTGCGCCTCGCGGACACCTGCGGTGTCCATCATCCAGGCGGCTTTCAGGCAGAGGAGACGGGCCTGCTCGATCTCCATCCGGGCGTTGGCGATGATGTCGTAGTTGGCGCCGAGTTCTGCGAGCGGCTTGCCGAAGGCCTCGCGGGTGAGACTGCGTTTGCACATCATCTCGAGCGCTTTTTCCGCCTGGCCGATGGCGCGCATGCAGTGGTGGATCCGGCCGGGGCCAAGGCGGCCTTGCGCGACCTCGAAGCCGCGGCCGTAGCCGAGGACGATATTTTTGGCGGGCACGCGGACGTCGGTGAAGCGGATGTGCATGTGGCCGTGCGGCGCGTCGTCGTGGCCGAAGACTTGCATCGGGCGCAGAACCTCGATGCCCGGCAGATCGGGGTCGAGGACGAACATGGTATGGCGCGAGTGCTTGGCGGCGTCCGGGTCGGTGCAGGCCATCAGGATGTAGAGCCCACAACGCGGGTCGCCTGCCCCGCTGATCCACCATTTCTCGCCGTTCAGGATGTAGTCGTCGCCGTCCTGCTTGGCCTCGAAGGAAAGCTGGGCGGCGTCTGAGGAAGCGGTGTTGGGCTCGGTCATGACATAGGCGCTGCGGATCTCGCCGTTGAGCAGCGGGGTGAGCCAGCGGTCCTTCATCCATTGCTCGCCGTAGCGTTCCAGCACCTCCATGTTGCCGGTGTCGGGCGCATTGCAGTTGAAGACCTCGGCGGCGATGCCGACCTTGCCCATCTCCTCGGCCAGGTAGGCGTATTCGACGGTGGTCAGACCGTAGCCCTTGTCGGAATCGGTGAGCCAGAAGTTCCACAGGCCGCGGTCCCGGGCCTTGGCCTTGAGGGTGTCGAGGATTTCGAGTTGGCGGGGTGTGTGGTGAAAGCGCCCCTCAGCGTGCTTGCCGACCTCGGCCTGGTATTCGAGGTCGAGCGGCGCGATGTCGTCGGTGACCATGGTGCGCACCGCCTCGATCAGCGGGCGGACGCGGTCGGTGATGCCTAGGTCCATGTTCGGCTCCTGTGGGCTGGCAGAGAGATAGTTTAACGTTAAACAAATTCCGCAGCGAGGGTGCGGCCGGCCTCCTGGTACTCCGCGGCGATGCGGTCGACGAGGGCCGCGACGCTGGTGCGTTCCTTGACGGCCCCAATGCCTTGGCCGGAGCCCCAGATGTGTTTCCAGGCCTTGGGCTTGGCGGACCCGTCGGAAAAGTTCATCGACGTCGGGTCCGCCTTTGGCAGATTTTCGGGGTCGAGGCCTTGCAACTCGATCGAGCGCTTGAGGTAGTTGCCGGAGACGCCGGTGAAGAGCGACGACGTCACGATGTCCTCGGCGCCGCCGTCGACGATGGCGTTCTTATAGGCGTCCATCGCGTTGGCCTCGTCGCAGGCGATGAAGGGCGAGCCGATATAGCCCAGATCGGCCCCGGCGGCGCGGGCGGCCAGCAGGGCGTGGCCAGTGGCGATGGCGCCCGACAGAAGCAGCGGGCCATCGAACCACTCGCGGATTTCCTGGATCAGGGCGAAAGGATTCTGCTTGCCGGCATGGCCGCCGGCGCCGGCGGCGACAGCGATCAGACCGTCGGCGCCCTTGGCGATGGCTTTCCGGGCGAAGGTGTTGTTGATGATGTCGTGCAGCGCGATGCCGCCGCAGTCATGGGCAGCCTCGTTGACTTCCTCACGGGCACCCAGCGAGGTGATCCAGATCGGGACCTTGTGCTTGTGGCATATGTCGATGTCGCGCTGCAGCCGGGCGTTGGAGCGGTGCACGATCTGGTTGACGGCGAAGGGCGCGGCGGGTCGGTCGGGGTTGGCCTGGTTGTGGGCGTCGAGTTCCTCGCAAATCTGCGTCAGCCAGACCTCGAGCAGCGGCGCGTCGCCGTCGGCCTCGCGAGCGTTCAGCGCGGGGAAAGAGCCGACGATGCCCGCCTTGCACTGTGCGATGACCATCTCGGGGTTCGAGATGATGAACAAGGGCGCACCGACGAGCGGCAGGCGCAGGCCCCGCAGTTGCAGCGGCAGGTGGGTGTCGGTGGCGAGGTCGCGCAACTAGAACACCTCGAACAGGCCCGCGGCGCCCATGCCGCCGCCGACGCACATGGTGCAAACCACGTATTTCGCGCCGCGGCGTTTGCCCTCGATCAGCGCGTGGCCGACCATCCGGGCGCCGGACATGCCGTAGGGATGGCCGATCGAGATCGCGCCGCCGTTGACGTTCAAGAGATCGTTGGGGATGCCGAGCTTGTCGCGGCAATAGAGGACCTGGACGGCGAAGGCCTCGTTCAGTTCCCAAAGGCCGATGTCGCCCATCTTGAGCTTGTGGATCTCAAGCAGTTTGGGGACGGCGTAGACCGGACCGATGCCCATTTCGTCGGGCTTCAGGCCGCAAGCGACGACGCCGATGTAACGGCCGAGCGGGTCGAGGTTGCGTTTCTCGGCCTCGGTGGATTCCATGATGACGGCGGCGGAGGCGCCGTCGCTGAGCTGGCTGGCATTGCCGGCGGTGATGTAGCCACCCTGTTGGATCGTCAGGCCGTCCTTGAAGACCAGTTGCAGGCCCTGCAGGCCTTGAAGCGTGGTCGAGGGGCGGTTGCCTTCGTCCCTTTCCAGCCTGGTCTCGACATCGCTGATCTCGCCGGTTTCCTTGTCCTGGACCTTCATCACCGAGGGCAGCGGCACGATTTCGTCGTCGAACTTGCCGGCCGCTTGGCCGGAGGCGGTGCGTTGCTGGGATTGCAGGGCGTATTGGTCCTGGGCGTCGCGGGGGACGTTGTAGCGTTGGGCCACGGTCTCGGCGGTTTCCAGCATCGACATGTACATGTCCGGCTGGTGGCCGGCGAACCAGGGGTCGGGGTCGAAGCGCATGTCCTTGGTCTGGACGAGCGAGATCGATTCGACGCCGCCGCCGACGGCAATCTGCAGGCCGTCCTGGACGACCTGTTTGGCAGCGGTGGCGATGGCCATCATGCCAGAGGCGCATTGCCGGTCAACCGACATGCCGGCGACGGTAACGGGGCAGCCGGCCCGGATCGCGGCCTGGCGGGCGATGTTGGTGCAGGTCAGGCCCTGCTGCAGGGCGGCGCCAACAACGACATCCTCGACCTCGGCAGGGTTGACGTGGGCGCGGGCAATGGCGTGATGGATCGCGTGGCCGGCCAGCGCCTGCGGCGTGGTGGCGTTGAAGGCGCCGCGATAGGCCTTGCCGATCGGGGTGCGGGCGGTGGAGACGATGACGGCGTCGCGCATGAGCATGTTTCCTTTCAGGTCGCCCGGGAGCACGATTCTTCGACGAAATGCCGGTGTGCGCACGCGGTCATGCCGCCACCCCGATGTACCGCCGGTTGATCCATTCGGCGACGAGGGCGGGCCTGTCCTGCCCCTCGATCTCCATCTCGACGCCCCAGGTCAGGGTCACTTCGCCGGGGCGGCGTTCGTCGACGCCGTTCAAAGTGAAATGCGCCCGGATGCGGGACCCGGCGGGCACCGGGGCGAGGAAGCGCATTCGGTTGAGCCCGTAATTGACGCCCATATCAGAGCCCGCGACCTCGGGGCAGCCGTCATAAGCCATCGCCGGCAGCATGCCAAGCGTCAGAAACCCATGCGCCACTGTAGTACCGAACGGGCTGGCCTTGGCGCGCTCAGGGTCGGTGTGGATCCACTGGTCGTCCTGCACCACCTGCGCGTGGGCGTCGATCATCGCTTGCGTCATGTCGAACCAGCGCGATGTGCCGACCTTCTGGCCGACCATGCCGCGCAAGTCGTCGACGCTGTAGCTCATCCTAATTGAACGCCCGTTCAAATATTGACGGTCCGGTCGTCACGTTGATCCCGCCCGAGACCGGCAGGATCGCACCGGTGACATAGGACCCGCCCGGACCGCAGAGGAATTGCAGGCAAGCGGCAATATCCTCGGGCCGGCCGACTCTGCCCAGGGGCACCCCCCGCCCCACTTTCTCCCGGCGTTCGTCATCGGCAGTCGCAAACGCCGTCATGTTCGACACGAACGGTCCGGGCGCCAGTGCGTTGACGGTGATATGGTCGCCGGCCAGTTCCTTGGCGAGGATCTGGGTCAGGTGGTGCACCGCGGCCTTCGACGCCGAATAGCTGTAGGCCCCGTCGCCCATCGGCACCTCGCCCATCACCGAGCCCACATTGACTACACGGCCCGGATCGCCGGGCTGGGCGGTTTCGCGCAAAAGGGGCAACAGCGCCTGGGTCAGCTGAAAGAGCCCGGTGACATTGACCGACAGAACCTTGTCCCAGGCCTCGTAGGGAAAGCCGCCCAGGGGCTCGCCCCAGGTGCGGCCGGCATTGTTCATCAGAATGTTGAGGTGGCCGGTCCGGCGGCCCACGTCCTCGGCCAGGGCCGCGACGCCCTCGGCGCTGGCGACATCGCCCTGAAAGCCCTCGGCGCGGCCGGGCAAGTCGAGGGCGTTGAGCCAGGTCGCGGCTTCCTCACAAGCCTCACCCTTGCGCGAGGCGATCAGCACATAGGCGCCCGCGGCCATCAGCCCCTCGGCGGCCATCCGGCCGATGCCGGTGGCGCCGCCGGTCACAAGAGCGGTCTTGCCGGCAAGCGAAAACAGCGTGTCGGGTGTCATGTCTCCTCCCCGGATCGGCGGCGAGCATCGCAGGCGGGTCCGGGAAGGACAAGGCCGTTCGCACGGCCTGGCGCAAGCGGTTTCGAAACCGCTTGTCAAAGCCGCTTTGACACGGCTTTTTGGCGGCGCAAGGATCGAGGGGGACGAGATGAGAGCGCGGTCGATGTTGAGCCTTTCCCCTGGCGGGCCGGAAACCCTGCGGCTGACCGAGGGCCACATACCCGCGCCCGAACCTGACGAGGTGCGAATTGCGGTGAGGGCGGCGGGCGTCAATTTCCCCGACACGATCATCATCCGCGACCTCTACCAGTACAAACCCGAGCGGCCGTTTGCGCCGGGTGGCGAGGTGTCGGGCGTAATCGACGCGGTGGGCGCGGACGTCACCGGGTTCACCGTGGGCGACCGGGTGCTGGCGCTGCCGATTTTTGGCGGGTTCGCCAGCCATCTGGTCACGCCTGCGGAGAACGTGATGAAGATCCCGGACGCGATGTCCTTCGAGGACGCCGCCTGTTTCATCTTCACCTACGGCACGTCGTATTACGCGCTCGCAGACCGAGGGCACCTGGCCGGGGGCGACACGCTTTTGGTTCTGGGCGCGGCGGGCGGCATCGGCGCCTCGGCGGTGGAGCTTGGCAAGGCCATGGGCGCGCGCGTGATCGCGGCGGTGTCGAACGAGGAAAAGGCGGCGTTCTGCCGGGGCATCGGCGCGGACGACACGCTGGTCTATCCCGCCGAGATGGACCGCGCGGCGCAAAAGGCTTTCGGTTCGGAAATCAAGGCCTTGGCGGGGCCGGACGGCGTCGACGTTATCTACGACCCGGTGGGTGGCGACTATGCCGAACCCGCGCTTCGGGCCGCCGCCTGGAATGGGCGGTTTCTGGTGGTGGGGTTCCCGGCGGGCATTCCGAACATCCCGCTGAACCTGCCGCTTTTGAAGAACTGCCAGATCGTCGGCGTCTTCTGGGGCGCCTTCACCAAACGCGACCCGGGAAGATATGCCGAGCACTGCGCGGCGCTGTTCGATCTCTATGGCGCGGGTCGGATTCGGCCGCGGATCTCGGACCGGTTTCCGCTGGAGCGAGCGGCCGACGCCCTGCGGCTGATCGAAACCCGGGCGGCGAAGGGCAAGATCGTGCTGACCGTCTCGGACTGACGTAGTCGAGCCGCCGGGATTTCAGAGAAACCCTGAGGGCAAATCCTCGACGAGGATTTGCAATCAGAGATTCCATGAAACTCTGGCTACCCCACTTCGGGCAGCTCGTGATCGGCATATTGCCGCCGCAGCGTCAGCTTCGACACCTTACCGGTCGCGGTCAGCGGCAGTTCCTCGACATAGACCACGTCGTCCGGAAGCTGCCACGTCGCAAGATGCTCGGCCAGATGCGCCATGACGGCGTCAGTATCGGGCTGGTCCACCGCCGGGACCGCAATCAGCACCGGGCGTTCGTCCCATTTCGGATGCGGCACGGCGATCACCGCGCAATTGGCCACGTGGGGATGGGCCATCGCCATGTTCTCCACGTCGATCGACGAGATCCACTCGCCGCCCGACTTGATAAGGTCTTTCGCACGGTCGGTGATGGTCAGAAACCCTTCGGGCGAGATCGCGGCGACGTCGCCGGTGCCGAACCAGCCGTCGGCGTCGAGCGCCGCGGCGCTGGCCTCGGCGTTGTCGTAGTAGCCCGACACCACGGTGTTACCACGGACGAATAGCTCGCCGGTGGCCGCTCCGTCATGGGGCTGGCGGGTGCCGTTTTCGTCGACGATCTTCATGTCGATGCCGAAGGCCCGGCGGCCCTGGCAGGACTTCAGCCGCATGCGTTCGTCAAAAGGCAGCGCCTGCATCTCGGGGGCCAGATTGCCGAGCGTGCCGATCGGCGACATTTCGGTCATGCCCCAGGCGTGGCAAACATTGACGCCGAGATACTCGAAGGCGCGGATCAGTGCGGGCGCGGCAGCGGAGCCCCCGACGACGATCTCGCCGAACCCCTCGGGCGGCCGCCCCCGCTGTTCGATCTCGGCCATCAGCCCCAGCCACACGGTGGGCACGCCCCAGGCGGCGAAAACGCGCTCGGCCTCCATCAGATCAAAGAGCGAGGCGCCATCGAGATGCGGCCCCGGCATGACCAGATGCGCGCCGACCAGCGGCGCAGCATGGGCCATGCCCCAGGCGTTGGCGTGGAACAGCGGCACCACGGGCAGAACCCGCCGGCCCGGGGTCATGGAATTCTGCATCGACACACCGACCAGCAGCGCATGCAGCACCATCGAGCGGTGCGAATAGAGCGCGCCCTTGGGATTGCCGGTGGTGCCGGAGGTGTAGCAGAGTCCACAGGCGGTGTCCTCTGGCACATCCGGCCAGTCAAAGGCGTCGTCCTCCGCGGCAAGCAAGTCCTCGTAGCAGAGCGCATCGAGCGTCGTTGCCGGCATTTGCACCCGGTCGGTCAGGATCACGTATGTCAGGTCGTTCGGAAACTCTGCGGCCAGCTTCTCGACCATAGGAACGAAGGTGAGGTCGAGGAACATTACGCGGTCGCCGGCGTGGTTGACGATATAGGCCATCTGCTCGGCCGATAGCCGCGGGTTGATCGTGTGGCAAATCGCGCCGATACCGGGGACGCCGTAATAGAGTTCCATATGGCGATAGCCGTTCCAGGCCAGGGTCGCGACGCGGTCACCAAGGCCGATACCAAGCCTCAGAAGCGCCTTGGCGAGGCGGCGGCAGCGGGCGGCCATTTCGAAATAGGATTCGCGGTGGAGGCCGCCCTCGACTGTGGACGACACGATCTCGGCCTGCCCATGGATCTCTTCTGCGAATGTGAGAATATCGGCCACGCGCAGCGGCCGGTGCATCATCATCCCGTCCATCTTGGACCGGTCCTCCCCTTTGGTCTTTTCGGCGATGTTCCACCGCCATACGCGCCGTTTCAAGTCCGAAACCCGCAATTGACCGGCGCCCGGGTTTGACGCCTGATGGATCTACATAGCCGGAGGCCATCCCATGACCATCGACGCACTGCGCACGCCCGATACCTGCTTCGCCGATCTGCCGGATTGGCCCTACGCACCGCGTTACCTCGACGACTTGGCCGGCTACGAGGGCCTGCGAATCCACTACATCGACGAGGGGCCGCCCGAGGGCCGCACCTTCCTCTGCCTGCACGGAGAGCCGACCTGGGCCTATCTCTACCGCCGCATGATCCCGGTCTTCCTGGGGTCCGGCGCCCGTGTGGTCTGCCCCGACATGCTGGGCTTCGGCCGCTCGGACAAGCCGGTCGAGGACGCCACTTATGGCTTTCACTTCCACCGCAACATGCTTTTGGCGCTTGTCGAGCGCCTTGACCTCACCCGCATCACCCTGGTCGTGCAGGATTGGGGCGGGCTCCTGGGCCTGACCCTGCCGATGGACTTGCCAGACCGAATTGACCGCCTGCTGGCGATGAACACGACGCTCGCCACCGGCAATCCCGCCGGCCAAGGTTTCGAAGACTGGCGCGCCTATGTCGCCGCCAACCCGGACCTCGACGTCGGCAAGCTGATGTCCCGCGCCTGCCCACATCTGACCCCGGGCGAGGTCGCCGCCTATGCCGCGCCATTCCCGGACCAGAGCTACAAGGCCGGCGTACGCCGGTTTCCGCAGATGGTGATGACCGAACCCGGCATGGAAGGCGTCGAGACCTCCAAGCGCGCCGCCCACTTCCTCGCCAACAACTGGCAGGGCGAGAGCTTCATGGCGATCGGTCTCGCCGACCCGGTGCTCGGCGGCCCGGCCATGCGCCACCTGCACGGGCTGATCAGAAACTGCCCCGCACCGCTGGAGATCCCCGATGGCGGCCACTTCCTGCAGGAGTGGGGCGCACCGGTCGCCGAGGCGGCCTTAACGCAGTGGGGCTAAGGCTAATCCAGGTCCATTTCATCTCTTTGAAAATACGCCCGCCGGAGGCGGTCCTGCCACTGCAACCTGCGCCACTGCCCGGTGCAGAGCGTTGCCTGTAAACGCGCAAAAGCGGCGCGCGGTAGCGCTCATTCGGATCACGTCCCGTGAGAAGCGACGACCAGCCGCCCAAGCACGTCCCGCGCCCGGTCCGGCAGGGCGCGTGGGCGGCGGTCGTCGCGCCCGACGCTGACATGCACGAAGAACCCCTCGGCGCTGGCCCGGTCCTCGTCATTGCGGAAAATGCCGATCTCGTAGCGGACCGAGGACCGCCCCAGCCGCCCGATGCGCAGGCCCGCCTCGACCCGGTCGCCAAAGACGATCTCGCCGAAATAGTCGCAGCCCGACGACACCACCAGGAACACCGTCTCGGACCCGCCTAGATCGAGAAGCCCCTCGCGCACCAGCACCGCCTGCACCGCGGTGTCGAACAGATAGTAGTGCACGGCGTTGTTCATGTGGCCGTAGATGTCGGCATCGGCCCACCGCATCGGCACCGGCTCGAACAGCGCGTAGTCGGCGCGCCGCCCGGGGTTGGGCCGGCTCACGGGTCCGCGCCCACCCGGACGAGCTGTTTGCCGAAATTGCCGCCCTCGAGCAACTGCAGGAACGCCGCCGGCGCAGTCTCCAGCCCCTCGGTCACGGTCTCGCGATAGTGGATGGCGCCCGAGGCCACCAACGGCCCGACCTCGGCCAGAAACGGCTTCAACCGGTCCATATGGTCGAAGACGATGAAGCCCTGGACCCGCAGCCGCTTGACCAAAATCGCCCGCCAGGCCGCCGGCAGCCGCATGGCCTCTCCCACGCCCTTGCCGGAATACCAGGCGATCATGCCGCAGACCGCGATGCGCCCGAAATCGTTCATCCGCGGCAGCACCGCCTCCAGCGTCTTGCCGCCCACATTCTCGTAGTAGCAGTCGACACCCTGTGGCGTCAGCGCGGCCATCTCGGCGGCCAGATCCGGGTCGCGGTGGTCGAGGCAAACGTCATAGCCCAACTTGTCCACCGCATAGCGGCATTTCTCGGCCCCGCCCGCGACGCCGAGGACCCGAAGGCCCTTGCGCTTGGCGAGTTGGCCCGCGACGCTGCCGACCGCGCCGGTGGCTGCGGAGACCACGATCGTTTCGCCCGCCTGCGCGGCAAGGATGTCGTTGACCCCGACCCAGGCGGTATGCCCCGGCATGCCGAGCACGCCCAACGCGGTCGAGACCGGCGCCAGGTCCGGATCGACCTTGCGCAGCTCCTTTGCCGGCAGCACCCCGTGGCTGGCCCAGCCGACGCGGCCCGCGACGATGTTGCCAGGCGCCAGGCGGTCGGCATTCGAGGTCACCACCTCGGCGACGCAGCCGGCCTCCATCGTATGGCCCACCTCCACCGGGGCCGCATAGGACGCGCCGGCATCCATCCGCCCACGCATATAAGGGTCCAGAGACATCCAGATCGTCCGGACCAGCACTTCGCCCGGCCCAGGCGCCGGCAAATCAGCCTGCTCAAGGCGGAAATTCTCGAGGCTCGGCGGGCCCTTGGGTCGGCTCGCCAGGACGATGCGCTGATACTGGGTCATGCGATGCTCCGCTCGGCTCCGGGCCGCAATCTAGCCCCCGGCGACGGCGGTGAAAAGCGCCGCCTATTGCAGGATCGCCGCCCGAGCATAGGTCTCGGTCTCGACGGTGCCGTCGTCATAGGTCAGCTCGATGCGCACCTGATCCACGGCTCCCAGCCTGAAGGTCGTGTAAGGCAGCCGATCCTCGGGGATCTCGGAAAACGTCTCGTCGCCCTCACACGGCGGCGTCTCCCAGACCGCGGGCTTGCCGTCGTTAATCACATAGCGGATCTGGTCCAGCCCGCAGCGGTAGACCTCCAACAGCGTGAAGTAGAGCAGGTCCTGGCCGTTGAACTCCCGCAAGCTGACCCATTGCGGCTTGATCATCTGCAGGATCGGCTTGACCTCGGCCGCGCTGTTGAACTGCGCCAATGCCGGTCCCGCCGCCAGGGCCACCACCACCGCTTTCAGCCATTTCATCGCACCCTCCGTCAAATTCGCCGCACTCGACTCTTTTGATAAACCGCTTTCCCGACTATAGTCGCGAAAAAACAACCGGGCAGTGCAACCTATGGCCGAAAAAGCCGCCAAACCGAAGGCGTTCAATATCTTCATCATCGGCCAGAACGGCCGCCTTGCCTACGAGGCGGTGCTCTGCCTTGCGTCGCTGCGTCATTCCGACCCGGATTTCGCCGGCCGCGTCTTCATCGCCGAACCGCAGCCTGGCCCACTTTGGCAGGGCGACCCGCGCATCCAGAACCACGAGTTGCGCGCCCTGATCGCCGAGTTCGGCGGTGAAATTGTACCTTTCGACTCGCGCCATTTTGGCGACAGCTACCCGCCCGGCAACAAGATCGAGGGCCTGTTCGCCCTGCCCAAGGGCGAACCGTTTCTGTTTCTCGACAGCGACACGCTGATCACCGGAAAACTGTCGGCCGTGCCGTTCGATTTCGCGCGTCCCTGCGCCTCGCTGCGCCGCGAGGACACCTGGCCGAAGCCTGAGCTTTACGGCCCCGGTTACCATGAGATTTGGTCCGCGCTCTATGACAGGTTCGGCCTCGACATCGGACCGACCATCGATGAAAGCCAGCCCGAGGAGTACTGGAAACGCTATATGTACTTCAACGCGGGCTGGTTTTTCTACAGTTGCCCGCACGCGTTCGGGCAAAAGTACCTCGACACCGCGCTGGCGATCCGGGACGACACGCCCAAGGAGCTGATCGGACAAGAGCTTTTTCCCTGGCTCGATCAGATCGCGCTGCCGCTGGTGATCCATAGCTTCGGCGGCGCGCGCCGGACGATCCCCGCTGGGCTGCTCGACGGCGCGGTGACCTGCCATTACCGCGTCTTTCCGCTGCTCTACGCGCGAGAATCGGATGCCGTGGTCGACACGCTGGAAACCGTGACTGCGCCGAACAAGATCAAGAAGGTGCTGAAGACCTACGACCCGATCAAACGCATGGTCTACCAGCGCCGCGGCCACAAGGTCCGCGCCCTTTTCGACCGCGAACATTTGCCCGCGCGCGAACAGATGATCCGCAACAAGATCAAGCGCGAGAACCTGTGGATGCGGTAGGCCGCCGCGGTTGACCCAAGCTGTGCGGAACGCGATCTAAGGGACGGTACAAAGTCCAACGGAGCGGCCGGAATGCGTGCCCTTTTGATTCTGCTAATGGTCTTGAGTGCTGGGCCCGCCGCGGCACAGACCCGCGTGCCCGCCAGCCAAGCGGAGGTCACGCTCAGCTACGCGCCCGTCGTCAAGGCGGTGACGCCCTCGGTGGTCAACATCTACGCCAAGCGCGTGGTCGAGGCGCGGGTGTCGCCGTTTGCCAACGATCCGTTCTTTTCCGAGTTCTTCAATATGCGGACCCGGCCCCGGGTGCAGAATTCGCTCGGATCGGGCGTGATCCTGGCCGCCGACGGGATCGTGGTGTCGAATTTCCATGTCGTCGGCAACGCCACCGACATCCGCGTGGTACTGGCCGACCGGCGCGAATTTGACGCCGAGGTGGTGCTGGCCGACCCCGGCACCGATCTGGCGATTCTGCAGCTGAGCGGCGCGCCCGATCTGCCGGCGCTGGAGTTCGCCGACAGCGACCGGGTCGAAGTCGGCGATCTGGTGCTGGCGGTGGGCAACCCGTTCGGCGTTGGCCAGACGGTCAGCAGCGGCATTATTTCGGCCAGCGCCCGCAGCGGTCAGGTCGGCGGCCGACCTGGGTACTTCATCCAGACCGACGCGCCGATCAACCCAGGCAACTCGGGCGGTGCGCTGGTGGACATGAACGGGCAGCTCGTCGGCATCAACACGGCCATCGTCACCCGATCCGGCGGCTCCGACGGCATCGGCTTCGCGATCCCCGCGAACTTGGTGCGGCAGTATGTGTCGCAAGCGGCCGCGGGCAAGACCGAGCTGGTGCGCCCTTGGGCCGGGGTCACAGTACAGACCGTGGACGGGCCATTGGCCGAGGCGCTAGGCCTCGACCTGCCTCAAGGCGTTCTGATCAGCGCGCTGCACCCCCTAAGCCCGTTCGCGGTTGGCGGGCTCGAGATCGGCGATGTGGTCACTGCGATCGGTGGCCTGCCGGTCGATGGCGGACCGGAGATGTTGTTTCGCCTGCTGACCCTGGGGATCGGTGCCGAGACCGAGGTCGGCTTTCTGCGCGACGGCGATCCGCTGACGGCCACCGTGGAGCTTGCCGCCGCCCCAGACGATCCGCCGCGCCGGGAGCTCCGCATTCAGGCGCGCAGCATCCTGAACGGCCTGAGTGCGGCCAACGTCAACCCCGCGGTGATCCAAGAGCTGCGCCTTCCGCTCGGCGCTGAAGGCGTGGTCGTCACGGGGGTCGAGGACATCGCAATCCGCACCCGCCTGCGCCCCGGCGATCTGCTGCGGCGGATCAACGGGCAACGCATCGCCAACACCGACGATTTGCGCCGCATCGCGCAGGCGCGTGTTGCAGGCTACGAGATCGAGTTCGAGCGCGGCGGCCAGCGCGGAATTGTGCGTCTGCGCAACTAGGAGTTCCGCGCCCGCGGAGTCCGCTCGATCAATCCTCCTCCTCGCAGAATTCGTCCTCGAGAAAGGTGCCCGCAAAAACCGCACATCCGCCGCTTTCCGCCGCCAGGCCTTCTCCCCCCTCGCCCTCGCTGGCTTCACCGGCTTCACCTCCTTCGCCCTCGAACGCGCCTTCGCCCTCCGCGGCCTCTTCCGCCGCGACGGCGGCTTCGGCTGCCACCAATCCAGACTCGGATGCACCCGCTGGGGCGCCCTGCGCCGGGGCCCTTGCCGGGGCAGATGTTCCCGTCGCCAGTACGGATTGCGCAGGATTGGGAAGCCCCGGGACAGTTACGGAGGTGCACGAGGCAAGCAGGATCACCAGGAGCAATGCGGCAAGGGAACGAAGCATAGGCGTTTCTCTCAATAAACAAGCAGGCGCAGTGGCTTGAACCTAGACGACCGCGATTGTCCAGTCCACAACGCGTTCTTGACCGTCCGCCACGCATGGCACGTGCTCGACTTGGCAAACCTCGTTCTCCAACACACCGGCAGCACCGCGCGTGTTGCAGGCGCGGCGGCGCCGTGGCAGCCTCCGCTGTGAACCAGAAACCAATTCCGCCCGTGCAGTCCTTCGACCCTGAGACCTTTGACCTTCTCAACGTCCCCGCCGGCTACACCGCCGACCCCTACCCGTATCTCGCTGCCCTGCGTACCGAGTCGCCCGTCCACCGAAACCCCGATGGCACCTATGTGCTGACCCGTTACGACGACATCACCGCCGTCTACCGCGACCCGGCCACTTGGAGCTCTGACAAGACCGCGGATTTCGCGCCGAAATTTGGGCCCGGCGCGCCGCTCTACGAACATCACACCACATCGGTCGTTTTCATCGATCCGCCGGATCACACCTGCATCCGCGCGCTTTTTCAACACGCCTTCACCCGCCGCGCGCTGGAGGCGCTCAGACCCCGGATCGAGACCCTGGTCGATGCGCATCTCGACCGCTTCGAGGATGCCGGCGAGATGGATGTGGTCGAGGATTTCGCCTTCAAATTGCCGATCGAGGTTGTCTGCGACATGCTGGGCGTGCCTGCTCAGGACCGGCTGCTTTTGCGTGGTTGGGCGCTCGCCATCCTCACCGCGCTGGAACCGAAACTGACTCAGGACCAACTCGACGCAGGCAACCGCGCGGTCACCGAATTCAAGACCTACCTCAAGGACCTCCTGACCCACCGCCGCGCCCACCCTGAAACCGCCAGTGAGACAGAGGTTCTGACCGTCCTCGCCGACGCCGAAGCCGACGGCCAGAAGCTCTCCGAGACCGAACTCTTGCATCAGTGCATCTTCATGCTGAATGCAGGCCACGAGACCTCGACCAACATGCTCAGCCACGGCGTGCACGAGATGTTGCGTCATCCAGACCAGATCGCCCGCCTGCGCGCCGACCCAGGCCTGATCGAACCGATGGTCGAAGAGGTTCTGCGCTATCAGGCGCCGATCCAGATCAACAACCGCCGCTCGACCCGCGCCACGACTCTGGGCGGCACCGACCTGCCCGCGGGTACCACGGTGCACATGATCATCGCCGCCGCGAACCGCGACCCGGACGCCTTCCCCGATGCCGACCGCTTCGACATCGCCCGCCGCCCGAACCGGCATCTCAGCTTCGGCCTCGGGATCCATATCTGTGCCGGCAACGCGCTCGCCCGGCTGGAAGGCGCCATCGCGTTCCAAAGGCTCTTCGCCCGGTTCCCAAACCTCACCCTGAAAAGCCCGGCCAAGATGGCCAATCGCTTGCGCTTCCGTGAGATCGAGGAACTCCGCGTCGCCGCCCGTTGAGCCGTTGTCCCGGCCCGGGCTTTCCCCTAAACCACACCGGACGCATCGCAACGGGAGACACCGCCATGACCGAGGCACCGAGCTACGGCTTCGACACCCTGCAAATCCACGCAGGATCCCGCCCCGACCCTGCCACCGGCGCCCGCCAGACGCCGATCTACCAGACCACGGCTTATGTCTTCCGCGACGCCGACCACGCCGCAGCGCTGTTCAATCTGCAAGAGGTCGGTTTCATCTATTCGCGGCTGACCAACCCCACCGTCGCCGTGCTGCAGGAACGCATCGCCACGCTCGAGGGCGGCGTTGGCGCGGTCTGTTGCTCATCGGGCCACGCCGCCCAGATCATGGCGCTGTTCCCGCTAATGGCGCCGGGGCGGAACGTGGTGGTCTCGACCCGGCTTTACGGCGGCTCGGTCACCCAATTCAGCCAGACGATCAAACGCTTCGGCTGGTCGGCGAAATTCGTCGACACCGATGACCTCGCCGCGGTCAAGGCCGCCATCGACGACGACACCCGCGCGCTGTTTTGTGAATCGATCGCCAACCCGGGCGGTTACATCACCGATCTCGATGCCATGGCCGCCATCGCCGAAAAGGCGGGCATTCCGCTGATCGTCGACAACACCTCTGCCTCGCCCTACCTCTGCCGCCCGATCGAACACGGCGCGACGCTGGTGGTGCATTCGACCACCAAATACCTCACCGGCAACGGTACCGTAACCGGCGGCTGCGTGGTCGACAGCGGGCAGTTCGACTGGGCGGCGAGCGGAAAGTTCCCCTCGCTCTCCGAACCCGAGCCCGCCTATCACGGCCTGAAATTCGCCGAGACCTTCGGGCCTTTGGCCTACGTCTTCCACTCCATCGCCGTGGGCCTGCGGGATTTGGGCATGACGATGAACCCGCAAGCTGCGCATTACACGCTGATGGGGATCGAGACGCTCAGTCTGCGCATGGAGCGCCATGTCGAGAATGCCGAGAAGATCGCGCAATGGCTTGAAAAACACCCTGCCGTCGAGGCTGTCACCTATGCCGGCCTGAAATCCTCGCCCTCTTTCAAACGGGTCAAGAAGATCTGCCCGCGCGGCGCAGGGGCCCTGTTTACCGTGGCGCTGAAGGGCGGCTACGACGCCTGTATCAAGTTGGTCGATTCGCTGGAGCTCTTCAGCCATGTCGCCAATCTGGGCGATGCGCGGTCGCTGATCATTCACTCGGCCTCGACCACGCACCGGCAGCTCACCGCCGAGCAGCAGACTGCCGCCGGCGCCGCCCCGAACGTGGTGCGGCTGTCGATCGGCATCGAGGATGCCGACGACCTGATCGCCGACCTCGACCAAGCGTTGGCCAAGGCCGGATCGCCGGGCCGCAAGGCGGATATCCACGCCAAGGGCCTGCCGACGGATGCGGTGCTGAACAAGCCGGTCGCGGCGGGCGCCAAATAGACGGACAAGGCACGCCCACCGCGGCGCAGGCCGCACCGGGATTAAGGGAGATTTAGGCCGGATATGGTCTAGTCGCGGGCGAGAGAGCCCGTGCTATGCCCGACCGTGAGACCTCGATCCACCTGCCGATCGCGTTCATCGACGCGCTGAGCCATGCCGACAGCATCGAGGCGGTTCTGCGCGTCGGCACCGACTGGCTGACCCGGCTTTTCCCGGCGGCGCGCGGCTCGATCGCGCTGATCGACGGCGACCGGATCATCGACCGAGTGCACCGCAGCGACGGCAAGTTCGACCCGCACAACAACGTGCCGAAGATCTTGCCCAATGCCCCGCGCACTCGCGTCCTGGACACCGGCCAACCGGTCTATCTGTCAGAGGCCGAGATGAAGGCCGCCAGTACCGGCGCGATGCTCGCGCTTGTGTCCTCGGGCATCCGCTCGATGATGATCGTCCCGATGTTCAGCGGCGCCCAGGCGGTCGGCACCCTTTCGCTCGCCACGCTTGAGCCGGGCGGATTCGACGCCACCCAGGCCTACCGCCTGATCACGATCGGCCGCTGGATCGCCAGCCAGGCACGGCTGATGCAGCAGTTGCGTGCCGCCGCGCGCCTTGCCGAAACCGACACGCTGACCGGTCTGGCCAATCGCGCCCGGCTGATGCGGGTGCTGGATGGTCCGGGCATGCTACACCTGCCGGGCTCGGACGGGCGGGTCATGGGGCTGATGCATATCGACCTCGATTTATTCAAGGAAATCAACGATAGCATGGGCCACGCCATGGGCGACGCGGTGCTGTGCCACGCGGCGCAAGCCATGCGTTCAGTCACTGCGCAGACCGATCTGGTCGCCAGGGTCGGCGGTGACGAATTCATCGTCGTC
>JASJCA010000031.1 GCA_030066215.1 Rhodobacter sp. | reverse complement strand
GGGTCTGCAGCGCCCGGATGAATAGCGGCGCGTCGACGTTGCCACCGGTCGCCACGGCGATCACCGCGTCGCCTTTCACGGCGTCCGGATGGAACAGCGCAGCGGCCAGGGCGGCGGCGCCGCCGGGCTCGATCACCAGCTTCAGCCGGGCGAAGGCCACGGCCATCGCACGCAGGCAGTCGTCGTCGCTGACCACGATCCCGGACCCGCAAAGCCGCTGCAGGATTGGGAAGGTCAGCCGCCCCGGCGCGTCGGTCAGGATCGCGTCACAGATCGAACCGTCGATGGCGTTGTTGCGCTCGATCCCGCCCGACCGCAGCGAGCGCGCCACGTCGTCGAAACCCTCAGGCTCCACCGGCCGGGCGCGCAGGTCGGGCGCCTTGGCCTCGAGCGCCAGCGCGATGCCGCTCGTGAGCCCGCCGCCGCCACAGCAGACCAGCACGTCGGCCTCGGTCACGCCCGCTTCGGCAGCTTGTTCGGCGATCTCGAGCCCCGTGGTGCCTTGGCCCGCGATCACCTGCGGCTCGTCATAGGGCTTGATCAGCGTGAGCCCGCGGCTTTCGGCCAACTCCGCGCCGATCGCGTGCCGGTCCTCGCCGCCCGCCCGGTCGTACAGCACCACCTCGGCACCGTAGGCGCGTGTGTTCGCAATCTTCAGCGCCGGCGCGTCCTTGGGCATCACGATCACCGCCGGCACGTCATGAAGTTCCGCCGCCCGCGCCACGCCCTGGGCATGGTTGCCAGACGAGAACGCCAGCACGCCGCGGGCGCGCGTCTGGGGGTCGAGCGCCGAGACCGCCGACCACCCGCCGCGGAACTTGAAGCTGCCGGTCACCTGCAGGCATTCGCATTTGACCAGCACCCGCCGCCCTGCGATTTCGTCGAGAAACGGCGAGGACAGAAGCGGCGTGCGCCGGGCATGGCCGGCAAGCCGCGCGGCGGCGGCCTCGATCATGTCGATGTTCATCGGCAGGCCCCGAGCCAGGCGCGGAGGCCGGTCAGCGCCTCGGGCTCGTCGAGGAACGGCACATGGCCGCGCTTGGGCACCTCGACCGCGATCATGTCCGGCCGGCGGCGTGTCATCTCGGCGAAGGTCGCCGGGCTCAGAAGGTCCGAATTCGCGCCCCGGATGCAGGCCAGCGGCAGGTCCTGCAGGGCGTCGAAGGCGGGCCAGAAATCCGGCGGCGCGGGGTTTGCCTCGGGTGCGGGCGCGTCGAAGATCCGGGCCAGATCGGGGTCGTAGTTGATCTTCAGCCCCGCACCGGTGTCGATGAAGTGCTTTTTGACCTCCTCCATCCAGCGGGCGGCCGGCACATCCTCGAACCCCGCCATCAGCGTTGCCCGCGCCAATGCCGCCTCTTCGAAGCTGCGTGCGCCGGGGTTGCGGCCGACGAAGCCCTTGATCACCTCCAGCCCCTCGGGCGCGACCTCCGGCCCGATGTCGTTGAGGCAGGCGCCGATCAGCCGGTCCTTCGCGGTGGCGGCGAGAAACATCGCGATCAGCCCGCCGCGCGAGGTGCCGAGGATCGCCGCCTTCTGAAGCCCCAGATGGTCGAGCAGGGCCAGCGCGTCGCGCGCCTCGACCGGCACCGTATAGGTTGCCGGATCGGCCCAGTCGGACGCGCCGCGGCCGCGATAATCGAGCCGGATCAGGCGCACGTCGCCTAGGTGCGGCGCCACGTAATCGAAGTCGCTGCCGTTGCGCGTCAGCCCCGACAAGCACAGCACCGGCAGCCCCGCGCCGTCGTCGCGATAGGCGAGCGACACGCCGTCAAATGTCTGAAATCGTTGCATCAAATTGCCTTCGCGATATCGGGGATCGTGGTCAGATCGTCGAGGATATGTGCCGGCCGCCACGGCAGCCGGTCGACCGGCTCGCCGGCCCGGTTCGCCCAGACCGAGACGAAGCCGAAGCCCGCCGCATGGGCCGCGTCCCAGCCGTTCGACGACACGAACAGCACCTCGGCCGGTGCGGTGCCGAACCGCTGGCCGACCATCTCGTAGACCGACGGGTGCGGCTTGAAGACACCGACGTCTTCGACCGACAGCACCGCGTCGAGATCCGCGCCGATGCCCGCGCTTCGCACCGCGCCGTCCAGCATCTTCGGCTCGCCGTTCGAGAGGATCGCGGTGGCGAAGCCGGCGTGCTTCAGTCCGGCCAGCATCGCCGGCACCTCCGGATAGGCGGAAAGCTCGAAATAGAGCGCCAACAGCCGCTCGCGCAGCTCGGCATCGCCGTAGAGGCCCGAGGCCTCCAGCGCCCAGTCGAGCCCGTTCTGCGTGACCTCCCAGAAATCCGTATGCGCCCCGGCCACCGCCCGGAGCCAAGTGTATTGTAGCTGCTTCAGCCGCCAATCGGTCGCGACTTTCGGCCAGACGGCGGCGAAGGCTTCGCGCCCCGGCTCCGCAGCAGCCTCGCGCGCCGCGGCGGCGACGTCAAAGAGCGTGCCGTAGGCGTCGAAGACGCAGGCTTTGATCGGCATCGGCGGGCCTCCCGGGTGTCGCGGCGGAGACTGGCATAGGGCCGGGCGAAGCGAAAGGCCCGATCCGGCTGGGGCGCAGGGCGGAAATCTGTTAGGCTGGCCGGTATGTTTTGAGATCAGGAGGCATTGAAATGAGCAAGACGCATGGCATGGTCTGGTGGACCGAATTGATGACCGGCGACGTGGACGCGGCGGTTGCGTATTACAGCGAAACCTGCGGCTGGCAGTTCGAGCCCATGCCGATGCCGGACGGCAGCACCTATCAGGTCGGCTATCGCGACGGCTTGCCGATCGTGGGGATTTCTCCGACGGATACCGCCGAGGGCGCGAAACCGCATTGGTTCAGCTACTTCGCGGTTGACGACGTGGATGCCGCCGTCGCCGCGACCAAGCGCGCCGGCGGCTCGGTAATCCAAGAGCCCTTCGACATGCCGGGAACGGGGCGCATCGCGCAAGTCACCGACCCGACCGGCGCCGCGGTGGGCTTGATGACCCCGGAGGAACAGCCCGGTTAGGGGCTTCGCGTCAAAGGCGCTTGGCGGGTATTGGCCTCGCGTGTGCGGCGGCCGCTTCGCGAGAAGTCGTGCCCATCGCCGACCCGCGGGGTGGCGATCCGACCTCTGATCGGCAGCGCTTTATGGCTGTCGAATCCGTAGGACCTCAAGCGGTGCGCGAGGCTCAACCAATCGCCACCCCGCGGGGCGGCGATGGGCACGGCGGGGCTGCGCCCCTTGAGTCCGTGCCCGGGGCATCGCGCCCACGCCCGCTCTATGCCAGGTCCGTCCTTGCGCTTCGAGCCGATCGCACCTTCGTTGAAGCAAGAGCGTGAAACGCTTTGCCGGATTCTCGGTTGCGCCGCCTTCGGCGTCGCGGCGGGGCCGGTCTCCGGGGCGGTGCCCCGGCGACCGGCGACACCGGCGCGCAGCGGCTTGCCCCGGGTGCGGCGGCGCGATACCCCGGCGGGCATGACCGACGACGCTTCCGCCGCACGCTGGGACGGCCGCTACGACCGCGACGACTATCTCTTCGGCGAGGCGCCCGCGGCCTTCGTCGAACGCCAGGCGCACCGGCTGATGCCGGGTGACCGGGTGCTGGCGGTGGCCGACGGCGAAGGGCGCAACTCGGTCTGGCTCGCCGGCCAGGGCTTCAGGGTCACAGCCTTCGACGCCTCCGCCCGCGGGCTTGAAAAGGCGCGGGCGCTGGCGGCTTCGAAGGGCGCCAATGTGGATTTTCACCTCGCCGGCGTCGAGGCCTGGGACTGGGCCGCCACGCCCTACGACGCCGTCGCCGCGATCTACATCCAGTTCGCCGGACCCGCCTTGCGCGACCGCATCTTCGCTGGCCTCGACACCGCCCTGCGTCCCGGAGGGCTGCTATTGCTGCACGGCTTCGCCCCGCGCCAGGTCGGCTACGGCACCGGCGGTCCTCCTTGCGCGGAAAACATGTACACGCTTGAACTACTGCGCACTGCATTCCCTGGCTACGACATCCTGCACCAAGCCGATTACGACGCGGTGGTCGAGGCCGGCCCGGGCCATAACGGCCTGGCCGCGATGATCGATTTCGTGGCGCGGAAACCGGCCTGAGAACGAGCACTGTTATTGCCCGCCGCGCGGGCTTCGTCTAAGCCCGGCGGATGAATTTGATTGAGTCGTATCGCCTGCACGCGCGGGCGCTGCTGATTTTGGGACTTCCGCTGATTGGCAGCCACCTGGCGCAAATTTTGATCGGGGTTACCGATGCGCTGATGCTGGGCTGGTACGACATTGCCGCCCTTGCGGCCGTCACGCTGGGTCACTCGGTCTATTTCGTGTTTTTCATCGTCGGCTCGGGCTTTGCCTTCGCGGTCCTGCCGATGGTTGCCAGCGCCGTGGCCGAGGGCGACACGGCCCAGGTCCGCCGGGTCACCCGGATGGGGCTGTGGCTGTCGGGGCTCTACGGTGTCCTGGTTTTGCCGCCGCTGATCTGGTCCGAGCCGCTGATGCTGGCGCTGGGGCAAGAGCCGGAAACCGCTGCGCTGGCACAGCAGTACCTGCAGATCGCCAGTTTCGGGGTCATCCCGGCCCTTCTGGTGATGGTTCTGAAGAACTACCTCGCCGCGCTCGAGCGCACGCAAGCCGTGCTTTGGATCACCGTCTCTGCCGCGGTGCTGAACGCGGCATTGAATTACGTGCTGATCTTCGGGCGTCTGGGCTTTCCCGAGATGGGCCTGGCCGGCGCCGCGATCGCCTCTGTTCTCATCCAGCTGGCCAGCCTTTTACTACTGATGGCACATATCGCTCGGGTGACGCCGGAACACGCTTTGTTCCAGCGCCTCTGGCGCCGCGACGGCGAGGCTTTCGCAAGAGTCTTCCGCTTAGGGTGGCCGATCGGCCTGACCAATCTTGCCGAAAGCGGCCTGTTCTCGGCGTCGGCCCTGATGATGGGCTGGCTCGGGGCGCAGACGCTGGCGGCGCACGGTATCGCGCTGCAACTCGCCTCGATGACCTTCGTGGTGCATCTGGGGCTCAGCCAAGCTGCAACAGTTCGGGTCGGCTATGCCGCTGGACGCAAGGACGGCCCGGGTCTGCGCCAGGGTGCAAAGGTGGCGGTTGCGATGTCGGCGCTCTTCGCCGGTGTGACGATTCTGATCTACCTAACGCTGCCCGAAGTCCTTGTGGGATTGTTCGTCGATCCAGCCGACCCGCAACGTCCGGCGATCCTGGCGATTGGCGTGACGTTGCTTGCAGTGGCGGCGCTGTTCCAGCTTGTGGATGGCGCCCAGGTCGTGTCGTTAGGGCTGTTGCGCGGTCTGCACGACACCCGCGTGCCGATGATCTACGCGGCGATCAGCTATTGGGGCGTCGGCATCCCGTCGAGCTATGCAATGGGCTTCGTGATCGGCTGGGGCGGCGTCGGCGTGTGGCTTGGCCTTGTCGTCGGGCTCGCCCTGGCCGCCGGCCTGCTGCTGACGCGGTTCTGGCGCCAGGCGCGGCACCGGTACCAGCCGGCCGACCTAGCCCTGCAATGAGCCGCCGCGGAGCCGCGGCGCCGGCCGCCCGACGCCGCGCCCCGGCGCCTATTCCGCGGCGATCTGCAGCCCTTCCGGCGCGGGCCGCGCCGCCGCCACCGGCTCGGCCAGGCGCAAGGGCTCCGGCCGGGCCGCGCGGCGATGAATCAGGGCATAGACCGGCGGCGTGAAGTAGAAGCTGACCACGGTCGACAGCAGGACGCCGCCGGCGATGGACATCGCGAAGGGGGGCCAGAAGCCGCCGCCGGCGAGGATCAGGGGCAGGAAGCCTCCGAACGTGGTGATGGTGGTCGAGACGATGTGGCGCGAGGAGCCCATGACGACCTGAACCATGGCCTCACGGTCGCCGCTGGCGGCGTCGGCGTCCTCTTGCAGGCCGGAGAGGATGATGATCGCCGCGTTGATCGAGACGCCGATGGAGCCGATGACGCCGATCACGGCGTTGATGCCGAAGGGGTATTGGAAGACCGCGAGGGCGAGGATGGAGAGGCCGGCGCTGAGGCCCGCGACGACGAAGGTGACGGCGGTGAGCCGGAAGGAGTTCAGCGTCAGCGCGACGGTGGCGATGGAGAGCGTGACGATGAGGCCGAGGGAGGCCAGGAGGTTGTTGAGGGTGGAGGAGCGCGCGTCGGCGTCGCCGCCATATTCCAGGCGGTAGCCGGCAGGCAGGGTGAAGTTGGCTCCGGTGAGGGCGGCCTGGGTGGCTTGCAGGGCCTCTTCGGGGAGGACGCCGTGCACCAGGAAGGCCTGGATCAGGTTGACGCGTTCGGAGTTGCGCCGGGTGATGGCGCCTTCGCTGGGTTGCACGGTGACGTTTGCCAAGGCCGAGAGGGGGACGGCGGGGAAGGCGCCGGTGGCGGAGGTCTGGGCGGCGGTGGGCGGCAGGATCGAGAGGTTGGCGATGGCGTTGAGGTCGCCTCGGAGCGTGTCGCCGAGGCGGACGCGGACGGGGAGCTGTTCGGTGCCTTCGAGGAGGGAGCCGCCGGTGACGCCTTCGAGGGACGCCTCGAGCTGGCGGGCGATCTGGGCGAGGTCGAGGCCGAGCAGGCGGGCCTTGGCCTCGTCGACGTCGAGGCTCACGTCGGGGGCGCCGCCGGAGATCGTGGTGCGCACGATGGTGACGGCGTCCTGGGCGGCGATGATGGCGCGGGCCTCGTCGCCTAATGCACGCAGGGTAGCCGGGTCGGGGCCGACGAGGCGGATCTCGACAGGGGCGTTGACGGGCGGGCCCTGGACGAGGCCGCGGACGAGGATGCGGGCCTGGGGGTAGGCGTCGGAGAGGCGGGTTTGCAGGGCGGGGACGAGGCGGTTGGTGGCTTGCGCCGAGGTGGAGGTGATGAGCGCTTGGGCGAAACCGGGAGCCTGATCGCGGTTGCCGACGATGTTATAGTAGAAGGCGGGTGCGGAACGGCCGATGACCCAGTTGACCTGGGTGATGTCTTTTTCGGCGCGCAGGTCGGCGTCGATGGTTTCGGACAGCGCTTGGGTGGCGGTGATCGCGGCGCCGGGGGGCATGTCGAGCTCGATATAGAACTGGTCGCGGTCGACGCCGGGGAAGAACTGCGCGGTGAGCGTGGGCATCGAAGCGAAGCCGAGGACGGGCAGGACCAGGGCGAGGGCGATGGACTTGACCGGGCTTTGAACGGCGAAGCGGATCGTGGATTCGAAGCGGTGGGCGAGCCAGCCGCCCCTGAGGCCGCCGCCCTCGCCGCGCAGGGTCCAGCCGGCGACGGCGGGGGTGATGGTCATCGCGATCAGGAAGGACCAGACCAACATGGTGACCACGGCGATGGCGATGGCGCCGACGAAATCCCCGGCCGGGCCCGGCAACAGGATCATCGGCGTGAAGCTGAGCGCGGTGGTGATGGTGGAGGCCGCGAGCGGGGCGAAGAGGCGCTTGACGGCGCCGCCGACGGCGCGGGCGCGGTCGAGGCCGTCGCGCAGGCGCTTGGCGACCTCGTCGGTCATCACGATGGCGGCGTCGACCAGAAGGCCGAGCGCGACGATCAGGCCGGTGACGCTCATCTGGTGGATGGCCAGCCCCATGGCGTTCATCGTCATCAGCGTGGCGAGCGAGACGACGGGCAGGACGAGGGCGACAATCAGGGCAGAGCGCAGGCCGAGGGTGATCAGCAGGACGGCGACGACGAGGGCGACGCCGATGAGCATATTCAGGCCAACCTCAGTGAGGCGGTCGGCGGTGTATGTGGATTGGTCAAAAACAAGCTCGGCTTGCAGCGAGGCGGGCAGATCGGCTTGGTAGGTGTCGAGGGCTTGTTTCGCCTGGGCCATCCAGGCGTCGACCTGCAGGCCGTCGTTGATCCGCGCGGCGATGAGGATCGACGGGATACCGTTGGAGATCGCGGCCTCGGCGACGGGCATGCGGGGGCCGCGGGTGACGGTGGCGATGTCGCCGAGCTGGGTGACGCGGCCCGCGCTGTCTTCGCGCAAGACGATGCGGCGCAGGCGGTCGAGGGCGGTGATTTCGCCCTCGACGGAAAGCACAATATCGGTTCCGGGGGCGCGCAGACGGCCGGCTTGCACCTTGCTGTCGGCGGCGGCGATGGCGGCGCTGATCTGGTCGGCGGTAAGGCCGAGGGAGGCGGCGGCGATGGGATCGACCTGGACAAGGACCTCTTCCTCCGGCGCGCCGAAGGTCTCGACGAGCTTGGTGCCGGGGACGGCGCGCAAGCTGTCCGCGAGGTCCTCGGCATAGCGCGCGGCGAGGGTCATCGGCACGTCGTCGCGGGCCAGTCGCAGGGCGACGATGGCGGCATAGGCGCCGGCGCCGTCGCTGTCGAATTCGGGGTCTTGCACGCCTGCGGGGAAGTTTCGCTGCGCGTCGCCGAGCGCATCGCGAATCTCAGACCAGACGCCCTCGATGGCGTCGGGGTTCATGGTTTCGAGAAGCTCGATGGAGACGATTGAGACGCCGGTGGACGAGGTCGAGTCGAGCGTGTCGACCTCCGGGATCTTCTTCAGTTCGTTCTCGATTTCCGTAGTAACCAGCGCCTCGACACGGGCCGGGTCGGCGCCGGGATAGGCGGTGGTGACGGTGGCGAAGAGGTTGGTGATCGTGGGGTCTTCCTGGCGGCCAATGGCCAGAAGCGACGAGAGCCCGCCGGCAATGATCACCAGCAGCACCAGCATGACGAGGCGCGGGTTGCGGAAGGTGAGGGTTTCCATGGGCTTAGTCCTTCAACCGGACGGTCTGGCCTGGGGCAAGGCGTTGCGGGCCGTTCTGCACGAGTAGCGCGCCATCGGGGAAACCGCCCCGCACGAAGGCGCGGGTGGCGTCGGCGTAGAGCAGTTCGACAGCCTCCGGGGCCACCTTGTGCGTGTCGCCGTCGGGGGTGGCGGTCAGCACGGTCCAGGAGCCGCGGGCGCCCTCGCGGAGGCTAAGCAGGGGGACCCAGGCGCCGGCATCGGCCACGGTCTGGCTCAGCGCGATGCTGCCGGACTGGCCGAACGGGGGAGGGGGGGCGCCTGGGTCGAGGCGCAGCGTGAAGATCGCGCTGCGGGTCCGGGTGGCGGGGTCGAGGTCGGGGCGAAGCTGGGTGAGTTCGGCCTGGTACGCGGTGTCGCCGAAGGTCGCGGTCACCTGGGTGCCTAGGACCAGCGCGGCGGCGGTCTGTGGCGGCAGGCCGACGCGCATCTGCGGCGCGGCGGTTTGCAGGAGCGTCAGGACCGGCGTGCCGCCGCCGACCGTCTGGCCGGTATCGGCGGCGCGGCGGCCTATCTCTCCGGCGAAGGGCGCGCGCAAAGCGGTCTTGTCGAGCGCGACGTCGACCTCGGCGATGCGGGCGTCGGTTTCGGCGATGCGCGCGGTGAGTTCGGCGGCGCCAAGGCGAGCCTCGTCGAGTCGCTGGGTGGCGGCAAACCCCTTTTCCTCGAGCTTTTTCTGTCGGGCGGTGGTGAGTTCGGCAAGCTCGAGTTGCGCCTCGAGGGCGGCGCGGGCGGCCAGCAGCGCCGCACGCTGAGCGTCGAGGCCGCGGGTGTCGAGTTGGGCGAGCAACTGGCCTTGGGCGACGCTGGCGCCTTCCTCGACGAGAAGGTCCGAAATCGTGCCGCCGGCCTCGAAGGCGAGGTCCGCCTGTTGCAGCGGTTCGATCTGGCCGACGAATTGGCGGGTGACCTGATAGCCGGGCAGGATGTCGAGCGGCGCGACTTGAACGGCGACGAGGGGGGCGATCTCTGCCAGTTCGACACTCTCGGCACGGTCCGCGAGGAAGGATGAGCCGGAAATCACCAGTCCGGCGGCGAGAGCTCCGGTGAGCGCGGTGGTGGTCAGTGTACCGACGCGGCGCAGGGTGCGGCGGGTCAAGGAGCTTGTTTCGGCGGGGCGGGGCATGGTAAGCATCCCTTGCAATGTTAGATGCTCTTACATATGTGAGAAGCTCTAACATCGTCAAGGAAGGGACGGAGAAAAAGTTGCAACACGCTGAAAAAACAAAGAAAAAAGAAGCGACGGCGAAACGGGACGGCTATCACCACGGGGATCTGCGGGCCGGGCTGGTAGAGGCGACACGGGCCTTGGTGGAGGAAAAGGGGCCGGATCGATTCTCGGTCTCCGACGCCTGCCGGCTGGCGGGCGTGTCGACGGCGGCGCCGTATCGGCATTTCAGCGACAAGGAGGAGATGCTGCGCGCGGTGGCCCTGGAAGGGATGCTGAGAAACCGGGATATGTTTGCCGCGGCGGCGGCCAAGCACCCCTTGGGGTCTCTCGACGCGATCGCGGCGATGGGCATGGCCTATATCGAATTCGCGCAAACCGAACCGGGGGTGTTCCGGCTGATGTTCGGGCTGACGCGCGAGCATGACAAAGACCCGGAACTGATGGAACAGGGCAAGGCAAATTACGGCATCCTGCTGCAGCATATGGCGGCGCGGATGGGCAAGGCCGAGATTGATGACGACGTGGCGAAGCGGGCGTTCCCTTTATGGACCTTCGTGCACGGGTTGTCGTTTCTGCTGATCGACGAGAAGGTGTCGGCGATGGAATTGGACCTGGACATCTCGAAGGTCGTGCGGGCGAACACAAGGCGGCTTTTGGCGGATTGAGCCTGTCCTGAGGGAGGCGTGCGTGCCGCACGCCGCAGGATTCTCCCCATCTCCGCCTTTGGCTGCGATGGGGCCCCGCAGCCTCTATCGGGCGTGGCGCGGTGCCGCCGGGGCGGCGGGAATGGCGGCGGCGTTAAGGTTGCTGTAACCTCGCCGCGTCAGAAGCTAAACATGTGAACCATCCCAGACGCGCGAGCCGCCATGTCCCGGCCGAAGAACATCCTTTTCGTCATGTATGACCAGCTGCGGTTCGATTACCTCAGCTGCGCGGGCCATCCGCATCTGGAGACGCCGAATTTCGACCGCGTGGCGGCGATGGGCGTGCGGTTCTCCAACGCCTATTGCCAGTCGCCGATCTGCGGCTCGTCGCGGATGTCGTTCTATACAGGGCGATATGTGCAGTCGCATGGCTCGGAATGGAACGGCTTCCCGTTGCGGGTGGGCGAGAAGACGCTGGGCGATCATCTGCGCGACATCGGCATGGACTGCTGGCTGATCGGCAAGACGCATATGAAGGCGGATGTCGAGGGCATGGCCCGGCTCGGCATCCCGCCGGAGTCGATCATCGGGGTCCGCACCGCGGAGTGCGGGTTCGACCTCTGGGTGCGCGACGATGGGATGGTGCCGGAGGGGCCGGACGGCTCCTATGACGGGCGGGTGTCGCCCTATAACGAATGGCTGAAGGCGCGCGGCTATCCCGGCGACAACCCTTGGGCGCATTACGCCAATTCCGGGATCGAGGAGGGCAAGATCGCGCCGGGCTGGCTGATGGAGCATGCCGACAAGCAAGCCAATGTGCGCGAAGAGGAGTCCGAGACGCCGTGGCTGACAAACAAGGCGCTGGAATTCCTTCAGGCGCAGGCGGGGCCGTGGTGCGCTCATTTGAGTTACATCAAGCCGCATTGGCCCTATATCGCGCCGGCGCCGTATCATGCGATGTATGGCGCGAACCATGTGCCGGCGGCGCAGAGGCATGCCAGGGAACTGGAAGACCCGCATCCGGTCTTTGCCGAGTTTGCGCATGGCCAGATCGGGCGGTCGTTTCACAGCGACGAGACGCGGGCCAAGGTGATCCCCGCCTACATGGGACTGATCAAGCAATGCGACGATCAGCTCGGCCGGGTGCTCGATCATCTGGAGACCTCAGGCGCGATGGCCGAGACGATGATCGTGCTGACCTCGGACCACGGCGATTACCTGGGCGATCACTGGATGGGCGAGAAGATGTTCATGCACGACTGCTCGGTGAAGATTCCGCTGATCGTCTACGACCCGTCTACTGAGGCCGACGCGACCCGCGGCACGGTCTGTGACGCGCTGGTCGAATCGATCGACCTCGCCGCGACCTTCATCGAGACGGCGGGCGGCACGGTGCCCGAAGAGTGGGTCGAAGGGCGTTCGCTAGCGCCGTTTCTGCGGGGCGAGACGCCGGCGGACTGGCGGCAGGTGGCGATCAGCGAGTACAATTACGCGGTCACGCCCACGGCGCGCACGCTGGGCGTCTCGGATGCCGATGCCCGGCTCTTCATGGCGTTCGACGGCCGCTTCAAGCTGATCCATTTCGAGGGCGGCTTCCGCCCGATGCTGTTTGACCTGCAGACCGATCCGGACGAATTCGTCGATTTGGGGCAAAGCGCCGATCATGGCGAGGTGCTGGACCGTCTCTACCGCCACCTCAACGCCTGGGCGCGGCGGCAGTCGCAGCGGGTGACCCGGTCGGCGGCGGACCTGCAGGCGATGCGCGGACGGTCGCGGCGCCGCGGCATCATTCTGGGGGCCTATGACGCGGGCGACGTCGAGCCCGAGCTGATGGAGCGCTATGTCGGTCCGGCGGAGGCGGATTACACCGGGTCGTGAGGGCGGGGGTGACCGTTGGTGGCCTGGCCAGTTTCAATTCCGCCGAGAGAGGCTTTCGAGATGTCGCCCCGGGCGCGGAATCAAGGCGCGCAGCGCCGCCGCGCCCATCGCCGCCCCGCCCCGGAGGGGTGGCGATTGCTCGATACCCTCGCATCGCGCGTGGTCCTGCGGACTTGACAGCCATAGAGCGCACCCGATCAAACGTCGGATCGCCACCCCGCGGGTCGGCGATGGGCACGGCTCCTCACGCAGAAGGCGACATTCGCCTTCCACGATGCCAGCCCATCCGACGCGCGAAGACGGCCCAACCACCGCACCGGCCAATCCCGGGCCAACGCCGAGCGACCGACCGGGCTAGCGCCCGACCTCGGGCTGCACCGGGTCCTTGGCGTGGCGCCGGCGGTAGGCGCGCGGCGTGACGCCATAATGCGACCGGAACAGCTTGTAGAAATGGCTCAGGTTCTCGATGCCGCAGTCGCGGGCGACCTCGGGGATCGGCAGATCGCTGCCGCCAAGCGCCATCGCCGCGTGCTGCATCCGGATCCGGTTGACATAGACCGACGGCGATAGCCCCAGATGCGCCTTCGCGGTGCGGCAGACATGTTCGTGGCCGCGTCCCGCCGCGGCGACGAACCCCGCCGCGCCGCGCCGGAACACCTCGGGCTGCTCGGCGGCCTGACAGGCCGCGACCAGCCAGCCGGGCATCGCCGTCCCGCTGCCGGCGGCGTAGTCCACCACCCGCGTCATCATCGTCAGCAGGAACTCCTCGATCCGGGCGAGGCTGCGCCGGGCGGTCTGCAGCTCCAGCGCCGCGTTCACCGCGCGCTCCACCCGCGGGCCGGTCAGCTGTTGCGCCTCGGGCTCCACGCCGCCGGCCCAGAAGAACCGGCCGTCAAGGTCGTCGCGGTAGCGGCGCACCAGATGCCTCGCACTGTCGGCGCGGAACATGACGTTGATGATGCGACAGTCCTGTCCCGCCTGCGCCACGAACCGGTGGGTGTCGTCGGGCCGGATGAAGAGCAGCGTGCCTTCGCCGATCAGCGCGCTCTGGCCGTTGACCCAATGCCAGGCGGCGCCCTTTTCGACCAGGCAGAGTTCGAAATAGTCGTGCCGATGGGCAAAGCGCGGCGGGGTCGGCGACAGGGTTTTGCGCGCGAAATGGAACGCCTGACCGGGGCCCAGGTAGTCGTCTGCGGTGAAAAGGCGCGCCTCCATGGCGCCAGAGTTCCACAAGCGGTTCGCCGAACGCCACCAAAAACCTCAATTCAGCACAAAAAATAGTCAAGCCGCGGGATCGCGCGGGGCGGCGGCGGCGGGATAACGTCGCGTCACGAAGGAGACGCGCGATGCTGGCAGAGACCCAGGACCTCGGCTTTGCGCCGGTGGTCAACCCGCACCCGAACCGGCTGAGCCCGGCGCAGATCGCGCAGTACAACGCGCAAGGCTTCGTGCAGCCCTTCGACGTTTTCGACCCGGACGAGATGACCCACATCCGCGCCTATGTCGACCGGCTGATGGCCGAGATGGGCGCGGCCGGGGCCTATGGCATCAATTGCTACCAAGCGCGGCTGCAGGGCCTGTGGGACATCGCCACCGACCCGCGCATCCTTGACCACGTGCAGGACATCGTGGGGCCGGACATCCTGTGCTGGGCCAGCGCGATCCTGTCGAAGGCGCCGCATGATCCGAAGGCAGTGCCGTGGCACCAGGACGCCTCGTTCTGGTCGCTCAGCCCCGCCCGCACGGTCACCGTCTGGCTCGCCATCGACGACGCCGACGAAGGCAACGCGGCGATGCGCTTTATCCCGGGCACCCACGACAAGGGCGCGCTGGCGATCCGCAAATCGGGCCCCGACGCGGTGTTCCACATCGAGACCGCCGGCGCCGAGGCGATGGGCGCGCCCTTCACCAACACGCTCAAAGCCGGGCAGATCAGCCTGCATGCGGATATGCTGGTGCATGGCTCGGCGCCCAACCGGTCCGACCGCCGCCGCTGCGGGTTGACCCTGCGCTACTGCCCGCCCCAGGTGCGCATCACCGACCCCGACTGGGCGCAAGGGGTCGAGGCGATCCTCTGCCGCGGCGATGCCGGCGGCTGGACCACGCATCCGCGCCCCGACACCGACGACATCGCCAAAATCGACAGCCCGAGAAACTATGGCACGAACTGAGGTTAGCGCTTGAAGCTCAAGTGGTACGGACATGCGGCCTTTCGGTGTCTCCCGACCGAAGGACCGGTGGTGATAACCGACCCCTACACGCCGGAAGGGGTCGGTTATCCGCCGATCACGGACACCGCCGACCTGGTGATCCGGTCGAGCCACGACGACGACGCGCATTGCCGGTCGGACCTGATCGCCGGCGACCCGGCGGTGCTCGACGCGCTGGAGATCGCCCAGAACGGCGGCACCGGAACCGCCGCCGGGCTGACCGTCACCGCGATCGAAGCCGCCGAGTGGGATCTGCACCCCGAGCACGAGGTGCCGGGGCAGAACGGCATGTACCGGTTCGAACTCGACGGCATCAAAATCGCGCATATGGGCGATGTCGGCAATCCGCTGACCGACCGGCAGATCGCGTTTTTCGAGGATACCGACCTGCTTTTGGCGCTGGCCGGCGGGTACCTGACGATCACGCTGCCCGACCTGATGACGATGATCCATGCGGTGAAGCCAAGGCTCGTGGTGCCGATGCATTTCCGCACGCTCACCTACAAGCCCCGCAACACGATGTGGATCGAAAGCTTTCTGGCCGGATTTAAGGAGGAGGATATTGATTTTGCCTGCACCCATGAGGTTGACTTGACCAGGCAAGACATCCCCGACGGCACCCGCGTTCTGGTGATGGATTACGCGCGCTGACAGGGGGCGGCCCGGACCGGGCCAAAAAGGATCGGGCCGCTATCACGCGGACCGGCACGACAAGGGAGACAACGATGACATTGAGAAAAACGCTGATCTTCGCCTCGGCGCTGGCGTTGGCCGCCGGCGGGGCCTTCGCCCAGGACGTGGCGCGCGAGGACACGGTGATCTTCGATCTGGACCGCACGATCAAGGACCCCGAGAACTTTAACTGGATGACCCCTGGCACAAAGCGGATGCACGGCGCGCACCAGGCGATGTGGGAGCCGCTTTTCATCCTCAACTACGGCACCGGCGCGCTGGACCCGTGGCTCGCCAGCGGATTCGAGGCCAACGACACGTCGACCGAGTTCACCGTGACGCTGCGCGACGGCATCGAATGGTCCGACGGCGAGGCCTTCAACGCCGACGACGTGGTCTTCACCGTGAACATGGCGATCACCAACGAGGCGATTTCGTCGCGCGAGGCCTCGACCGTGCGCGCCCAGGTGGCGAACGTGGAGAAGGTCGACGACCTGACCGTCAAGTTCACCCTGAACGCCGCCAACCCGAGGTTTTTGGTGGAAAACTTCGGCGTGCGCATCTTCGGGTCGTTCCTGATAATGCCCGAGCATGTCTGGAGCGGGCAGGACCCGGCGACCTTCGCCTTCTTCCCGCCGATCGGTACCGGGCCCTATACCTACAGCTCCGGCGCCACCAACAGGATGATCTGGGACCGCAACGATGATTGGTGGGGCGCCAAAACCGGGTTCATGGAGTTGCCCGAGCCGCAGCGGCTGATCTGGCTCGAATCCGGCGGCGAGGAAAGCCGGGCGCAGCTGATGGCGACGAACCAGATGGACGCGGCCCAGAACGTGAGCCTCGGCACCTACGAGGCGATCACCGCGCAAAACCCGTCGATTGTGGCCTGGCACGAGGGCTTTCCTTACGCCGCCGCCGACCCCTGCGCGCGCCAGCTTGAGATCAACACGTCCATCGCACCTTGGGACAATGCCAATATGCGCAAGGCCGTGGCGACGATCATCGACCGGTCGCAGATCGTGAATATCGCCGCCGAGGGCGCCACCACTGCGTCCAGGACGATGTTCGCCGAATACGGCTCGATGGCGCCCTTCATCGACGCAGTGATCGCGGCGGGCTACGGCCTGCCCGAGCGGGGCGATGCCGCGGCCGGCCAGGCGCTGATCGAGGCCGAGGGGTGGGCCATGGGCGCAGGCGGCGTCTACGAAAAGGACGGCGAGACGCTGTCGGTCGACATCCACGTCAACTCGGCTTCGACCGAATACACCCGCACCATCGACGTGATCGTCGAACAGCTCAACCGCGCCGGCATCCAGGCCAAGGCGGTGCCGGTCGAAAACGGCGTGTTCTGGGGCGAGGTGCTGCCGTTCGGCGCCTACGAGATGAGCTATTCCTGGCTCAGCTGCGGGTCGGTCAACGAGCCCTGGGCCTCGATGGGCCGCTACACGGTCAAGGACGTGGTGCCGGTGGGCGAACGCTCGCCCGGGTTCAACAACACCTCACGCTGGGACAGCCCGGCGGCGGAGGCGTATTCGGCGATCGTCGATGCGATGGCGTCGAAGCCGCTTGGCGATCCGGATGTGCCGGGCATGGTGGCGGACGCCTACCAGCATCTCGACGCCGAGTTCCCGTTCATCCCGCTGGTGCAGTCGGCGAAACTTCTGCCGCTCAACACCACTTACTGGACCGGCTGGCCCACGGCCGACAACTACTACAACCACCCGTTCTTCTGGTGGAACCACACCCACCAGATCATCCACAACCTGGAGAAATCGGGCGGCTGATCGGGGCCGGGCAAACTTTCGACGAAAGTTTGCGCCCAAATCCTCGTCGAGGATTTGCCCCCGCGAAACACCGGATGGGGCGCGTTACGCGCCCCGTCCATAAACCGGGTCGGGACAAATGTCTGATATCAAGCGCCTATTTGATGAGCAGGGTTTCTATCTAGCCAAGGGGGTCTTCAAGCCCGACCAGGTCGCCGCGCTGGAGCGCGACTTCGACCGCATCGTTGCGCAGCTTTTGGCCAGCGGCGAAACGGTCGACGCCACTTGGGACGGCGGCCAGGCGGCGAAGCTGGCCCGCGCCTCTGACGTGATCTTGCACACCCACAATGTGCAGAAATACTCGCGCACCTGGCTGAACGCGTTTCTCGGCGACCGGTTCCTCGACGTGGCCGAGGCGATCCTCGGCCCGGACATCGTGCTGCACCACTCGAAGCTGTTCCAGAAGCCGTCCGAGACCGGCTCGCCGTTTCCGATGCACCAGGACTGGCCGTATTTCCCCACCGTCCACGACAGCATGATCGCCGGCATTATTCATGTCAGCGACGCGACCGACGCAATGGGGTGTTTGCGGGTCTATCCGGGCAGCCACCGGCTGGGCCGGATCGAGGGCGCCGACGGACGGCGCGAAAACGCGGTGCTGGACCGCTATCCCATCGAGGAGGCGACCGTGATCGAGGCCGAGGCCGGTGACGTGGTGTTCTTTCACTATTTCACGCTGCACGGCTCGATGCCGAACCGGTCCGAGCGGGTGCGCAAGACGGTGCTCTGCCAGCTTTATGCAGGGACCGACCGGGTCGAGGACGGCAACCGGCATCCGGATGAACGTATGGTTCTAAGAGGCTGGAACCACAACATTTCCCGCGCTGCAGCGGGGGAAGCGGCTTAAACCCGCAGGGACCGGCCCGGGAAAGAGGCTGGCCCGACCGACTGGGAGACAGACAGACATGGGACGCATTCCGCGCGCCTATTTGATGAACCGGATCGTCACGCTCTTGTTGACGATCTGGATCGCTGCGACGCTGATTTGGATCATCCCCCGCCTCAGCCCCGTCGATCCCGCCGACATCATGCTCGGCCGAATGGCCGCCGGCGCCGGCGCGGTGGAAAACGCCGACCAAATCCTCGAGCAGCTCAAGGAGAATTTCGGCCTGAACGACCCGCTGGTGGTGCAATACGTCAAGTACATCACCAACGTCATCACCTTCGATTTCGGCCTGTCGACGGCCAGTTTCCCGACCCCGGTTGCGAGCCTCGTCGCCAAGGCGCTGCCCTGGACGATCGGCCTGATGCTCTTGTCGATCACCATCACCTTCTTCATCGGCAATATCTTGGGCGCGCTGATGGTGTGGGAGAAGTCGCCCAAACTCGTCAAAGTCGCGATCCCGGCGGCGATGGTCTTTACTTCAATCCCGCCAATCCTTTCCGGGCTTTTGTTAATGTGGATCTTCGCGGCTAAGCTGCGCTGGTTCCCGCTGACGGGATCCTACGGGCTGACGGTGGAACCCGGCTGGTCCTGGAGCTTCGTGCAATCGGTGATCCACCACGGGTTTCTGCCTGCTTTGGCGATCGTGATCGTCACTTTCGGGTTCTGGGCCTTGGGCATGCGCGGATTGATGATCACGGTGCAGGGCGAGGACTACGTGACGCTCGCCAAGGCCAAGGGGCTGCGGCCGCGGTACATTCTCTACAAGTACATGATCCGAAATGCGATCTTGCCGCAGATCACGGCGTTTGCGCTGAAGATCGGGCTCTTGGTCGCGGGCCAGGTGCTGGTCGAGCGCATCTTTGCCTACAACGGCATGGGCAAGCTGCTTTACGATGCGATCCTCGATCAGGATTTCCCGGTGATCCAGGGGGTCAGTTACGTGATCATCCTGATGACCGCCCTGGCGGTGTTCCTGGTCGATCTGCTTTATCCATTCATCGACCCGCGCATACAGCATGAGGGAGGTTGAGATGACCGACGCACCCCTCACCCGCGCCGAACGCCGCCAGCAGCGGCGGATGCGGCGGTTCGACAATCCTTGGATCAATCCCAAGCTGATCTGGGGCATCGGCCTGTTACTTGGCATCGTGATCCTGGGGCTTTTGGGGCGGATGCTCTGGAACCTCGATCTGGTCTTTACTGGATCGACGCCTCTGAAACTGCCTCCGGTGGGGTTTGAGAACCTGCGCCGGCAGGAAGGTGTCTGGGACTATCCACTGGGCACCGACGGGTCGGGTCGGGATCTTTTGGCGCTCATTGTGATCGGGGCGCCGAATTCGTTGTTCGTGGGGCTTCTGGCCTCGCTGATCGGCATGTCGCTGGGCATCTTCCTGGGCTTCTCGGCAGGGTTCATCGGCGGGCGCACGGACGACTTCATCCGGGTGATCTCGGACGTGATGATCACCATCCCGCCGCTTCTGATCCTGGTGGTTTTCCAGGCCGCCTATGGCGACGTGTCGCTGACGATGATGGCGCTATTGATCGCGGCCTTCGTGTGGCAATCGCCGACCAGGCTGATCCGGGCGCAGGTCTTGTCGATGAAGCAGTCGGGTTATGTGCAGATGGCCCGGCTGTCGGGCGCCTCGACAATGCACATCATGTTCCGCGAGATGCTGCCCAACCTGGTGCCGTACCTCTTCGGCTCTTTCATCGCCAATGTGACCACATCGATCGTCACCGCTGTCGGACTCGAAGTGTTGGGGCTCGGGCCACAGCGGATCCCGACTCTGGGCCGCACGATTTATGAGGCGATCAACGCCGGTGCGCTGATCCAGAACCTCTGGTGGTGGTGGGGCATCCCGACGCTGATGCTGGCGGTGATGTTCATCGGACTTCTGCTGGTCAATCTGGGCCTCGACGAAGTGTCGAATCCGCGGCTGAGGAAGCTCTAGCATGAATGCTCTGACGATCACCGATCTCTCGATCGACTTCCCCACCACCAAGGGCGTCGTGCATGCGGTGTCGAACCTGTCGCTCGCCATCGACAAGGGCCGGCGCATCGGCTTCATCGGCGAAAGCGGGTCGGGCAAGACCACCACCGCGCTCGCGGTGATGCAGATGCTGGCGAGCCCCGGCTTCGTGTCGGGCGGCAGCATCGACCTCGGCGGCACCGACGTGCTGGCCTTGGGCGAAGAGGCGATGCGCAAGACGCGGCTGCGGCGGGTCAGCTACATTCCCCAGGGCGCGATGAATTCGCTCAATCCGATCATGCGCGTCGAGGACCAGCTTTGGGACGCCATTGTGGCCCATGAGGGCAAGACCGACCGCACTGCGTTGCAGGACCGCTCGGACACGGTGCTTGAAAGCGTCGGCCTGCCGGCACGGGTCGGGCGGCTTTACCCGCACGAGTTGTCGGGCGGCATGAAACAGCGGGTCTGCATTGCGCTCGGCGTGATCCTGACGCCGGAACTGATCATCGCCGACGAGCCGACAAGCGCGCTCGACGTCGTTACCCAACGCCACGTGATGCAGACGCTGAAAGACGTGCAGGCGCGGATCGGTGCCGGGCTGATCCTGATCGGCCACGACATGGGGTTGATGGCGCAATCGGTCGACGAGCTTGCGGTCCTGAAAGACGGCGTGCTGGTGGAACACGGCGCCGTGCGGCAGATCATCGAAGACCCGCAGCACCCCTACACCAAGGATCTGATCTCGTCGGTGCCGCTGGTCGGCGGCGAAAGCTTTCTCGACGCCGAGGTGGGTGCACCGCCGGTGAACCGCGGCAAGGATGGCGTACCGCTCTTGGAATTCGAGGACGTGCGCAAGGACTACGGCGCCGTCACCGCGCTGCAGCCGATGTCGTTCAAGCTCGACGGCGAGGTGCCCAAGATCATCTCGATCGTCGGCCAGTCGGGCTCGGGCAAGTCCACGATGGGTTCGATCATGCTGGGCTTCAACCCACCATCCACGGGCCGGGTTCTGTTCGAAGGCCAGGACGTGGCGCGCATGGGCGCTGCCGCCTCGCTCGATTTCCGCAAGAATGTGCAGGCGGTGTTCCAGGACCCCTATGCCTGTTTCAACCCGTTCTACCGGGTCGATCACGCGCTGAAATTCCCCTTCAAGCGCTTCGGTTACGCCACCTCAGACGCGCAGGTGCAAGACAAGATGCGCGAGGTCTGCGTGGCCGTGGGGCTGGACCCCGACTTGATCCTCAGCCGCTTTCCGCATGAGCTGTCGGGCGGGCAGCGGCAGCGCCTGATCGTGGCCCGCGCCCTAATGCTCAGCCCGAAGCTTCTGATCGCGGACGAGCCGGTGTCGATGGTCGACGCCTCCCTGCGCGCGACGATCCTGAAGAACATCTATGATCTGAAGGATCGCTACGGCATCTCGATTCTCTACATCACCCACGATCTGGCGACGGCCTATCACGTGTCGGACTACGTGATCGTGCTCTACCAGGGCCATATCGCCGAGGCCGGCCCGCCGCGCGACGTCATTGGTGACCCGAGACACCCGTATACCCAACTGCTGATCGACTCGATCCCCTGGCCCGATCTCGACCGGTCCTGGGGCAGCGACACGACGGCGGCCGAAGATGCAGAGAAGCTCGACGCCATGGCGCGCGAGAACAAAACGGTGTTCCGGGGCGAGATTCCGGGCTTCTGGCTGCATGTCGCCGATCGGGAAGTGGCAGCGTGACGGGCAGGGCGTCTTGAGCCACCGGCTACGCTACACTGCCGAGAAGATCCGCCAGCGCATCGCGCTGATCCGGCCGCTGATTTACGCCAAGCGGCGGGCGATCCCCGAGTTCCGGCTTTGCGAGCTGCCCGACGCAGGCGCCGAGCCGCCGCTCGACGCCGATGCCGGCGACTGGCCCACGGTCCCGGCGCGGTCGTTCTGGGGCCGCTGCGACCTGAACTTCCTGCTGAGATCCGAGCTCGCGGTGCCCTGGGGCTGGGACGCCGGCGCGCTGGCGCTGCACCTGCCGCTCGGCAAGGCCGGCGACATCTTCACCCACCCCGAAGCGCTGGTCTATGTCGACGGTCAGCCCTTCGGCTCGGCCGACCGCTACCACGATACTCTGCGTCTACCCGCTGCGCTGGCTGACGGCCGCACCCACGCCCTGGCGCTGCATGGCTGGACCGGGCTCGACGCCTGGCCCCCGAATCCGGACGCACGCGACATGCTGTTCATGGGTGAACCGGCAGTGGTCGAACTCGACACAACCGCGCACGAGTTCATCACGCTGGCCGAAACCGCGCTCGACGTCGCCACCCAACTCGATGAGGCCGTAGCGGCCAAGCACCGGGTGCTCACGGCGCTCGACCAGACCTTCCTGACGCTCGACACCCGCGACCCGTTGGGCGACGCCTTCCACGCCAGCGTCGGCGCCGCCCTGGGCGAGCTGCGCGAGCGCCTCGCCGAGGCCGGCGCGCCGCTCGACGTCACGCTGCACGCCATCGGCCACGCCCATATGGACATCGCCTATCTCTGGCCGATCAGCCAGATCCGGCGCAAGAACGGGCGCACCTATTCCAACGTGCTGCGGCTGATGGACCAGTTCCCCGACTACCGCTTCAGCCACTCGCAGCCGCAGCTCTACCGCTACACCGAAACAGACTACCCCGAGATCTTCGAAGGCATCCGCGCCCGTGTCGCATCCGGCCAGTGGGAGCCGATGGGCGGCATGTGGGTCGAGCCAGACACCAACATTCCGGGGCCCGAGGCGCTGGTGCGGCAGCTGATGCTCGGCCGGCGCTATTTCCGCGACCGGTTCGGCGATGCCGAGACGCCGGTGCTGTGGCTGCCCGACACCTTCGGGTTTTCCTGGTGCCTGCCGCAGCTGATGGCCCAGGCCGGACTGACCTGGTTCGTGACCAACAAGGTCAACTGGAACCAGTACAGCCGGATGCCGGCCTCGACGACCTGGTGGCAGGGCATCGACGGGACCCGCGTCCTGGCACATTTTCTGACCACGCCGCGCGACGTGCAGCACCTGCCGTTCCCGACCAACTACAAGTCCGATCTGTCGGCGGCCGAGGTCATCGGCACCTGGACTCACTCGACCTCGAAGGCCCGGGTGATGGACCTGCCGATCTGTTACGGCTATGGCGACGGCGGCGGCGGCCCGACCGAGACCCTGATCCGCAAGGCACGGATTTTCGGCGCGATGCCGGGCGCGCCGCGTCTGCGGATGTCGACGATCCGGGAGTTTTTCGAGACGCTGGAGGCGAAGACGCCCGAGCTGCCGGTCTGGAACGACGAGATCTATCTCGAAGGCCACCGCGGTGTCTTCACCTCGCAGGGCTGGCTGAAACGCGCCAATCGCAAGGCCGAGAACCTGCTGGCCGAGGCCGAGTTTCTGGCCGTGCTGACCGGTGTCGAGGCCGACTTGCGCGAGGCCTGGGAGCTTTTGTGCCTGCACCAGTTCCACGACACCATCGCCGGCACCGCCATCACCCAGGTCTTCGACGAGGCCCGCGCGGATTACGACCGGATCTCAGAGCTTTGCGAGGGCGTACTCAAGCGATGCGTCAATCGGCTGGGGCCTGGTCTGGTGGCGGTGAACGCGCTTCCGGTGGCGATGCCGCGGGTCGGTCTGATCGCTGGCGGCGACCCGCCCGAGGGGGTGTCCGGCCAGACGGTCGATGGCGGCACGCTGGTCTTCCTACCCGACTGCCCGGCCTACGCCGCGGTGCCGGTAGCCGGGCCGGCGCCCGAGAGCACGCTTCAGGCGACCGCAGGACCGGACGGAATCATCCTGGAAAATCACCTGATCCGCGTGGAACTCGACGCCCTTGGCGAGATGACGCGGATCTTCGACAAGGAAGCGGCGCGCGAGGTTCTGGCCGCAGGCCAGATTGGCAACCGCCTGCAGGCCTTCGAGGACCGCCCGATCAGCTGGGACGCCTGGGACATCGACGTCTTCTTCGAGGACCGGGGCGAGGTGGTGGCCGGCGCCACTGCGGTAGAATTGGTCGAGACCGGCCCGATCCGCGCCGCGGTCCGGATCGAGCGGCGATTCCGCAGCTCGACCATCACCCAGCACGTGCGGCTCCACCACCACTCCAAGCGCATCGACTTCGACACCGAGGTCGACTGGCACGAGACCCACACGCTTCTAAAGGTCGCCTTCCCGGTGGCGATCCTGGCGCCCACCGCGACCTACGAGATCCAATGGGGCGTGATCGAGCGCCCGACCCACCGCAACACGCCCTGGGACTACGCCAAGTTCGAGGTGCCGGCGCAGCGATGGGCAGATCTGGGCGAGGGCGGCTATGGCGTCGCGCTCTTGAACGACTGCAAGTACGGCTACGACATCCGAGAAAACGTGGTGCGCCTGTCGCTGATCAAGTCGGCGACGATGCCCGATCCGGTCGCCGACCAGGGCCGGCATGTCTTCACATACGCGCTGCTGCCGCACACCGGCGACTGGCGGAACGGGGTGCCGGCGCAGGCGATGGACCTCAACCGGCCGCTGCGGCTTGTGGCGGGGCAGGGTGGCGGGCTGCCCGCGCCGCCGGTGCGCTGCGCCGCCGAAAACGTGGTGATCGAGACGCTGAAACCCGCCGAGGACGGCCCCGGTTTCGTGGTGCGGCTCTACGAGGCGCACCGCCGGCGCGGGCTGGTCACGCTGGAGTTTGGCCGCCCCGTCGAAACCGTGCGCCGCTGCACCCTGCTCGAAGACCCGGGCGACGCGCTTCCGCTTGTCAACGGCACGGTCACTCTGGACCTTAGGCCTTTTGAGATCGTGTCGCTCATGTGCAGCTAAGCCGCGGCGGCCCAAACCGGCGGTGGACACCGCCGAGCCGTGGGCCTAAGTCAAGATGCGACCGCCCGCCGCAGGGCCGATAATCGAGACGAATATGCCCGATCTGATCGTCTATTTCGCCCATCCAGGGCAGCGGTTTTCCCACGTGAATTCCGAGCTTTACAAGGTGGCGCAGGGCGTCGAGGGCATCACGCTGGTCGATCTTTACGCCGAATACCCGCGCTTCGACATCAACGTCGACCGCGAACAGCAGCGGCTGCTCGACCACGACATCGTCCTGTTTCAGTTCCCGCTCTTCTGGTACTCGACCCCGTCGCTGGTCAAGGAATGGCAGGACCTGGTCTTGGAACACGGCTTTGCCTACGGCGCCGGCGGCACCCGGCTGCAGGGCAAACGGATGATGCTGGCGATCACCGCCGCCGGACCGCAGGACGCCTACACGCCCGAGGGCTATCAGCACCACCACCTGCGCACCTTCCTGCGCCCGCTGGAACAGACCGCGCGGCTCTGCAAGATGCGCTTTCTGCCGCCTTATGTGCTCTATGGCTCGCTTAAGGCGCCGGGAGCGGGCCGCGTCGCGCCCCATGCCGAGGGCTACCGGCGCCTGCTGGCGGGCTTGCGCGACGGGCGGTTCGACGAACACCAGGCCGACCAGCACGAAGTGCTGACCGCCGACACCCTGCCGCTTTGGAACGAGGCCTGAGACATGGATTTCCTCTCGCTCGCCTTTCTTTTCCTGATCGCCGGCGTGGTCGCCGTGCCCTTGGCCTCGAAATTCGGGCTCGGCTCGGTCCTGGGCTACCTGATCGCCGGCATCGCCATCAGCCCGCTGCTGGCGGCCTTCAACGTCGACGTGATCAGCCTGCAGCATTTCGCCGAGTTCGGCGTGGTGATGATGCTGTTCCTGGTGGGGCTGGAGCTGGAGCCGCGGCTGTTGTGGGAGATGCGGACCCGGCTGCTGGGCTTGGGCGGGCTGCAAGTGGGCCTCACCACGGCGGTGGTGATGGCGGTGGCGATGGCGTTCGGGCTGCCGTGGACGATCTCGCTGGCGATCGGCTTGATCTTTGCATTAAGTTCGACCGCTATCGTGCTGCAAACGCTGAATGAAAAGGGGCTAATGAAGGCCGATGGCGGGCAGGCCTCGTTTTCGGTCCTGCTGTTTCAGGACATCGCGGTGATCCCGATGCTGGCGCTGATCCCGCTTCTGGCCGATCCCGATCTGATGACGCGCTACGCCGAGGCAGCGGCCGAGACGGCGCAGGCTACGGCCGCGGTGCAGACCGACGCCGGTTGGGGCGCGGCGTTTGCCGCCGGCGAGGGCGCGGGCACGGGCGAGGCCCATGCCGACGACGGCCACCACGCGCCCGCAGGCCCGGGCTGGATCGAGACGATCCCGGGCTGGCAGCGGGCACTGATCACCATCGCCGCCATCGCCGCGGTGATTGTCGGCGGTAGCTACCTCACCCGGCCGATCTTCCGCTTCATTGCGCTGGCGAAATTGCGCGAGCTCTTCACCGCCACCGCGCTGATGATGGTGATCGGCATCGCGCTTTTGATGACGCTGGTGGGCCTGTCGCCCGCGCTCGGCACCTTCCTGGCCGGCGTGGTCCTGGCCAACAGCGAATACCGCCACGAACTGGAAAGCGACATCGACCCGTTCAAGGGCCTGCTGTTGGGGCTCTTTTTCATGACCGTCGGCGCCGGCATCGACTTTGGCCTGCTCTTCGGCAATCTCGGCCTGATCCTGGGCCTGACGCTCGGGCTCATCGCGCTCAAAGCGGGGATCCTTCTGGGCCTGAGTTATATCTTCAAGGTCGGCGGCTCGGACCGCTGGCTGTTCGCGCTGGGACTGGCACAGGCCGGCGAATTCGGCTTCGTGCTTTTGAGCTTCAGCACCGCCAACGCGGTGGTGCCGGCAGCCATCGCCGACCAGCTTTTGCTGATCGTGGCGCTGTCGATGCTGCTGACCCCGGTCCTGTTCATTGCCTATGACAAGCTCATCGCCCCGCGTTTTGCCGAGGCGCAGGCGCAGGACCCCGACGAGATCGACGACGAAGCGCCAATCATCATCGCCGGCCACGGCCGTTGGGGCGGCATCGTCAATCGCATGCTGTTGGGCGCGGGTTACAAGACCGTGGTGCTGGACCACAATTCGACCCAGCTCGACATGCTGCGGACCTTCGGCTTCAAGGTGTTTTTCGGCGACGCCTCCCGGCCCGATCTCTTGCACGCCGCCGGCATCCATGGTGCCAAGATGATCGTCGTGGCGCTCGACGACAAGGACCAGGCGACGGAACTCGTGCACCACGTCGCCCACACCCACCCGCATGTGCACATCATCGCCCGTGCGCGCGACCGCAACCACGTTTACGAGCTTTACGCCGCCGGCTGCCGCGACATCATCCGCGAAACCTTCGACAGCGGCGTACGCGCCGGACGCTCGGCCTTCGAAGCACTCGGCATGCACCCGTTCGACGCCGAACGCTTGTCGCGTGGTTTCGTCGACGAGGACCGCCGCGCGATCCGCGAATTGGCCCAGGTCTACCGCTCGGACATCCCGATCCATGAAAACGAGGCCTATGTCGCCCGCGCGCTGGAGCTGCGCGCCGAGACCGAGGCCGAGATGCGCGGCAAGGGGCGCGCCTTCGCCGACCGGATCGACCGCGGCTGGTCGCCGCCCACCGTCAAGGATGTCGAGGCCGAAACCGCGGACGCCAAGAAGGACGCCGGCTGAGGCACGCGCAGCTTTATCGCCGTCGGCAAACGCGATAGATCACGCCCGATGCCCCAAAGCTTTGGCACGCTACCCGAAATCTACGATGCGCCGTTCGATGCGCTGATCGACGTGCGCTCGCCCGCCGAGTTCGCCGAGGACCACATCCCCGGCGCGATCTCGCTGCCGGTCCTGTCGGATGCCGAGCGCGCAAGGGTCGGCACGATCTATAGCCAGGAGAGCCCGTTTCGCGCTCGCAAGATCGGTGCCGCGCTGGTCGCGCGCAATGCCGCGGCGCATATCGAGGGGCCGCTGGCGGGTTTCGACGGCGGCTGGCGGCCGCTGGTCTATTGCTGGCGCGGCGGCCAGCGGTCGGGGTCCTTCGCTTCGATCCTGGCCCAGATCGGCTGGCGCGCCGAGACCGTCGCGGGCGGCTATCGCAGCTACCGCCGGCTGGTGGTCCAGGCGATGCACGAGGCCGCGCTGCCGCACCGGCTGGTGCTGCTCGAAGGCGATACCGGGACCGCGAAGACCGCGCTCTTGGGCCGGCTTGCTGTGCGCGGCGTGCAGGTGTTGGATCTGGAGGGTCTGGCGGCGCATCGCGGCTCGGTCTTCGGCGCAGTGGCCCGGCCGCAGCCGTCGCAGAAGGCTTTCGAGGGCGCGCTGGCGCAGGCCTTTTCGCGTCTCGATCCGGCCCACCCGGTGGTGGTCGAGGCCGAAAGCGCCAAGATCGGCGGGTGTCTGATCCCGCCCTCGGTCTGGGCGGCGATGCGCGCGGCGCCGCGGCTGCGGGTGACCGCGCCGCTGGCCGCCCGGGCACGCTACTTGACCGAGGCCTACGCCGATCTGACCGCCGATGCCGCGGCCCTGGCGGCGACGCTCGATGAGCTGATCCCCTATCACGGCCGCGCCCGGGTGGCCGAATGGCAGGCGCTGGCGGCATCCGGCGCGGTGGTGGAGCTGGCGGCGACCCTGATGGCCGACCACTACGACCCGCGCTACGCCAAGGCCCGCACCCGGATCGGCGCGCAGCGCGTGGCCGAGGTTGCGGCCCATGACCTGACGCCCGCCGATTTGGACCGCATGGCCGATCGCCTCGCCGCGGCGGTGGCGACCCTGCGCCACGTGGCCGCGTGAGCGGGGCCCACAAACGCCGTTGACGCTAGGTCGGTGTGACCGCTGCCGGCTGTTCGCTCCCCAAGCACAGTGCCCCCGGGCATGGCTCGCACCGAAACATCCGACGACCGCTGCATGCCAAGACCCATGCTGCGCGACGAGGCCCTGGCCGTGGCGCAGCCGCGCCTTACATCCGACAAAACGCAGCTCCGAGATCGCCGATGCCCGACGACAGCTATCAGCCCCGCCCGATGGCGGTTCCCGCGAGCCGGGTGTCGCGGTTGGCACGGTTCGGCGGGCTGGCGTCGGGCGTTGCCGGGCGGGCGGCGTTGCAGGGGCTGGGGCAGATCGCCCGCGGGGCACGGCCCGAGCTGCGCGATCTGCTCTTGACCCCGACGAACGCCCGACGCCTGGCCGAGCAGTTGGCGCAGATGCGCGGCGCGGCGATGAAGCTCGGCCAGCTGATGTCGATGGACACCGGCGAGCTGTTGCCGCCCGAGATCGCCGAGATCTTCGCCCGGCTCCGCGCCGAGGCGCATTACATGCCGCCCAAACAGCTGCGCCAGGTGCTCACCGCCGCATGGGGCGCCGACTGGCACCGCCGCTTTGCCCGGTTCGACGTCCGGCCCATCGCCGCAGCCTCGATCGGCCAGGTACACCGGGCGCTGACGAAGGACGGCCGCGATCTGGCGATCAAGGTCCAATACCCGGGCGTGCGCCGCAGCATCGACAGCGATCTGCGCAACGTCGCCGCGCTGATCCGGTTGGCAGGCGTGGTGCCGAAAGAGCTCGACATGGGGCCGCTGCTGGAGGAGGCCGCGCGGCAGTTGCACGACGAGGCCGATTACGTCCGCGAAGGCCGTGCGCTGGACCGCTTCGGCGCGCTGCTTAAGGGGACCGACGGGGTGCGCGTGCCGGCCCTGCACGACGATCTGACCACGCCGGGCGTCCTGGCGATGGACTTCGCCCCCGGCGTCGCGGTGGAGACTCTGGATCAAGCGCCGCAAGACCTGCGCGACCGCATCGCCCGCCGGCTGCTGGCCCTGGCCTTGCGCGAACTCTTCGAGCTCGGCCTGATGCAGACCGACCCGAACTTCGCCAACTACCGGTACGATCCGGCGACCGGCGACCTGATCCTGCTGGATTTCGGCGCGGCCCGCGCGGTGCCCGAGACGCTGGCCGCGGCCTACCGGCGGCTCTTGCGCGCAGGGATCCGAGGCGACCGCGACGCCACACGGGCCGCGGCGCTCGAGATCGGCGTCTTCGGTCCCGACACCGCGGACCGCCACCAGGCGCAGCTTATGCAGATGCTCGAGCTTGCTTTCGAGCCACTGCGCGCCGGCGCGGTGTTCGATTTTGCCGACCGCCGGCTCGTCACCGAGCTGCGCGACCGCGGCATGGCGCTGGCCGCGGCGCGCGACTTCTGGCATATCCCGCCGGCCGACACGCTCTTCGTCCAGCGCAAGCTTGCCGGCATGTACCTGCTGGCGGCCCGGCTCGGCGCCCGGGTGCCGACCGCGCCGCTGCTGGCCCCATATCTCTGAGCGCAATTGCCGCCTGACATTCCGGCGCCGCGGGCTATGCTTTGTCCCGTCACCCGGAGACCTCGCCGATGCTTCGCCTCTTGACCGCCTGCCTCGTCCTCGCCGCCGGGCTCGCCCAGGCGCAGGACCAGACCCGCCGCCCCAGCCACTGCATCGCCATCGCCGACGCCGCCCCCGGGATGGCGTACCTGCACAAGGCCAGCTACGCCGCGCCGGTCCCCGACTTCTCGGTCCGAATCACCTATATCGACCACGCGATGTTCCTGATCCAGACCCCGGGCGGGCTCAGCGCGATCACCGATTACGCGGGCTATATCGGCGCGCAGGATTTCGTGCCCGACGTGGTGACCATGAACCACGCCCACGACACCCACTGGACGCCGTATCCGAACGAGGCGATCCCGCATGTGCTGAAGGGCTGGGGCCCGACCGAGCGCGGCATCGAGCATCACCTGGACCTGGGCGAGATGCTGATCCGCAACGTCTCGACCGACATCCGCAGCCCGTTCGACGGGTTGCGCGAGAAGAACGGCAATTCGATCTTCGTCTTCGAGGCCGAGGGGCTTTGCATCGGGCATCTCGGCCATCTGCACCACGAACCGAACGCGGCGCAATACGCCGCCCTCGGCCGGCTCGACGTGGTGATGGCGGCGGTCGATGGCGGGCTGACCCTGCCGACCCCGGTGATCGTGAAGATCCTCAAGCGGCTGCGGTCGTCGGTGGTGATCCCGATGCACTGGTTCGGGCGGTCCTCGCTGGACCGGTTCCTGGTCGAGATGGGCGACGAATTCGACATCCGGCGCCCCGGCGCGTCGGATTACGTGGTGTCGCTCAGGACCTTGCCGAACCGCCCCACCGTGATCGTGCTGGAGCCGCGCTATCTGCCGGTCTTCGACGACTGACTTGCCCCGCGCCGCCGGGCGTGGTTTGCCGGGCCCATGCTGACCGACGTCACCCCCAGCTTCGAGGCCGCCTTGCGCGCCGCGCTGCCCGCCGCGGCGTTCCGGCCGGTCGCCGAGAGCTACCTGGAAGAGCCGCGCGGCACGCATCGCGGCCGGGCCGGGCTGGTGGTGGCGCCGGGTGCGACCGACGAGGTGGCGGCGGTAATCCGTTCGGCGGCGGCGGCGCGGGTGCCGGTGGTGCCCTTCGGCGGCGGAACCGGACTGGTGGCGGGGCAGGTCGTGCCCGACGGCCCGGCGCCGGTGGTCCTGTCGCTGGAGCGTATGACCGCGATCCGCGACGTCTTCGCGGACGAGAACGTGCTGGTGGCCGAGGCCGGGGCGATCCTGGCCAATGTCCAGGCGGCGGCGGCGGACGCCGGGCGGCTCTTTCCGCTGTCGCTGGCCAGCCAAGGCTCGGCGCGGATCGGCGGGCTTCTGGCGACCAATGCCGGCGGCGTGAACGTGCTGCGCTATGGCAATGCCCGTGACCTGTGTCTGGGGCTCGAGGCGGTGCTGCCTGACGGATCGGTCTGGCACGGGCTGAAACGGCTGAGGAAGGACAACACCGGCTATGATCTGCGCAACCTGCTGATCGGGTCCGAGGGCACGCTGGGCGTGATCACCGCGGCCAGCCTGCGGCTCTTTCCCCGGCCCGGCGCCGAGGGCGCGGCGCTGATGGTGGTCGACAGCCCCGCCGCCGCGCTGCGGCTTCTAGCGCTGGCCGGAGAGATGGCGGGCGAGGCGGTCTCGGCCTTCGAGCTGATCGGCGGCATGGGCCTGCGGTTTCTGGCCGAGACCATGCCGCAGGTGCGCCAGCCCTTCGCCGCGCCGCCGGACTGGCTGGTGCTGGTCGACGTGGGTCTCTCGGGCGGGTTGGACCCGGCGGCGGTGCTGGAAGCGCTGTTCGAGGCCGGGCACGCGGCCGGGCTCGTCGGCAACGGCGTCGTGGCGCAGTCCGAGGCGCAGCGGCAGGAATTCTGGACCTTGCGCGAGTCGATCCCGGCGGCGAACCGGCTGGTGGGCGCGATTTCCTCGCACGACATCTCGCTGCCGCTCGGCGCTGTGCCCGAGTTCATCGTCCGCGGCGCTTCGGTTCTGGCCGGGCTCGGCGCCTACCGGATCAACTGCTTCGGGCATCTCGGCGACGGCAACCTGCATTACAACGTCTACCCGCTGCCGGGAGAGACCAAGGCGGAAAGGCTGGGCGAGAAGCCGGCCGTGCAGCGCGCGGTGCACGACCTGGTGCACGCCATGGGCGGCTCGATCAGCGCCGAACACGGCATCGGCCGGCTGAAGGCGGCGGACCTGCAGCGTTATGGCGATCCGGCCAAACTGGCGGCGATGCGGGCGATCAAGGCCGCGCTGGATCCGGCCGGCATCATGAACCCCGGCGCGGTCCTGGCCGCAGGGTAGGGACGCGCCTTTCGGGGCACGCCCACCCGCCCGCCCCGCGCCCCGAAAGGCGCGCGCGCCATACCGGCGGTGGCGCGGGATGGTCGGGTCGGGATGAGTATTTGGGACAAGAAGACGCTGAGGGCGGGGCGTCAGAAGACGGCGTGGTCGCCGAGATCGGCGGTGGCGTCACCGCGGATCAGTTGGGCGTAGAAGTCGGGCAGCGTTTCGGTTCCGAATTCCGGGGTGGCGTCGGCGTCATAGCGGGCAGCCTCGGCATCCCAGACCAGCATCGACTCGGTGGCGTAGTAGCGGCCGATCCGGGCGAGCTCGGCCGTCGCGGCGAGGCGCGGCACCACGCGGCCGGCCACCGCAAGCGCTCCTATGATCGCGTCCATCGCGGCGACCGGGACATGGCGGTACCGCGGCGCCCGCCCCAGCAGGCCGAACAGCGCCTCGGCCTGGTCGCGCGGGGTCAGTGCGGGGCCCGGGCCGCCGATGGGTAGGGTGCGGTTCCACCGGCTCGGATCCGTCAGGCAGTCGGCAAGATAGCGCGCCAGGTCGCCATCGCTGATCGGTTTGCACGCGGTCAGCCGCCCGTCGCCGAAGACCACGTAGGGTTTGCCGGCGCGCACCCGCGCAACCTGGCCCGAGAGCGACTTGAAGAACGCGGTGGGGCGGATGATGCAGTAGGTCAGGCCGGAGGCTTTGAGCGCCTCTTCGAAGGCCAGTTTCGCCTGCTGGAACGCAAGACGCGGCTTTTGCACGCAGATCGCCGAGAGCTGCACGAAAAGCGGGATGCCGGCGTCCCGGGCGGCGGCCAGCGCGGCCAGATGCGCCCGGTGGTCGATGGCCCAGGCGTCCTGCGGCGCGCCTGTCCGGGAGGCCAGGCACGAGACCAACGCGTCGAACGGCTGCCCCCGGATACCGTCGCGAGACAGGGCGCCGGGATCGGTGATCTCGCCGAAGCGCAAGGCGGCGCCGGGATAAAGCCGCGCGAGGTCCTGCGGGCTGCGCCGCGGCGACGGGCGCAGAAAGCAGGTGACGGCATGGCCGCGCCGGGTGAGTTCATGGGCCGTGGCGCTCCCGATGGTGCCGGTGACGCCGAGCAGCAGGACGCGTTTCGCGGCGGCCACGGCCTAGGGTAATTTGCGTTTGCGTTGACTCGGACTTCCCTGCCTCTCAATCAGCAAAAAGCTGATTTTGAACGCAAATTCCGATGCCGTGTGTTTCATTGAAACCGCAAACCGCTTCAAAGGCCGGGGAAATCGCACAAGGCATGCACCTCCATGCCCAGGCCCTCGAGCAGCTTGCGGCCGCCCAGATCGGGCAGGTCGATGATGAAGGCGCAGCCGATGATCTCGGCCCCAAGCCGCTCGAGCAGCTTGATGCCGGCCTCCGCCGTGCCGCCGGTGGCCAAGAGGTCGTCGACGATCAGCACGTGCTCGCCGGCTTCGATCGCGTCGTCGTGGATCTCGACGATCGCCTCGCCGTATTCCAACGTGTAGTCCTGGCTGATCGTGGTGCCCGGCAACTTGTCCTTCTTGCGGATCGGCACGAAGCCGGTGGCGAGTTGGTGCGCGATGGCGCCGCCGAGGATGAAGCCGCGCGCCTCGAGCCCCACGACTTTGTCGATGCGCTGTCCGGCATAGGGGTGCAGCATCTGGTCGACCGCCATGCGAAAGCCGCGCGGATCGGCGAAGAGCGTAGTGACGTCGCGAAACAGGATGCCCTCATGCGGGAAATCCACGATGGTGCGGATGTAGTCCTTGACGTCCTTGGTCTGCAGCATCGCCGGCCCCTGTGGTTGGTGCACGGGGGACGTTGTCGCCGATGCCGGGGCATGGCGCAAGGCCCGTGACCGGGCCAGGGGCGGGGGGCGGGGCTACCGGATGCCGCGCACGCTGCGCAGATGCCGGTAGACGGTGTCGCTGATCCAGCGCAGATGCGGCTTGGTCCAGTCGAGGCGATCCTGGATCAGGATACTGCGCGCTGCCTGCAAGTTCATTTTTCTTTCCTTTCTCAGGTGCATGCCGCTATTGTTGCTGCGGCGACCGTATATGACATGTATATACATTTGATATGCGTATGTCAAGGGGCGATGGGGATGGGTCCGGCGTGAACGAGAAGGCCAAGAAGACATCGCGCAAAAAGAACAGCCAATTGGTGCTGCGCCTGGATCAGGACGAGCGCGACGCCTTTGTGCAGCTCTGCAAGGACATGGACACCAGCGCGGCCCGCGAAATCCGGCGCTTCATCCGGCGCTATCTCAAGGAGCACGCGGGCGAATAGGACCGGTCGGGACGGGGCGGACGTCGTCGCCACGCCCCGGGCACGGAATCAAGGCGCGCAGCGCCGCCGTGCCCATCGCCAGCCCGCCCCGGAGGGGTGGCGATTTGCAGACACTTGCGCACCGCTCGGCGACCTACGGACTCGACAGCCATAAAGAACACTCGAACAAGCGTCGGATCGCCACCCCGCGGGTCGGCGATGGGCACGGCTCGTCACAAAGCCGCCAGCAATCGCTCCGCACCCGGAACGCGTGCGGCTACAAGATCCGCCCAGCCACCGCGTCGAGCTTGGCGATCATTGCCGGGTCGCGCTTGTCGGGGGCGGTCAGAACGGCGTAGTCCAGCGCCCGGTCGCAGCCGTGCGGGCAGGGGGCGCGCTCGGCCCCCAACAGCCCCGGCAGGCGCTTGACCAGGGCGCGGGCCTTGTCGGCGTTGCCGGAAAGCGTCGCGACGATCTGCGCGATGTCGACCTCGCCGTGATGCGGGTGCCAGCTGTCGTAATCAGTGACCATGGCGACCGAGGCATAGCAGATCTCGGCCTCACGGGCGAGCTTGGCCTCGGGCATGTTGGTCATCCCGATCACGTCGCAGCCCCAGACCTCGCGATAAAGCTTCGATTCGGCGAGCGACGAGAATTGCGGGCCCTCCATCGCCAGATAGGTGCCGCCGTCATGCACGGTGATGCCCTCGGCGCCGGCGGCCTCGACACAGGCCGCGCCGAGCCGCGGGCAGGTCGGGTGCGCGACGCTGACATGAGCGACGAAGCCGCTGCCGAAGAACGATTTTTCGCGCGCGAAGGTGCGGTCGATGAACTGGTCGACGACCACGAAATCGCCCGGCGCCAGCTCTTCGCGGAAGGACCCGCAGGCGGAGACGCTGACGATGTCGGTGACGCCGAGCCGCTTCAGCGCGTCGATATTGGCGCGGTAGGGCACGGTCGTCGGCGAATGCACGTGACCGCGGCCGTGGCGCGGCAGGAACGCCATCGCCACGCCGCCGAGCGTGCCGGTCAGGATCTGGTCCGACGGCGCGCCCCAGGGCGTGTCGACCGCCTGCCACCCGGCCGCCTCGAGTCCGTCGATCTCATAGACCCCGGACCCGCCGATCACCCCGATCATCGTCTCTGTCATGTGCTCGCGCCTCCGATCCAACGGCCGTTACACTGCCCCGGCTCAACGGCGATGAAAAGCCTCAATTCGAAGGCGGGCGGGTGCGTTCAACGGCCGGTGAGCCCAACGCCGCGTGGCCGGGCACGAGCCGGGAGCGGATGTCGCGGCGACGCCCCTGGGGCACGGAAGCAAGGGGCGCAGCCCCGCCGTGCCCATCGCCGCCCCGCCCGGGTGGGGTGGCGATTGGTCGATCCTCGCGCACCGCTCGAGGTCCTACGGACTGGACAGCCATAAAGCACACCCGAAAAAGCGTCGGTTCGCCACCCCGCGGGCCGGCGACCGGCACGGCTTCCCGCGATATCCGCCACCGACCCCGCCGCGCCGCTCACCGCCTTGATCCGCATCAAGGCGCCGGGCCGGGCGCGCGGCGAAGATCGGGGCATCGGATCCGGAGGCCTTCGATGCGCACCCGCGTTGTGTTCTATTCCCGCACCGGCATCACCCGGCTTCTGGCCGAGGCGCTGGCGGCTCGGACGGTGGCCGAAACCGCCGAGATCACCTGCGACCGCTACGGCCCCGGGCTCTGGGGCTGGCTTCAGGCCGGCCGGGCGAGTTGGCGGCGGCAGCGGCCGGCAATCTCCTACGCTCCGCCCGGCGAAGCCCCCGATTGCCTGCTGGTGGGCTCTCCGGTCTGGTCGGGCGTGCTGGCCGCGCCGGTGCGCAGCTACCTCGCCGGCCTGTCAGAGCTGCCGCCCCGGGTCGGGCTGTTTCTGACCGCCGGCGGCCCGCCGCCGCAGGACCAGGCCGCCGCCGAGGCCACGGCACTGCTCGGCCGCGCGCCCGACGGCCTATTGGTGATGCACGCCGAGGACGTGCAGGCCGGGCGGCACATGGACGAAATCGAGGATTTCCTGCGCGATTTGACGATGCATGTCAGTCGTCCGGACGCGCCAGGCTGAAGACCTCGGCGACGCGGGCATAGTCGCGGTAGCCGAGCCGCGCGAGCGGCTGGAACCGGGTGATGTCGAACCGGCCCTCGACCAGGCAGTCGTCGCGCAGATGCACGCCGGTCACCTCGCCGAAAACCACGAAATTCGCCGCGCCGGGCAGCTGCACGATCTGCGTCAGCCGGCATTCCAGATTTGCCGGCGCCGCGGCGACGCGCGCGCAGGCGACCGTCTCGCATTCGGCCTTCTGCAGTCCCGCGCGGTCGAATTCGTCCACCTCGCGCGGGTAGGTGCCCGACGAGACGTTCATCGCCTCGCGCATCGCATATTCGACCACGTTGACGCAGAACACCCCGGTCTCGCGGATGTTGCCGACACTGTCCTTGGTGCCGTCGCGGTCCTCCTTGGCGGTGGTCGAGGCGAACATCACCTGCGGCGGCACATAGGCCACGGCGTTGAAGAACGAATACGGCGCCAGGTTGTCGCGGCCCTGGTCGTCGCGGCTCGAGATCCAGCCGATCGGCCGCGGTGTGACGACCGCGTTGAACGGGTTGTGCGGCAGGCCGTGGCCGTCTTCGGGGCGGTAGAACATGCGGGCTCCTCGGGGGTCGCGTTGTGCCTCACCTAGCCCCGTGCTAGAGCGATTTCCAGTGCAAAACGAAGGGGTTGTGGGGGTGTACCGCCTAGCCCGCGAGACGGCCGAGGATTGGTGGGAGGTCGAGGCGCTGTTCGACCTGTGCTTTGCGCCGGGGCGCGAGGCGCTGTCGTCCTACCGGCTGCGCGACGGTATCGACCCTATCGCGGCGCTGTGCCTGGTGGCGCGCGACCCGGAAGAGGCGGTGGCCGCGGCGATCCGGTTCTGGCCGGTGCGGGTCGGCGGCGATCCGGCGCTGCTATTGGGGCCGGTGGCGGTGCACCCGATCCACCAGGGCGAGGGCCTGGGCGCGCTGGTGATCGCCAACGCGCTGATCCGCGCCGAGGCGGCCGACTGGCGGCGGGTGCTGCTGGTCGGCGACGAACCCTATTACGGCCGCTTCGGCTTCAAACGGCTGAGCGGCGTCGAGATGCCGCCGCCCACCAACCCCGACCGCATCCTCGGCCACGGCGACTGGGCTGGGGTCGGCGGTCAAGTCACCCGCTGGGCCTGACGCCCGGGCCGTGCGGGGGGGGGGGTGACGGAACGTAAGCGGTATTGGGGACCGTTCTTTTGGCTTGTAAGACCGATGCGGAGTTGGAGCGGAGGGCCGTCACCGGCCAGGGCACGGGATCAAGGGGCGCAGCCCCGCCGTGCCCATCGCCAGTTCGTAGCTCGAAGAAGGTCCAGTGGACCTTTTCGGGCGGCCACGAACGCCCCGGAGGGGTGGCGATTTGTCGACACCTGCGCACCGCCTGAGGTCCTACGGATTCGACGACCATAAAGCGCTGCCGATCAGAGGTCGGTTCGCCACCCCGCGGGTCGGCGATGGGCACGGCTCATCGCGAAGCGACCAACACCTACTCCAGGCCAAGAGTACTCAACTTCCCGCGCCGACCGTGCCTCGGCTCACGCCCGCCGGTCGCCGAACCACATCCGGGCAAACAGCCCATCCTTGCGGACGAACTGGTGGTAGAGCGCCGCAGCGACGTGCAAGAGCAGCAACAGCCCGAGCAGAGTGGCGATGATCCCGTGTGCGATCCGCGGCGGGTAGATTCGGAAATCTTCAGGCAGCGGCGCGCCGGAGCCGCCGAACACGATCTCGGGCAGCCCCGCCATGCGCGCGGTCGCCAGCCCCGACCCCGCCATCGCGATCACCAGGATGTAGAACAGCCAATGGGTCGCCACCCCGGCCCGGTCGAGTAGCGCGTTGCCGGTCGAGGCGTGCGGCGGCTTGGCGGTGAAAAGCCGCGTGGCCAGCCGGATCAGCATCAGCACCAGCACCGCGATCCCCAGGCTCATATGCGCGCGCAGCCCGGCGATCTTCGCGGGGTCGTCGTTCGGCATTCCGGCCAGCTGGGTGCTGCCGAAAATCAGCGCCAGGATGATCATCAGCGCAATCAGCCAATGCAGAGCGACCAGAAACGGGTGATAGCGGGTCATGGCGGGCTCCCTTGTGGTGCGAGGGCGAGAATAGCATCGCCCGCCTATTGTAGCAATTGCAAATGTTGCGAATGCAAGCTTTTTCGGCTACGGTGCAGCCATGACCGTCCGCGACGACACCCGCGCCGTGCGCGAGGCCAGCATCGGCTGGTGGTTGCAGCGCCTCACCGGCCGGCTCGACAGGGCGATGACCGCCCGCCTGGCGCCCTTCGGGATCAACCTCGGCGCCTTCGCGGTGATGATGACGGTGCTCGAGCACGGACCCCTGACACAGACCGAGATCGGCCGGCGCTTTGGCATGGCGCCCTATGCGATCAGCCGGGCGATCGACGCGCTCGAGCGGCAGGGCTACGTCACCCGCGGCGCCCACGCCGGCTCGCGCCGCGCCCACTCCATCGCCGCCACCCAGGCTGGTCTCGCTCTCGCCCCGCAGCTCCACGCCATCGTGCGCGAGGTCAACGACGCCCTCTGCGCACCGCTCAAGGAGCCCGAGCGGACCCAATTCGCCGCGCTTCTGGCCAAGCTGCTCGCCAACGGTCCGGCGCCAGACGAGCCCTGCTGACCCCACCCGCCACCAAAAGCCGCTTCTTCTCGTCAAAAATATTCTGGGGGAGCGCGAGGGGGTAAAACCCCCTCGCATCGGTCGGATCACGTAGCGATCCGAAACCGCTTGGCCCAAGGCGTCGCCCGCCAAATCGGAACCGCTCCGTCTCGGTATTTTTTCGCAGCGACCGTTCGGGTGGATCCTAGGGCACGGAATCAAGGGGCGCAGCCCCGCCGTGCCCATCGCCAACCCGCCCCGGAGGGGTGGCGATTTGTCGAGCCTCGCACACTGCGTGAGGTCCTACGGATTCGTCCACCATAAAGTGCTGTCGTTCAAACGTCGGCTCGCCACCCCGCGGGTCGGCGATGGGCCCGGCTTCTCGCTCGGCGCGCCAACGCCTGCCCCAGCGCAACACCGCTCCCTCGAATCGACCTCACCTCTCCCGGCTACCGCGACTGCCCGGCAAGCCATTTCATCACCGCAGGCCGCACCGACTGGTTGCCGCTGCCGCGGGCTTCGTCGATGGCGGCTTTGGCGGCGGCCAGGTCGACGCGCCGCAGCAGGCTCTTGACCGGCCCGATCGAGGCCGGGCGCATCGACAGCTTGCGCAGCCCCATCGCCGCGAAGCACATCGCCTCGATCGGCCGCCCGGCATCCTCGCCGCAGAACGACACCGGCGTGCCGGCCTCGGCGCAGCGCTCCACCACGCGCTCGATGAAGGTCAAAAAACTGACGTTCAGCGTGTCGTAGCGGCGCCGCACGCGCTCGTTCTCGCGGTCAGCGGCGAAGAAGAACTGCTTCAGGTCGTTGCCGCCGATCGAGATGAAATCGGCCATCTCGAAGAACTGCCGCGGCGCAAACGCGAGCGACGGCGTCTCCAGCATCGCGCCGATCTCCACATGCACCGGCAGCACATGGCCAAGCGCGGCCTCACGTTCGAGCTCGCGATGCACGAAATCACGGCCTGTCTTGAACTCGTCGAACTGCGCGACGAAGGGGAACATCACCGTCAGGGGCCGCCCGTTCGCCGCCCGGATCAGCGCCTGCAACTGCATCCGCATCACCCCCGGCTTGTCGAGCCCGACCCGGATCGCCCGCCAGCCGAGCGCCGGGTTCGGCTCGTCGGTGGGCTTCATATAGGGCAGTACCTTGTCCGAGCCGATGTCGAGCGTGCGGAACTGCACCCGCTTGCCATGCGCGGCGTCGAGCACGCGGGCATAGATGTCCACCAGTTCCTGCCGGCGCGGCATCTTGTTGCGCACCAGGAACTGCAGCTCGGTGCGAAACAGGCCCACGCCCTCGGCGCCGGAGCTGTCGAGCGAGGGCAGATCGGCCATCAGACCGGCATTCATGTAAAGCTCGACCACAGCTCCGTCGGTCGACTGGGCGGGCTTGTCGCGCAACGAAACATAGCGCTTCTGCGCCTCGGCCTGCATCGCCATCTTGTCGCGGAAGGCGGTGATCACATTGTCGTCGGGGCGCAGATGCACGATGCCCTGTTCGCCATCGACCATGATGTGGTCGCCGTTCAGCGCCTCGGCGGTGATGCGCTTGGCGTGGATCACCAGCGGGATCGCCCAGGCGCGGGCGACGATGGCGGCGTGGCTGCCGACCGAGCCCTCTTCCAGCACGATCGCCTTGAGCTGGCGGCCATAGTCCAACAGCTCCGCCGGGCCGATGTTGCCGGCGATCAGCACCGGATTGGCGGGCATCTCGGCGCCGGTCTCGTTGCCCTGGCCCGACAGAATCCGCAACAGCCGGTTCGACAGATCGTCGAGATCGTGCAGCCGGTCGCGCAAGTAGGCGTCGGGCACCGTCTCCATCCGCGCACGCGCCGTCGACTGCTCTTTCTCGACCGCGGCCTCGGCCGAGAGCCCAAGCGCGATGTCTTCCTCCATCCGCCGCATCCAGCCGCGGGAATTGGCGAACATGCGATAGGCCTCGAGTACCGCGCGCTGGTCCTTATCGCCGGTATCGACCTGGTCGAGCATCTCGTCGACGGTGACCCGCAGGGTCTCGACGGCCTCCTTCAGGCGCGCCAGTTCCGCCTCGGGGTCGTCGGCCACCGGGTTGGTGACAACCACGCGCGGCTCGTGCAGCCAGACATGGCCCTCGGCTGTGCCCTCCTGGCCGACGGTGCCGCGGTAAAGCTCGGCGCGCTGGTGCAGGGCGGTCAGCGCCGCGCCCTCGCCAACAAAGGCGCCAAGCTCGGCCATCTCGGCCAGCACCATGGCGACGACCTCGAGCGCATAGACCTCGTCGCCGTCGAACCGCCGCGCCTCTTTCGACTGCACCACCAGGACGCCCAGGGTCTCGCCCAGACGCTGGATCGGCAGGCCCAGGAACGACGAATAGACCTCTTCCCCGGTCTCGGGCATGAAGCGGAAGCCCTTTGTGGCCGGCGCGTCCTCGGTATTGACCGGCTGCGAGGTCCTGGCGACGCGGCCCACCAGCCCCTCGCCGACGCGCATCCGGGTCTTGTGCACTGCCTCGGGGTTCAGCCCTTGGGTGGCGCACAGCTCCAGCGTGTCGGCATCGCGGAACAGATAGACCGAGCAGACCTCGGTCTGCATCGAATCGGCGATCAGATGGGTGATCCGGTCGAGCCGCGCCTGCCCGGCGCCCTCCTCGGCCAGCGTGTCGCGCAATCGGCCCAGAAGCTTGCGACTTTCGCTTTCGGTCTGATCGGCCATGGCGGACGCGGCACCCCTGAACGGCCCGACGCGGGCTATCGGGCCAAGTTAGAGCACAAGGTGGGGGTGAGGGGAACGGGTTTCCCCAGGGTCAAATTCGGTGTTTCACGGCCGGATGCCGGGCGTGCCGGGAAGCGTGATGCGATTGGGTCGAAGCGAATTGCGGGTTTGGTCGGGAGGCAATGTTCGCGAGCGTACGCTGAGCCGTGCCCATCGCCGACCCGCGGGGTGGCAATGGGCACGGCGGCGCTGCGCGCCTTGAATCCGTGCCCTACGGCTCATTTTCAAACGCTCGCTCCGGGCCAATCCCCGCCTGACACCCCGCTTGGCCTCACTGCGCCTCAGGCGGCCTTTTCAAGCTCGAAGGCGTCGTGCAGGGCCTGCACCGCCAGTTCCATGTACTTGCGGTCGATCAGCACCGAGATCTTGATCTCGGACGTCGTGATCACCTTGATGTTGATGTTCTCGGCCGACAGCGACTCAAACATCTGGGCCGCCACGCCGGTATGGCTGCGCATGCCGATGCCCACGACCGAGACCTTGGCCACGTCGGTGTCGGCCACGAGGTCGTGGAAGTTGATCACCCCGTCCTCCTTGGCCTTCAGCATCGCCGCCTCGGCACGGGCGACCTGGCCCACGGGGCAAGAGAAGGTCATGTCGGTGCGCCCCTCTTCGGAGATGTTCTGGACGATCATGTCCACGTTCACCCCGGCCTCGCTGAGCGGCCCGAAGATCGCCGCGGCGATGCCGGGGCGGTCGGCCACCGATATCAGCGTCATCTTGGCCTCGTCCCGGCTATAGGCCACACCGGCCACCACGTTGCTTTCCACGATATCCTCCTCGTCGCACACCAGCGTGCCGGCTGCGTCGTCCATCTCACCGAAGCTCGACAGCACCCGCAGCCGCACCTTATAGCGCATCGCCAATTCCACCGAGCGGGTCTGCAGCACCTTGGCGCCGAGGCTGGCGAGCTCCAGCATCTCCTCGAAGGCGATCCGGTCGAGCTTGCGCGCCTTGTCCGAAATCCGCGGGTCGGTGGTGTAGACGCCGTCGACATCGGTGTAGATGTCGCAGCGCTCGGCCCCGAAGGCGGCGGCGAAGGCCACCGCGGTGGTGTCGGACCCGCCGCGGCCGAGCGTTGTGATCCGGCCGTCTTCGGCGATGCCCTGGAAGCCTGCCACCACGGCCACGCGCATACCTTCGGCGAATTTCTGCCCGATGTTCTCGGTTGGGATGTCGACGATCCGCGCCGCGGCATGGGCCGCGGTGGTCCTGAGCGGCACCTGCCAGCCCTGCCAGGACCGGGCCGGTACGTCCATCTCTTGCAGGGTCAGCGCCATCAGGCCGGCCGTCACCTGCTCGCCCGAGGACACCACCGCATCGTATTCGCGGGCGTCGAAGAACGGCGAGGTCTCTTCGACCCAGCCGACCAGTTCGTTGGTCTTGCCGGCCATCGCCGAGACGATGACGATGACGTCATAGCCGTTGGCGACCTCTCGGCCGACCCGCTTGGCCGCGCGCCGGATCCGGTCGAGCGTGGCCACCGAGGTGCCGCCGAATTTCATCACCAGGATCGGCATTTTCGCCTTGTCCCCGCTTGCTTTGCGGGCTTCTTATCAGGCTGCGGGCGGCTGGCAAGGGGCCCCGCCCGCACCGGGGAGGGCCGCCATGAAACTGACCGTCGCGGATCTGCAAGCCGCCGCCGATCTGGTCTATGGCCAGATGGGGCCGACGCCGCAATATGCCTGGCCGACATTGGCCGACCGGCTCGGCTGCGAGGTCTGGGTCAAGCATGAAAACCACACGCCGACCGGCGCCTTCAAGGTCCGCGGCGGGATCACCTTCATCGACTGGCTGACCAAGGCGCAGCCGGGCGCGCGCGGCGTCTGCACCGCGACGCGGGGCAATCACGGCCAGTCCCAGGCACGGGCGGCCACCGCTGCCGGGCTGACCGCGAAGATCTACGTCCCGCACGGCAATTCGGTCGAGAAGAACGCTGCGATGCGGGCCTTCGGGGCCGAGGTCATCGAGTTCGGCGACGACTTCGACACCGCCAAGCTCGAGGCGTTCCGGGTCGCCGAGGCCGAGGGGCTGGCCACCGTGCCGCCGTTCCACGAACACCTGGTGCGCGGCGTGGCGACCTATGCCTACGAGCTGCTGACGGCGGTGCCGGATCTCGACACGCTTTATGTGCCGATCGGCTGCGGCTCGGGCATCTGCGGCTGCATCCTGGCGCGCGACGCGCTTGGGCTTGCGACCAAGATCGTCGGCGTGGTCAGCGAGCATGCCCAGACCGCGAAGCTCTCGGTCGAGGCCGGGCGGCTGGTCGAGACCAACTCGGCCCGCACCTTCGCCGACGGCATGGCGGTGCGGGTGCCGGTGGCCGAGGCGCTAGCGATCTACGGCCAAGGCGCCGAGCGCATCGTGACGGTCAGCGAAGAGGCGGTGGCCGAGGCGATCCGGGTCTACTATCGCGACACCCACAACCTGGCCGAGGGCGCCGGCGCGGCGCCGTTGGCCGCTTTGATGCAGGACCGCGAGCGGATGGCCGGCAAAAAGGTCGCCGTGATCCTCTGCGGCGGCAACATCGACACCGACTGGTTCCTGACGGTGATGGGCGGCGGCGTGCCGGCGGTCTGAGGCGGTGAAGGACGTCTTCGAGCGGATCTACCGCACCGACCACTGGAAGGGCGGGTCGGGCGAGGGCTCGGCCTATGCCCCGAACAAGCCCTACGTGGCGTTTCTGCAGGCGTTTCTGGCGCGGCGCAGGGTGCGGTCGGTGGTCGATCTGGGCTGCGGCGACTGGCAGTTTTCGCAGCACATCGACTGGCGCGGGGTGGCCTATGACGGCTTCGACCTGGTCGATGCGGTGCAGGCGCGGAACCGGGCGGCGTTCGGGTCCGCCACGGTGCGCTTCCATGCCGCGGTCGAGGATTGGGATGCGCTGCCGGCGGCCGATCTTCTGATCGCCAAGGACGTGCTGCAGCACTGGTCGAATGCGCGCATCGCCGCCTTCCTGCCGGTCCTGGAGCGCTATCCGGCCGCGCTGATCACCAACTGCATCGGCGACTACGGCCCGCCCTTGAATTCCGACGTCAAGGACGGCGCCTTCCGCCCGCTCGACATCCGCCGGTCGCCCTTTGCCGTCGCGGCCGAGGAGGTCCTGCGCTACGGCCACGTCCGGCGGCGGTTCCGGGTCTTCGGCAAGGACCTGGGCTGGCAAAAGGCCGTGCTGCTGGTCGAGGGTGCCGGCTGAGCGATCCATCCCGGCTGGGGCTCCGCCCTTTGTCGGAGCGAACCGTCCACTGGACGGTCCGGTCGCTGGCGCGACTGCCCCTTGGGGCTCCGCCCTTTGAAGCTGGAAAAGGTCCATTTGTCGACGGCGGTGCCGTCGATTCTGGCTGGGCTCCGCCCTTTGACGGGGCCAACCGTCCACTGGACGGTTGGGATGCGCGAAGCGCATCTACCCCCGTCAAATGTTTCGCGCGCGAAACATTCCGCGGGGCAGAAAATTTAGCCGCTCCGCGGCAAGCTGCTGATATCGCCCGATATCACCATTTACGTTTGCTGGACTGGTCGGTTCAGACGCTTTCGTTGTTCAACGCCGCCTCCAGCACCACACAAACCGAAATGGGCCGGATCCACCGCGGGCCAAAGCCCGTCAATTCGACTTGCGGGTCGGCGTGAAGGGCAGGGGGGCCACCGGTACGCCGTCGTCCAAAAGCGCTTTGGCGTCCTCGGCCTTGGCCTCGCCATAGATCGACCGATGCGGGATGTCGCCGTCGTGCATTTTGCGCGCCTCGGCGGCGAAACTGAGGCCGACATAGTCGGAATTCGCTTCGATTTCGCGTCGGAGGTCGGCGAGCTTTTCCTCCATCTCGTTTTGCGGCTTGGTCAGCGCCTGGTGCTTGGCCTCGGGCGCCGGAACCGCCGCTTTGGCGCGCCCAGGTCGCACGCGCGGCGCCATCAGCGTTTTGTCCACCTCGGTCACGCCGCAGACCGGGCAGGCGACGAGCCCGGCAGCCTTCTGACCCTCGAAGGCATCGGCAGAGGCGAACCAGCTTTCGAACTCATGGTCCGCCGAGCATTTGAGCGTGTAACGGATCATCGCCAGCGTTCGGTTATTACGGCTGGGCAGTAGATAACCGCCCAATCCCAGAATGCAAGATTCGCCCTTTCCGGCCCGTTAACGCGCTGTGCCAATGGGGTCGAAGCCTTGCAGGATTTGCCGCAGCTCTGATTCGTCCAGGACCGCGGCGGCCTTTTTGAGCGAAAACCACTTGCGTCGGCGTTCCTTGGCCTCGGGATAACGGTCGGCCAGCCGTTTGACCCGGACCGGGAACACCGCAACGACGCAGGGCATGCGGTCGCCGTCCTCGCGCTTGATATAGGAGTAGATCCCAAGCGCGTTGCCGGTGACCTTGCCCTCGACCCCGGCCTCTTCCCAGGCCTCGCGCAGGGCGGCCTCGACCGGGGTGGCGCCATCGATCGGCCAGCCTTTAGGCAGGATCCAACGCCCGGTGCCGCGGCTGGTGACCAAGAGCACCTGTGCTTTGTCCTTCTGGATCCGGTAGCAGAGCGCGCCGAACTGTGTGCGCACGTCGTCCTTCTGCCCGTTGGACAGTCGGATCGGGCGCATTTTGGGTTTGGCTAGGCTCATGTCTCTGCCGTTGGTTTCCGCTCGTCCCGCCACGCCAGGTCGGGTTATCGTTGGGCCAAGGCTACCAGAGACCGGCTGTAATTCAAAGAAAAACCCCCGTGATCGGGGTCTTGACCAGGGCTTGGCCGGGGATAGGTCTGGGGAAATCGGAGGTTTCTCGATGCGTGTGATCCTTGCCCTGCTGTGCAGTATTATGATCGTGGCGCCGGCGTCGGCGAAAGAATTCGTCTTCGCGTCCATCGATGGCGGCGAGCTGGCGCTGGAGGACTGGCGCGGCCGGCCGGTCCTGGTGGCCAACACCGCCTCGCAATGCGGGTTCACGCCGCAATATGACGGGCTGCAGGCGCTCTACGACACCTATCGCGACCGCGGGCTGGTGGTGCTGGCGGTGCCGTCGGACGACTTCAACCAGGAACTGGCGTCGGAGGCCGCGGTCAAGGAGTTCTGCGAGCTGAACTTCGATTTGGACCTGCCGATGACCGAGATCACCCATGTGCGGGGCGAGGCGGCGCACGCCTTTTACCGCTGGCTCTCGGCGGAGCACGGCTTTGCGCCGCGGTGGAATTTCAACAAGGTGCTGATCGGGCCCGAGGGCGAGTTGGTGGCGACCTATGGCTCCACCACGCGGCCGATGTCGCGCACGCTGCGCCGCCAGGTCGAGGCGCTGCTGGCCGAGTGAGCGGGCCGCTTTTCCTCGGCGCGGAGATCTATCGCGGGTCGAGCTATGGCGCCTGGCACCCGCTTCGGGTGCCGCGTGTGTCGACGGTCATGGACCTGTGCCGCGTCCTGGGCTGGCTGCCGGCGGAGCGCTATCGGACCAGCCCGCGGGCCAAGCCGGCGGCGCTGCAAGCGTTTCACGATGCCGACTACATCGCGGCGCTGGCGCGGGCCGAGGCGCGGCAAGCGGTCACCGAGGACGAGCGGGCGCGCTATCGGCTCGGCACCACGGCGAACCCGGTGTTTCCGGAGATGTTCCGCCGCCCGGCGACAGCGGCTGGGGCGTCGATCCTGGCGGGCGAGCTGTTGCGCGACGGCGGTGTGGTCTATTCGCCCGCGGGCGGCACCCATCACGGCATGCCGGGCTACGCCAACGGGTTTTGCTATCTCAACGACCCGGTCCTGGCGATGCTGTCGCTGCGGCGGGTGGGCGTGCGGCGGATCGCCTATGTGGATATCGACGCGCATCACCCCGACGGGGTCGAGGCGGCGTTTTCGGACGATCCCGAGGTGCTGCTGCTCTCGGTGCACGAAGAGCGGCGCTGGCCGTTCACCGGGGCGCTGGAGGAGCGCGGCGCGGCGGGCCAGGTGTTCAACCTGCCGGTGCCGCGGGGGTTCAACGATGCCGAGATGCGGATGGTGCGCGAGGCGCTGATCGAGCCCGCCGTGGCGAGGTTCCGGCCCGACGCCGTGGTGCTGCAATGCGGGGCGGACGCGCTGGCCGAGGATCCGCTGTCACGGCTGGCGCTGTCGAACGGCGCGCTCTGGGCGGTGGTGGCGGCGCTGCGGTCCTTGAGCCCGCGGTTTCTGGTGCTGGGCGGCGGCGGCTACAACCCCTGGACGGTGTGCCGCTACTGGGCAGGCATGTGGGGCATGCTGACAGGGCAGGCGATGCCCGAGCGCCTGCCGCAGGAAGCGGCCGATCTGCTGCGCCGGATGGAATGCGATCTGATCGATGAGGACGAAGTCGACGAAGCGTGGTTCAGTACGCTGGTGGATGTCCCGCATGACGGTCCCGTCAGCGACGCGGTAGTATCGGTGGCCAGGCAGGTCGTGTCTTGAGGGAGCGCATGCACAGGCGTCGCGGCAATCTGACGGTGAGAGGCAACTAATGGCCTGGCTCGAGGCTCTGGCGGACATCGACGATCTCGAAGACGCCGAGTTCGATGCCGAACTGGTCGCGCAATTCGAGGCGGCCGCGGCCGGACAAACGCCACG
>JASJCA010000030.1 GCA_030066215.1 Rhodobacter sp. | reverse complement strand
GGATGGCGCCGCCGCAGGGCTTGATCCGGCCCGCCCGGTCGATCATCGCGACCTTTTTGCCGGCCCGCGCCAGGTCCTCGGCCGCGGTCGCGCCACAGGGTCCGCCGCCCACGACTACCACATCATAGATCATCGTCATTCTCCCGGAACCAGATATGCGCTAGGGCGGGGCGCGCCGCCTTCCATGATGCGCAGCGCCATTACTGCGGAGGCGAGAAAGAGCAGCGCCTCGAACAGAAAGACGGTGCCAAAGGCCGTCGCAGTGCCCGTCATCGCGCGCATCACATCGACGGCGGCGGCGCCGAGCAGACCGCCGAAACCCGCAGCGATGGCCTGCGCCGCACCCCAAAGGCCCATGCGCGTCCCCTCGCGCCGGCCGCGCCCCTGACCGGCCAGCGCCATCATCGCGCCGATGGCGGCGACGGCGAACATGCCGTTGAAAAAGCCCAATCCCACGACAGCGGCCATCAGCGGTGCCCCCGGGCCGCTTTGTCCCATAATCATGATTATGGTAAGTGCACTGGCCGAGCCGAGGCATCCGAAGACGACCCAGTTGCGCAATGACCCGATCCGCAGGCCGGTGGCCATGACGCCGACGAGCACCATGCCGAGGAAGACGCCGCCGTTCTGGGCGCCGGACAGCGAAGTGGACTGGCCGGGCGTAAAGGCGAAGACGAGGCCAGCGTACGGCTCCAGGATCAGCTCTTGCATGAAATAGGCGGTCATCGACAGGAACACGAAGATAGTGAAGTTGCGCGCGGGGCGTTCGGACCAGATCTCGCGGATTCCGTCGCGGAACGGCATCGGGTCGGGCTCGGTCCGGGCGATGACTTTTTGCTCGATGCCCCAGACGGCGAAGACGGTCAGCACCACGGCCCCGCCGGTGACGACGGCGACGATCCGCAGCAAGAGTGCTGGGCTGTAGGGGTCGAGGAACGCGCCAACGGTGGCGGCGGTGACGGCGATGCCGGCGATCATCATCAGCCAGGTGATGGTGGCGGCAGCGGCGCGGCGACGCGGGGCGGTCGCGGTGGCCAGCAGTGCGAGCAGCGAGGTGCCCGAGGCGCCGACGCCGAGGCCGATCAGCGCATAGGCGGCAATGGAGATGGCGAGGCCGGCGGCAAAACTGGCCTCAAGCACGAAGACACCGAACGCGGCGCCGAGGCCGCCAAGCGCCAGCACAACCATGCCGCCGATGATCCACCGTGTCCGGTGGCCACCGGTGTCGCTCAAGAAACCCCAGTTCGGCCGGGTGATCTGGATGCCGTAATGCAGCGCGACGAGCAGTCCGGGCAGCACCGCGGGCAGCGCCAATTCGACGACCATCAGCCGGTTTAGGGTCGATGTGGTCAGCACGACGATGGCGCCGAGGCACATCTGCACAAGTCCCAGTCGGACGATCTGCAGCCAGGACAGCGTCATGGGCCGATCTCCAACGTGCGCACGGCGAAGGCGGTGATCATCATGCCGGCGACGTAGAACACGACGCCGGTGCTGTTGTACCAGGGCGCCTTGGCCTTAGGGTCGCGCAGCATCACGCGCATGGCGGCGAGTTGCGCCAGCAGGACGGCGGCGACAGCGAGCGCGTGCCAGGGGCGTCCCCATATGACCAGCATCGAGACGACCACCAGTTGCGGCACGGCCATGCCGATGCAGGCGATCCTGGCGGCGACCTCAGGCCCTTGGGTGACGGGCAGCGACCGGACGCCGGTCTGCCGGTCGCCCTCGAGCGCCTTGAAGTCATTCAGCGTCATGATGCCGTGGGCGCCGAGCGCGTAAAGCGTCGCGACCACGATCACCGGAAAGGCCGGCGCGCCCTGGGCCAGGACCGCCGCACCGGTGAACCAGGGCAGGCCCTCGTAGCACAGCCCGACGAGGCCGGGACCGAGCCAGCCCGAGCGTTTCAGGCGCACCGGCTCGGCGCTATAGGCCCAGGCGGCGAGTACCGCGACGACGGTGGCGCCGAACCCCCAAGGCCCGAGCGTATAGCCAAGCGCCAGCGACAGCGCCGTCATCGCCAGCGCGATCCAAAGGCCCCAGCGGCCGGGGATGCGGCCGGACGGGATCGGCCTGCGCGGCTCGTTGATCGCGTCGACCTGGCGGTCGCACCAGTCGTTCGCCGCCTGACTCATGCCGCAGACTACGGGGCCGGCCAGAACGACGCCAATCAGCACAAGGCCCCATTGCGACCAGGGCGCGACGCCGGCCGAGACGATGCCGCAGAGATAGGCCCACATCGGCGGAAACCAGGTGATCGGCTTGATCAGCTCCAGCATCGCCGCGGGATCGGGCAAGCGCCGGGTATGTAAACTTTCGCTGACACTCATGACGTCAAGTAGACCCCGAATCCAGGCCGACTCGCAAGGCTTATCTGGCTCGGCGCGCCTGATGTGTCAGAAAAAGTTGACAGCTGCCGGATCAGTCGACGTCTTTGTGCAGCAACCCGTATTTGCGCAGCTTGACATAGAGGCTTTGCCGGCTGAGCCCCAGCATCTCGGCCGCCGCGACACGGTTGTTGCGGGTCAATTCGACGGCGGTCTCGATGCACATCTTTTCGACCACGTCGGTGGTTTCGGCCACGATGTCCTTCAGCGTGGCGTTGCCCACCAATTCCATCACGCTACGCACCCCGTCGTCAGTGACCGTGACCCCATGCTGGCGTACGGCATCGGCCCGGCTGGCGTCGCGGATGACAAAGACGAGCGACGGATTGGCGCGGTCATTGAGGAATGTCGCTGAAATCTCCACCGACACCTGCGCGCCGTATTCGCTGGCGAGCTTGGTGGCGTACATCTTCATGTGCCCTGACCGAACCGCGTTCTCGATCAAGACCTTCAGATCGACCGAGCCGCGTGACAGGTACTCGCCCAGCGACTTGCCCTTGACCAGCGTCAGATGGGCGACATCGGCAAGGTCCAGAAATGCCTCGTTCGCGGCGCGGATGATACCGTCGCGATCGGTGAAGACGATGCCGTCGGCACCCTCCTGGTAGAGGCCTGACAGGTTTTCCGACAGCTCGTCGGTAATCGGCTCGTCTTCGTCGGCGCTTTCGATCCGGCAGAGCAGCAGCCGCTCGCCCGCCGCGCGGAACAGCGAGGGCGAGACACTTAGGCGCTTGCGCGACCGGCGCGCCTGCAATTCGACCGGTCGTGCCCCGTCGGCGATGGCCGTGTTGGTCAGGCTTTCCAGCAGTTCACCCCGCCGGCGGCCTTCGAATTCTTGCGCGAAGGCAGCACCGGTCAGCTCGGCGCGGGTGGCCCCAAAGAGTGTGGCGGCAGCATCGTTGACGTCACTGATCTTGCCGGTCGCAACTGCGACAAAGGCGACGCCTTCGCGGGTCGCCTCCATCAATACGCGGTAGCGGGTGTCGAATTCGCGTTGCGCCTCGTAGTCGCGTTCCAGCGCCAGTTGCGCCTTGACCAGTTGTTGCTGCATCTCGGCGATCGGACGCAGATCGCGCCCAAGCATCAAAAGCGCGCCGTCTGGCCCGATCTGATGGAACGTGTATCGGACAGGGAATTCCCAAGTCGTCCCGTCCGAATGGTTCAATTCGATCCCGCGCTTGGGAATCTCGTCGCGTGCGATGTCGTCCAATACCGCATCGAGCTTCGGCACGCTCTCGACGGTCAGAAAGCTGCGGATGTCACGGCCGTCCCAGTGATCGAGATTGCCGAAGGACGGGTGAGTTGGATTGACGAGGACCGACAGAATCTTGCCGACATCGGAAATCACCAACGAGATGTCCGAGGCGGTGGCTATGATGTCGCCCAGAAGCTCCGGCGCGACCAGCGGAATTGCTCCGCTTGTCCAGTAGCGCGTGCCCCGAGACGTCACTTGCCCGACCTCCGCGAAATTGAAACTGGCGGCATCCGCTAACCCTGCGGATTGGAATGGGCGCTGTCGGCCAGATAAGCCGTCAACTTGCACAGTCTAAGCGCCTCTTGGATGTCGTTGGTGGCGTGATCGGCTCCAGTGACCGCCTTGATTTCCCTGGCCAGCTCCAACACCGCGCCGCCAACCACGATCGGCGTCGGGTTCAGCAAGGAATACCGGATGTCGACGATCAATTTGCGCACCGTCTCGAGCTTTTCGCTGGAGGCACTGGATATCATGATGACATCGAAATTGAACGACTCAACCAGGTCCAGGATCATCGCGGTGGATTGGCCGGCGCACAGACGCACCGAGACACCGGCGCGGCGCAATTGCCCCGTCGCCACCATCGCGCCCAAGGTGTGATATTCATCGGCCGGCACGATCATCAGAACGGTGGGTTGGATCTCGTGAGGCTCTGCCACGTCGCCGGACCAAACGCCGCCCAGGCCGCGTAGCATCGACTGCAATCGGGAAGTGCCGATGGTGACTTCGGCGAAGCTCGTCTGATCCTCACACCACGCCACGCCCAACCGCCGTGCGGCAACGGGGATGTAAACATCGGCAATGCTGCGCCGTTGAATGCCGGCGGCGAGCATCTCTTCGATCACATCGGAATGGTCGGTCGGATCCTGTGACTGCGCGGCGGCGCAAAGCCGCGCCAACAGCCGGTCGTCGGCGCCCGTCTTCGGTCCGTTGACCCGGGCCGCGAGAACAGAGATGACCCGAGAGGCGAGCGACTCGACGGTCTGTTCGTCCCTAGCACCCCCGCGGGCAGCCGCATAATCTGGGCCGTCGATCATCAACGCGTACCCTTGCTCGTCGCCAGTGGAACGCTGGGCAGATCGGCAGCGTTTCGCCACGTGTCGCGACTGCCGGTGACACTACGCCCGCTTGGCAGTCGATGTCAAAGAGATTGTCCAAGTTAGTTGACACCTTGCCGTGATTTTGCCGGCGGGCGGGGATAAAAAGCATGGAACCGGCCATTTTCACGGGACAGGCCCGACCTGTCATGCAGGCTGACACCGTGCAGAAATCGGCGAATCTGTCAACCTATTGAGTGTAAGTTTTGATTGACACTTTTCCGGCGGCGGCGGTAGTCTTTCCGGCAGACGACCTGACTGGGAGCAATGGATGTCTCTGCCCGATGCGGCCCGCGCCCGTGGCGTTGCGCTTTATACGCCGGCCGAACGGGCACGCCGCGACGCCACGATCTGGACCGTGGTGCAGGGGGTGTTGGCCCCGCTGCAATTCGTCGCCTTCCTGATCTCGCTGGCGCTGGTGTTGCGTTACCTTTGGACCGGTGCGGGATACGAGGCGGCGACAGTCTCGATCCTGATCAAAACCGGCTTTTTGTTCGCGATCATGGTGACCGGGTCGATCTGGGAAAAAGTGGTCTTCGGCCAGTACCTTTTTGCCCGACCATTCTTTTGGGAAGACGTGTTCAGCTTCGCGGTCATTGCGCTGCACACCGCTTATATATGGGCGCTTATGGCCGGGTCCCTGGCACCCGTCGAGTTGATGATCTTGGCCTTGGCCGCGTATGCGGTCTATGTAGTCAATGCCGGCCAATTCCTGTGGAAACTGCGCCTCGCGCGGCTTCAAAGCGAGGCCGCGGCGTGACCAACCACACCCCCCTGCCCCCAGCCCGCGGATGCCGCGACGTTCCGATCCTGAAGGAACGCGGGCAGCGCGAGGTGTTCTGCGGACTGACCGGCATCATATGGCTGCACCGTAAGATGCAGGACGCCTTCTTTCTGGTGGTCGGAAGTCGGACTTGCGCACATTTGCTGCAAAGCGCAGCGGGGGTGATGATCTTTGCCGAACCCCGATTCGGTACAGCGATTCTGGAGGAAAAAGACCTCGCCGGAATGGCAGACGCGCACGAAGAGCTCGACCGCGAAGTGGCGCATCTACTGTCTAGGCGTCCTGACATTCGGCAGCTGTTTTTGGTGGGATCCTGCCCGTCGGAGGTCATCAAGCTCGATCTGGCCCGCGCGGCGGAACGGCTCAGTAAGGTATATGCACCCCATGTGCGTGTATTGAACTACTCCGGCTCAGGGATCGAGACGACATTCACGCAGGGCGAGGACGCCTGTCTGGCGGCGATGGTGCCCGAGCTGCCGGCGACCGAGGCGCGCGAGCTGCTGCTGGTCGGTGCTTTGCCGGATGTGGTCGAAGATCAGGCGCTGTCGCTCTTGGCCGGGCTTGGCGTCGACCGAGTGCGCTGCCTACCCGCGCGGCGGGCCGAGGACGCCCCGGCGGTTGGGCCCAACACCGTATTCGCTCTAACTCAGCCTTTCCTCGGCGACACGCACGCGGCTCTGGAACATCGCGGCGCCCGATATATCGACGCGCCGTTTCCTTTCGGTGAGGAGGGCACCACGGCCTGGCTCGGAGCCATTGCTCAGGAGTTCGGCGTGCGCCCAGAACGCTTTGAGTCCGTCACCGCTGCGCCGCGCGCACGGGCGCGCAAAGCGATCGCCGCGCAGGCAGCGGATCTGAACGGCAAGCGCGTCTTCTTCTTCCCCGATAGCCAGTTGGAAGTGCCCCTGGCGCGCTTCCTCACTCGCGAGTGCGGGATGGAGGCGGTCGAGGTCGGCACACCGTACCTGCACCGGGGCATCTGCGCTCCGGACCTGGATCTTCTGACCGAGGGGCCGGTGATCAGCGAAGGCCAGGACGTGGACCTTCAGCTCGACCGCTGCCGCGCGGCGCGGCCCGACCTTACGGTCTGCGGGCTGGGTCTGGCCAACCCGCTCGAGGCCGAGGGGCTGCGCACCAAATGGGCGATCGAGCTGGTCTTCACGCCGGTGCATTTCTACGAGCAGGCGGGCGATCTGGCGGGACTGTTTTCGCGCCCCCTGCGCCGCCGTGCGAAGCTGTCGGGGCTCGAACAGCTGCCGGAGCGGGCCGCGCCGTGAAGCTGTCGGTCTGGACATACGAGGGCCCGCCCCATGTCGGCGCGATGCGCGTCGCCACCGGCATGACCGGGCTGCATTACGTGCTGCACGCGCCCCAGGGCGACACCTACGCCGATCTGCTGTTCACAATGATCGAGCGGCGGGACCAACGGCCGCCGGTCACCTACACCACGTTTCAGGCCCGCGATCTAGGAGCGGACACGGCGGATCTGTTCAAGCGCGCCTGCCACGACGCCTATGAACGGTTCAAACCGCAGGCGATCATCGTCGGTGCGTCCTGCACCGCCGAGCTGATCCAAGACGACCCCGGCGGTTTGGCCGAGACGATGGGGCTGCCGGTGCCGGTCATCCCGCTGGAACTGCCGAGCTATCAGCGCAAGGAGAATTTCGGCGCGGACGAGACGTTCTTTCAGATCGTGCGCCACCTGGCGCGGCCAATGGAGCGAACCCGCGAGGTCAGCGTGAATCTGCTCGGCTCCACAGCACTTGGGTTCCGGCATCGCGACGACGTGGCCGAGATCCGCGCGATTCTGGCAGTGCTTGGCATCGCAGTGAACGTGGTGGCGCCGATGACCGCGTCTCCCGCCGACATCGCCCGACTCGGCGCGGCGCACTTCAACGTGCTGATGTATCCCGAAACGGCCGAGACCGCCGCACGGTGGTGCGAGAAGAGCCTCGGCCAACCTTACACCAAAACGGTCCCCATCGGCGTTGGCGCGACACGGGACTTCATCGACGAGGTGCTTGATCTGGCCGGAATCGATGCCTTGATCGACGAATCTCGACTGCGCCTTCCCTGGTGGTCGCAGTCGGTCGATTCCACCTATCTGACCGGAAAGCGTGTGTTCCTGTTTGGCGACGCCACCCATGTCGCCGCTATGGCGCGGGTGGCGGAAGGCGAGATGGGCTTCGATGTCGTCGGCCTTGGCTGTTACAACCGCGAATTTGCCCGTCCGATACGCGCTTTGGCGCGCGAAATGGGCCTGACCGCGCTGATCACCGACGACTATCTCGAAGTCGAGGCGGCGATCGCCGAGCTGCAGCCAGAGATGATCCTCGGCACGCAGATGGAACGCCATATCGGTAAACGGCTCGGCATCCCCTGCGCCGTAATCTCGGCGCCGGTGCATGTGCAGGATTTCCCGGCCCGCTTTTCGCCGGTGATGGGCTTCGAGGGTGCCAACGTGCTGTTCGACACGCTGGTGCACCCGCTGGTGATGGGGCTCGAAGAGCACCTGCTGACCATGTTCCGCGAGGATTTCGAGTTCCATGATGGGGCCGGAGCCAGCCACCATGGCGGCAAGGCGGCGCAGCGCGACGAAGGCGTGGCAACATCTGCAATTGCTCCAGATCCGGCACCGGTCGAGTCGAGCTTCGAGATCGTCTGGCTGGCCGATGCCGAACAGGAGCTGCGCAAGATCCCGTTCTTTGTGCGCGGCAAGGCCAAGCGCAACACCGAGAGATTTGCCGCCGAACGTGGGGTGGCCGAGATTTCCATCGACACCCTTTACGAGGCGAAGGCGCATTATGCGCGATGACGGTCATATCCCCGGCTATCGGGTGGTGATCGTCACTCTCGATGCCCATTCCGCCGGTCCCGCCGCGCGGGTGACTGAACGACTGGCGGCAGACTTCCCAGGTCTGTCGGTCGGTGTGCACGCAGCCGCCGAGTGGTCCGAGAACCCCGACGCTTTGAAACGAGCGCGGGACGCGGTGCGGTTCGGCGACATCGTCATCGCCAACCTGTTGTTCATCGAGGAACACGTCAAAGCGATCCTGCCCGATTTGGAGGCGCGTCGCGAGACCTGCGACGCGATGATCGGAGTGATCGCTGATTCCGAAATCGTCCGGCTGACTAGGATGGGCGACCTGGACATGTCGAAGCCTGCCAATGGGGCGATGAGGCTTCTCAAGAAGTTGCGAGGGTCCCGGAAGCCCTCTGCCAATTCCGGCGCCAAGCAGATGCGGATGCTGCGCAGACTGCCGAAGATCCTTCGGTACATCCCTGGCAAGGCACAGGATTTGCGCGCTTGGTTCTTGACCATGCAGTATTGGCTCGGTGGCTCGGATGACAATGTCGAGCAGATGGTGCGGTTTCTGATTTCACGCTACGCCAGTGAGGCGCTTTGGCGCGGGACGCTGTCCGAAGCGCCGGTGGAATACCCCGAAGTCGGGCTCTACCACCCCACCCTGCCCGGACGTATCACCGCCGACCTGGCCGACCTGCCTGTGCCGCGCAAACCGGTGGCGACAGTAGGACTATTGTTGATGCGGTCCTACGTGCTCGCCTCGGACACCGCGCATTACGATGCCGTCATCGAGGCGTTCGAGGCCCGCGGCGTGCGCGTGATCCCGGCCTTCGCCGGCGGGCTCGACGGGCGCCCGGCGGTCGAGACCTATCACAAGGGCCAGATCGATGCTTTGGTGTCCTTGACCGGTTTCTCGCTGATCGGCGGACCCGCCTACAACGACAGCGCAGCGGCGGTGGAGCTACTCGGCGCCCTCGACGTGCCCTACGTGGCCGCACATCCGCTGGAATTCCAGACCCTTGGTCAATGGGTAGCGTCTTCGGGCGGACTGGGGCCGGTGGAAACGACGATGTTGATCGCCCTGCCGGAGATCGACGGCGCCACCAACCCGACGGTCTTTGCCGGCCGCCATGGCAGCGACCGGTCCGACCCCGCAGAGCCGTCGCACAATGCCATGGCCCCCTGCCCCGAGCGTGTCGAGGCATTGGCCGAAAAGACCCTTAGGTTGGGCTTGAATCGGCGAGCGGGTAACGCCGAACGCAAGGTCGGCATTGTGCTTTTTGGCTTCCCGCCCAATGCCGGCGCCATCGGCACCGCGGCATACCTTTCCGTTTTCGAAAGCCTTTTCAACACGTTGCATGAGATGGCGGCGCAGGGCTACGATCTGGAACCGCCCGAGACGGTCGAGGCGCTGCGTGAGGCGGTCCTCGGTGGCAACGCGGACCGCTTCGGGCAAGAAGCGAATGTTGCGGCGCATGTGCCTGCCGACGATATCGTGCGTAAGACACCTTGGCTTTCCGAAATCGAACAAGTTTGGGGCCCAGCCCCGGGGAGGGTGCAATCGGACGGGCATGGTGTCTTCGTGCTGGGGCAAAAATTCGGCAAGGTCTTTGTCGGCGTGCAGCCGGCCTTCGGCTACGAGGGCGACCCGATGCGGCTGCTGTTCGAGGCGGGCTTTGCACCGACACACGCCTTTTCGACTTTCTACCGCTGGCTTAGGGACGAATTTGGCGTCGATGTGTTGCTGCATTTCGGGATGCATGGCGCGCTGGAATTCATGCCGGGCAAGCAGGCGGGGGTGTCGGCCACATGTTGGCCCGACCGGCTGATCGGCAACGTGCCCAACGTCTATCTCTACGCCTCCAACAACCCCTCTGAGGCGACGCTGGCCAAGCGGCGGGCAAATGCGGTCACGGTCACGCACCTTACCCCGCCGCTCGCGGCCTCGGGGCTTTATAAGGGTCTGTTGGAACTCAAGGACAGCATGACGCGTTGGCGCGAACTGACGCCTGAAGCTGCAGACCGGGACGACTTGGAGGCGTTGATCCGTGACCAAGCGGCGGCGGTGGACCTTGACGGCAGCGATCCAAAGGGGCTGTGGCTGAAACTTTTGGAAACCGAGGACGCACTGATCCCCGACGGGCTGCATGTGGTCGGGCGACAGATCGGCGCGGCGGAACGGGCCGAACATGTGCGCGTGATGGCCGATTGCGACGACGAGATGCGCGCCCGTGTGGACCATCTCTTGGCGCAGAACAACGAGATGCCGGCGTTGATGCGCGCAATCGCCGGACACTATGTGCCGCCGGTGGCGGGCGGCGACCTGATACGATCGCCCGAGATCCTGCCGACCGGGCGCAACATTCACGCCTTCGATCCATTCCGGATGCCGACCGCCTTTGCCCTGGCCGATGGGGCGAAACAGGCCGAAAGACTGCTGGAAACCCATGCCAAGCTGCCTCGATCGGTGGCGCTGGTGCTTTGGGGGTCGGACAACATCAAGTCCGACGGCGGGCCGATCGCACAAGCCCTGGCGCTGATGGGCGCGTCACCCCGCTTCGACTCGTTCGGGCGGCTGTCGGGCGCCGATCTTGTACCGCTGGAAGAGCTTGGGCGGCCAAGGATCGACGTCATAATGACGCTTTCCGGGATATTTAGAGACTTGTTGCCGCTGCAGACCAGGATGCTGGCCGAGGCAGCGTTCAAGGCGGCAAGCGCCGACGAGCCGCTGGAAATGAACTTCATCCGCGCCCACGCGCTTGCTTACGCGCAAGAGATGGACGTGGACCTAGAGACCGCCGCGCTGCGCGTCTTCTCCAACGCCGAAGGCGCCTACGGCTCGAACGTCAACCAGCTGGTTGAAAGCTCTGCCTTTGGCGACGAGGAAGAACTCGCCGACGCCTACGAAGCGCGAAAGAGCTTTGCCTATGGCGTGAACGGCAAAGCCACCAAGCACGCCGCGCTGCTGCAAAAGACGCTGCGGGATGTCGATCTCGCTTACCAGAACCTCGAATCGGTCGAGTTGGGCGTCACCACAGTCGACCACTATTTCGACACGCTCGGCGGTATTTCCCGCGCGGTGAAACGGGCGCGGGGCGCCGAGGCGCCGATTTATATCGGCGATCAGACACGTGGCGAGGGCAAGGTCCGCACGCTGAAAGATCAGATTGCGCTGGAAACCCGCAGCCGCAGCCTGAACCCGAAATTCTACGAGGGCCTCTTGAAGCACGGCCACGAAGGTGTGCGCCAAATCGAGGCGCATGTGACCAACACCATGGGCTGGTCGGCCACAACAGGCGACGTCGATCCTTGGGTCTATCAGCGCATCTCCGAGACATTCGTTCTGGACGATGAGATGCGGCGGCGGCTGGCCGAGCTGAATCCCACGGCTTCTGCCCGGATGGCGAACCGGCTGCTGGAAGCGCATGACCGGGACTATTGGCAGCCCGACGACGACACGCTCGCTGCCCTGCAAGGCGCGGCGGACGAGCTGGAAGACCGGCTGGAAGGGATTGCGGCCGAGTAGGCCGGGAAGGAGACACATGAGCCCGCTTGACCTGAAATCGCCCCCCGCCGCACTCGCCAACGAGCGCGAGCAAATCGGGCTGCGCGCCCGGGGACTCGGCGCACCGCCGGTCTTGAAAGGCGAAGACGGCGAAGGGTCGGTGCAGGTGCATCAGGACGCCTCGATGAAGATCGAAGGCGCCAAGGTGTTTTCGGTCTATGGCAAGGGCGGGATCGGCAAGTCCACGACCTCGTCAAACCTGTCCGTGGCGTTTTCTAAGCTGGGAAAAAGGGTGCTGCAGATCGGCTGCGACCCGAAGCACGATTCGACCTTCACTCTGACGGGGCATCTGCAGCCCACGGTGATAGACATCCTCAAGGACGTAGATTTTCACGCCGAGGAGTTGCGGCCCGAGGATTTCGTGACCGAGGGCTTCAACGGCGTGCACTGCGTCGAAGCCGGCGGGCCGCCGGCGGGCACCGGTTGTGGCGGCTACGTTGTGGGCCAGACCGTGAAGCTGCTGAAACAGCACCACATGCTGGAAGACACCGACGTGGTGATCTTCGACGTGCTTGGCGATGTGGTTTGCGGCGGATTCGCCGCGCCGCTGCAGCATGCTGATCGAGCAGTCATCGTGACGGCGAACGACTTCGACTCGATCTATGCGATGAACCGGATCATCGCCGCGGTGCAGGCGAAGTCGAAGAACTATTCGGTGCGTCTGGCGGGCTGCGTGGCGAACCGGTCGAAGGACACCGACGAGGTAGACCGCTACTGCAAGACCGTGGGTTTCAGACGCATCGCGCATATGCCCGATGTCGATGCAATCCGGCGCTCTCGCCTGAAGAAAAAGACGCTGTTTGAGATGCCCGAAGACGAGGACATCGTTCAGTGCCGCGCCGAATACGTGCGGCTGGCCGAAACACTATGGGCCGGAACCGAGCCTCTGGCCCCCGCCCCCCTGCCCGACCGCGACATTTTTGAGCTTCTGGGGTTTGACTGATGACCTATGAGGCGACACGGGACAGGTTAGAGACCTATTTCGACCGCACCGCGTCGAAGACGTGGGAGCGTCTGACATCGGACGCGCCGGTCAGCAGGATCCGGCAGACCGTGCGCGAAGGCCGCGACGCGATGCGTGCGGCGATGCTGGAGTGCTTGCCCGCCCGCCTGGACGGTGCGCGCGTGCTCGACGCGGGCTGCGGGGCCGGGCCGATGTCGGTCGCGCTGGCCGAACGGGGCGCGCTGGTCGTGGCGGTCGATATTTCACCGAGCCTGCTGGACGTCGCACGGCGGCGCACCCCCCCTGCCCTGCTGCGGCAGATCGAGTTCGTCGCGGGTGACATGCTGGACGCGCGCCACGGACGGTTCGACTTCGTCATGGCGATGGATTCGCTGATCCACTACCGCGCGCCGGACATTGCGGCGGCGTTGGAGGAACTGGCCGGCCGGACTCGTGGAAAGATCGTCTTCACCGTTGCGCCCAAAACGCCACTGCTGTCGGCAATGCATGTGGCCGGTAAGCTGTTCCCTCGCTCTGACCGCTCTCCCGCGATCGTGCCGCATTCCGAGGCGCAGATCGCCAGCGCCCTGCGCGACGCGGGCGTCAAGGCGGCGCTGCGACCCGTCACTCGGATCACCAGCGGCTTTTACATCAGCCAGGCGATGGAGCTGCGACCATGATCGTCACGCGCAGCCAGGTCAAGACTATCTCGGCGCGGCTGCTGCCGTTCTCGGACGCCGCGTCGGACGACCTGCCGCTAGGGCAACTCTTGCGTCTGTCGCTGTTCCAGATCTCGGTCGGCATGGCCACGGTGATGCTGCTGGGCACGTTGAACCGGGTGATGATCGTCGAACTCAGCGTGCCCGCAACCATCGTCGCGATCATGATCGCCCTGCCGGTCCTGGTGGCGCCATTCCGGGCGCTTCTAGGCTTCCGCTCCGACACGCACCGCTCGGCCATTGGCTGGAAACGCATCCCCTACCTCTGGTTCGGCTCGCTCTGGCAGATGGGCGGGTTGGCGATCATGCCCTTCGCGCTGCTGGTCCTGAGCGGCGATACGGTGCACCAAATCCCCTTCGCCGGCGAGGTTCTGGCGGCGTTGGCGTTTCTGATCACCGGCCTGGGCCTTCACATGACCCAGACTGCCGGGCTGGCGCTTGCCAGCGACCGCGCGACGGACCCAACCCGCCCGCGGGTCGTGGCGATGCTCTACGTTATGTTCTTGATCGGTATGGGAATTTCCGCGCTGATCATCGGATGGCTGCTGCGCGACTATTCCAGCCTGCGGCTCATCCAGGTGGTCCAAGGCGCCGCCGTGGCGACGCTGATTTTGAACCTCATCGCGCTCTGGCGGCAGGAGCGTGTGCGGCCGATGACAAAGGCCGAACGCACCGCGCCGCGGCCGAAATTCCGCGAGGCCTGGGCCGACTACGCCAGCGGCGGCGATGCCGGACGGCTGTTGGCCGTGGTGGTGCTGGGCACTCTGGCCTTCAACATGCAGGACGTGCTGCTGGAACCCTATGGCGGCGAAATCCTGGGACTGTCCGTGTCGGCGACGACGCTTCTGACCGCCCTGTGGGCCGCGGGCGCTCTCACCGGCTTCGCCTTGGCCGCCCGCTGGCTTGCCCGCGGGCTGAACCCCTACCGGATGTGCGCGCGCGGGCTGCTCTACGGCATCGCGGCGTTCTCGGCGGTCGTGTTCGCCGCGCCGATGGGGTCCACCGCACTGTTCTTCGCCGGCGCCTGCGGCATCGGCTTCGGCAGCGGCCTCTTTGCTGTGGCCACACTGATGGCGGCGATGACCATGCCTGCGCAAGGCATCGCCGGGCGCGGCCTGGCGCTCGGCGCGTGGGGCGCGGCGCAGGCGACGGCGGCGGGCCTGGCGATCGCGCTCGGCGGAACCCTGCGCGACAGCGTCAACGGCCTGGCGCTGTCGGGCAAGCTGGGCGAGGCGCTCAATACCGCCTCCACCGGCTATTCCTTCGTCTATCACACTGAGATCGCGCTCCTTTTCGCGACGCTCATCGTCCTGGGTCCGCTCGTGCGGATCAGCTTCCAACCGCAACCAACCCAAGGGGCAGCCGGCAAGATAGGCCTGGCCGACTTCCCCACCTGACCTCGGAGGACACGACATGGTTGGCGTAAACTTCTTTGGCAACTTCGATCTGGCGAGCCTGTCGATCTGGCTGTTCTGGATCTTTTTCGCGCTGCTGATCTACTACCTACAGACCGAGAACATGCGCGAAGGGTATCCGCTGGAGGATGACGACGGCAATCCAGCGGGCAACCAGGGCCCATTCCCGGTGCCGAAGGACAAGACCTTCCACCTGCGCGACGGGCGCGGCGAGGTCACTGTGCCTTCGGGCCAGCGTGGCGACCGCGACGACCTGGCTTTGCAGCGCAGCGACAGCGACGGCTTCCCGCATATCCCCACCGGCGACGCGCTGGCAGACGGCGTCGGCCCGGCCAGCTGGGCCCCGCGCCGCGACGTTCCGGAATTGGACGGCCACGGGCATGTCAAAATCCGGCCCATGGGCAGCGTCGAGGACTATGCGGTATCCGCCGGCACCGACCCGCGCGGCATGCCGGTAGTTGGCAAAGACGACACCATCGCCGGCACGATCAGCGACATGTGGATCGACGTGCCGGAGCAGATGGTCCGCTACCTGGAGGTCGAGTTGAAGGACGGCGGCGGCAAGCGGCTGGTCCCGATGACGATGGCCAAGATCAAGCCCCGATACGTCTGGGTCAAATCGCTGAACTCCGGCCGCTTCCCCGGTATTCCGGCGACCAAGGCGGCCGATCAGGTCACCCTGCTCGAGGAAGACAAGATCTGCGGCTACGTCGCAGGCGGCGCCATGTACGACTAGGAACACCTAGCGTAACGCACTGATAGGAAAGGGCTTTAGCCATGCCCCACGACGACTTTGCCTTTGAACCCGTCCGCGGATTGCCCGCCCGCCCGCCAAGCGGAGAGCAGATCCTTTGGCAGGGACGGCCGCAAACCTGGGCGCTCGCGCGCGAGGCGATGGGGCTTTATTGGGTCGCAGGCTGGTTCGTGCTGCTCAGCCTTTGGCGCGTGGGCGTGGCGTCGACCGAGGTGCCCTTTCCATCAGTGTTGCTGACCGCCCTGCCCTTGCTGGCGCTTGGGTTTGTCACCTGTGCGATCATCCTCCTGATCGCCTGGGTGCAGGCACGCTCGACGGTCTACACGATCACCACCGCGCGGGTGGCGATGCGGATCGGTGCGGCGCTGACCGTGACCTTCAACATCCCCTACAAAAAGCTCGGGACCGCCAATCTGGATCTGAAGACATCCGGCACCGGCACCATCGCGATGCAAACGCTGGGCGAAACCAAGCTCAGCTATCTGATCTGCTGGCCGCATGTCCGCCCCTGGCGGATGAAAAAGACCGAACCGGCGCTGCGCTGCATCCCCGACGCCGAAAACGTGGCGCGTATCCTCGCCGAGGCCGCCGAGACCCGGGTCAGCCAGCCCGAAGTCACCCGTCTCGAACCAACCGCCGTCGCCGCGGAATAACAAAACCTGGGAACCGAAGAGATGTCCGATCAAACCTACACCCCGCGCGCGCCGCAGCTGCGCAACACCGACCGGGAAATGATCCCCAAGGTGCTGGTGCGGGCGATGTTCGCGCTGGCCATGGCCTCGCTCGTCATCGTCAGCTTCGGGGTCTACACCGACAGGCCGCATGTCGGCGTGCCGCACGAGGCCGAGGTGCTGCAAAGCCGCCAGATCATGTTGGAAGGCGGAGGCGCCAAGGCAGTGAAGGTGCTGGCGGCGGACGGCACCGTATTAGCCGATCTGGCGCATGGCGGCTTCATTACCGTGATCCAGAACGCCATGGCGCACGAGCGCGGCAAAAACCGCGTTGCCGGCAATCCGCCTGTCGAGCTGGTGGCCTACGCCAACGGCCGACTTGCTGTGCACGACCCCGAAACCGGGTGGAGCGCCGAGCTGGGCAATTTCGGACAAGACAACAAGGCCGCGTTTGAACGGCTGCTGACCAACTGAAGCCAAGACAAAAGGGAACCGAAACCATGGGACTTCTGACGAAAGAGATCGAACGGGCGCCCTGCACGGTCGAAATCAGCCACTGCTTTGAAAGCCTGCACGCGCACGTGCGGTTCAACAACGGCGCCGTGGTCTATCCCGGCGACGAGGTGAAGGTACAAGGGCCCGAGATCATGGCGCCCTTCGGTGAGATCGTAAGCGAAGACCGCGAGGCGATCATCGTTCGCGCGTCCAAGCTGGAACAGCTGTGGACCCGGCTGACCGGCGATTTCGAGGTCATGGAACTGTGCGAATTCTCGTTCAGCGAGGAGGTCAAGCTATGAACGTCCAGACCCCCCTGCCCCAGCACTCCGCCGACGCCACCACCGTCGAGGAAGGCCTGGCCATTCAAGAGGCCCAGGCCGTCCTCGATTCCGTCTCGGCCACCGAAGTGGCGATGCGGAACACCCTGCTGACCCCACGGTTCTACACGACCGATTTCGACGAGCTTGACGCCATCAACGTCGAGGGCGTGCGCGACGAATGGGATCCGCTGATCGGCGAGATGGTTAGCGACCCTAACAAAGGCCATTTCAAGAAGAACGAGGATTGGGACCACGTCGATTGGGACGGCATGGACCCGGATCTGCGGAAGGAGTTCATCGACTTCCTGATCTCCTCCTGCACCGCCGAGTTCTCGGGCTGCGTGCTCTACAAAGAGATGAAGCGCCGCGGCGCGAACAAGGAAATCACGCAACTGTTCCAGCTGATGGCGCGCGACGAGGCGCGGCATGCGGGCTTCATCAACGATGCCCTGCGCGAGGCCGGAGTGGCGGTGAACCTGGGCTTCCTGACCCAGAAGAAGAAATACACCTACTTCCGGCCCAAGTTCATCTACTACGCCACCTACCTCAGCGAGAAGATCGGCTACGCCCGCTACATCACCATCTTCCGGCACCTGCAGGCGAACCCCGAGCACCGGTTCCACCCGATCTTCAAGTGGTTCGAGGAATGGTGCAATGACGAGTTCCGCCACGGCGAGGCCTTCGCCCTGCTGATGAAGACCGATCCGAAGCTGACCCAAGGCATAAACGTCTACTGGATCAAGTTCTTCCTCACCGCGGTCTACGCCACGATGTATGTCCGCGACCATCAGCGCCCGGCATTCCATAAGGCGCTTGGCGTCGATCCGGATTGGTACGCGCATGAGGTCTTCACCAAGACCTCGAAGCTCAGCGAACAGATCTTCCCGATCACACTCGATATCGAGCATCCGCGCTGGCAGCCGAGCCTGGAACGTCTGCACAAAGCCAATGTGCAAATTGCAGAAGGCAAGGAACAGGGCGGCATCGGCGGCAAACTGAAGGAGCTTGGTGGCAGCGCCAAAGCGGCCCTAGCCTTTGCGTCCCTGCTAACAATCCCCGCCAACAAACACCGCGTGCCCGAAACCACGCGGCTGCAGCCGGCCTACTAGAGCGCATGGTGCGATGATGGCCTCTCCTTGGATCGCGGCGCTCTTTGCGCTGTTCGTCTGGTGGTTTTCCACCGGCGCGATCCTTTGGGTGGTCAAGAGCGCCGACCGCGTCGGCAAAGACGCGCATTTCCTCACCAGCATCTTCGGCCTGCCGTTCCTGATGGCGGGCTGCTACGGGGTCTGGCAGACGCTGGGATCCGACAGTGTCGCGGCGGTCTACGTCGCGTTCCTTTCGGCGCTGGCGATCTGGGGCTGGGTCGAGTTGGCGTTCCTGTCCGGCATCGTGACCGGCCCGAACCCGGTCCCCTGCCCTCCCGGCACCGCCGGGTTCGAGCGATTCATGCGGGCCTGGGGCACCGTCGCTTTCCACGAGGTTCTGCTGGTCCTTTGCCTGGCGGTCCTGATCATCGCCAGCCGCGAAGCCGTCAACACCTTCGCGCTCTGGACCTTCGCGCTGCTCTACGCTGCACGGATCTCGGCCAAGCTGAACCTGTTTCTCGGCGTGCCGAAGATTAATATCGAGTTCCTGCCCGGCCCGCTATCGCACCTGCCCAGCCATTTCCGCCAGCGCAGCCACAGCTGGATCTTCCCGATCTCGGTGACGCTCTTGAGTTTCGCCACCGCGTGCTGGCTGGAACGTCTCTATTCCGCGGCAACACCCGGCGCGGCAGTCGGCTTTGCCCTGCTCGCCGCTCTGACCGCCCTGGCGCTGCTGGAACACTGGCTGATGGTCCTGCCATTACCGGACGAGAAACTCTGGCGCTGGATGATCCCTGCGCCCAAAGCCAACGACAAGACACTGACCCCGGGAGAGTGAGAGATGGATTTCAACGCGCTGTTTTCCGCCCAGCTGGACACGTTGAAAGACGAAGGCAATTACCGGATCTTCGCCGATCTGGAACGGCGCTGCGGCAGCTTCCCACGGGCCAGGAACCATTGCGACGGCGGAGAGCGCGAGGTGACAGTCTGGTGCTCGAACGATTATCTGGGCATGGGTCAGCACCCCGCAGTGATGCAGGCGATGAAAGACGCAATCGATGAATGCGGCACCGGGGCGGGTGGCACGCGCAACATCTCGGGAACCAACCACTATCATTTGCTCTTGGAACAGGAACTCGCCGACCTGCACGGCAAGGAGGCCGCGCTACTCTTCACCAGCGGCTACGTCTCTAACTGGGCCGCTCTATCCACCCTGGGCGCCCGCCTACCCGGCGCGGTGATCCTGTCAGATGCCGGCAACCACGCCTCGATGATCGAAGGCATCCGCCATTCCCGCGCCGACAAGGTGATCTGGCGGCACAACGACGTCGAGGACTTGGACCGGAAGCTTTCCGCGATCGGCCCCGACCGGCCCAAGATCGTCGCCTTCGAGTCTGTCTATTCAATGGATGGCGACATCTGCCCGATGGCCGAGATCGTCGAGGTCGCCGAGAATCACGGCGCGATGACCTATCTCGACGAGGTTCATGCCGTCGGCCTCTACGGCCCGCGCGGTGGCGGGATATCGGAACGCGAAGGACTGGCCGACCGGATCGACCTGATCGAGGGGACGCTCGGCAAGGCCTATGGGGTCGTGGGTGGCTATATCACCGGATCGGCGGCGCTCTGCGACTTCGTACGTAGCTTCGCCAGCGGGTTCATCTTCACCACCGCCCTGCCCCCGGCCGTCGCGGCCGCGGCACGCGCCTCGATCCGGCATCTGAAGCAGTCGGACATGGAACGCGCGCGCCAGCGCCGGCAAGTGGCGAAGCTCCGGGCACGGCTCGACCAACTCGGCATCCCGCATCTGCCGAACGACAGCCACATCATCCCGGTGATGATCAAGGATCCGGTGAAATGCCGCCAGATCAGCGACATCCTGATGGACGACTGGGGCATCTACGTGCAGCCGATCAATTACCCGACCGTGCCGAAAGGCACCGAACGGTTGCGGATCACGCCCTCGCCGCTGCACAGCGACGCCGACATCGACTATCTGGTCGAAGCACTGGACGCGCTTTGGCGGCACTGCGCGCTGGCGCACGCGGTCGCCTAGACAAGCCCAGATCGTTCCATAATTGACGCAAAACCCGGCGCGATGGGCGAATTCGTGCCGCATTTCCGGACGGTTTTTCAGGCCTGGCCCCTTGCCGTGCCGAGGTTGCGAATTACGGTTGCGTGAGACGGGGTTGAGGAATCCCCCCTGCCCTGCAATAGAAGCCGCCGATGCGCACGTTCACAACTGACAGCGAGGACCGATCGATGATCCGCACCACCCTTCCGCTTCTGGCCGCCCTGTCGCTGGCCGCCCCCGCCCTGGCCGAGGGCCATGTCACTGGCGACGCCGACGCCGGCGCCGACGCGTTCAGCCAGTGCCAGACCTGCCACGTGATCGCCGACGACGACGGCAACGTACTGCACGGCAAGAAGGCCAAGACCGGCCCGAACCTGTTCGGCGTGTTTGGCCGTCAGGCGGGCGTGGTGGATGGGTTCCGCTACGGCAAATCGCTTGTTGAGGCCGGAGAGGCCGGGCTCGTTTGGGACGAAGAGCAACTGGTTGCCTACCTACAAGACCCGAAGGATTTCTTGCGCACCTATCTCGACGACAAGAAGGCGCGCAGCAAGATGTCCTTCAAGGTGCGCAAAGAGGAAGACGCGCTGAATCTGACCGCACTACTTGGCAAGTACGCCACACCGTCCGAGGACGACGCGGACGGCGATCCGGCCGCGACCAACTAGGACCTGAGATTTGATCAAAACGGCCGCCGGGTTCAAACCCCGGCGGCCGTTTTCTATTGGTGTCAAGACGTGATGACCACGTCGTGCACGGTCTCATCCGCCGCTTGGCAGGCGGCTAGCAGTCGGGCTTTGAGATGGGTATCGACATAGGCCGCGTGAAAACGGCTAGGCGCGGCAAGAACAAGACGGCCCCCTGCCCGCTCAATTCTACGCAATGACTTGAGCCACGCGGCATAAAGCCCGGTGTCCTCGCGATAGAGGTCGCCCTGTGCCAAAGCCCATTCCGTTCCGGCCGTGGTGTCTGGCGGATCGACCGGTCCCGACACCGGCAGTGGCACCACCTTTGCGTCGGCCTGTTCGGACATGCGGATCGGAAAATCAGGGCCGATCGCGGGCCAATGCGGCTGTGTTGCGGCCAAGATCGCATCGATCACCAGACCGTATTCGGTGACACGCCCACGGGCTCCGGGACGTCGGACCCGTAGCCAACCCAAGCCGCGCAGTTTCGCCGTTTCTCGTTTTACGGTTCGAATATCGCACGACCATAACCGAGCGATCTCTCTCTGTCCGACCTTCAGTTCGTCGCGGGCCCAGTTATAGCGCGCCGTGATCAATGTGATGAAACGAAGGACAAGGCGCTGCGGGCCTTTTGGCTGGGCCAAGGCATAAGTGCCCATGGCCGTTAGGATGTCATATTTCTGTGCGGCGGCGCCCCGCCCGACCGGTCTGGCGATGCTCATTTCATTCCTGACTATTCGCCCATCGGGCGGCCTGCCTCTGAAACCGAGCAAGTCTGCATTCGATGCAGCCAGCTCAGCGTTTTTTCTCATTGTGGCCCGATTTGCGTCCGGAAAAACGATTCTGTCAAGGGCAGTGCTTTGACGCTTCAAATCTTGAGACGAGAATCCGAAAAGAATCCGGTGTATTGGTATTGGGGGCCACCATAGTGTCCCCTAAAACTCCTAGTTTGTCACCCATTATGTAGGGTGGCGGCGTCTGGCGTCCCCTTTTTCTGGAATGTGTGAGCTATCGAATAGGTGTCTGACTCAACGCCAATTGCGAATCGATGTTTGCTTGCGCCGCTATGTCCCCGTGGGAAAACCGACATTGAAATCTCGAAACAAACGTTTTTGCATTCGGTTCAAAATCGGCGTAAATGAAGGAATAGGCAGGTTTAACGTCCAACTATGGCGGAAAGCGGATGTTCGATCATCGCGATTTGGCGAGGCTTCAGGCGCAGTCGCTCAAAATGCAGGGGTGGATTCGGCAGCAAACTTACTCGCCGGATCTCGAAAAGTCCTTACGGCGGTTCTCGAGTTGGGAAGTGGCGGAGCTGATCTTCAAGGTCAATCAGTCAACTTTGCGTGGCCGCCTGGCGGCGGATCCGTCATTGCCGCAAGGGTTGGTCGAGCCGGAGGGGCGTCAGCGCTGGTACTCCTTGGATGAAATCAATGAACTGCGACGTCGTCTGAAGGTGAATCGGAAGTCATTGATGCCGATGCGCCCGGCGGGAGCGCGGGCGCTGCGCGCCGCAATTGCGAACTTCAAGGGGGGTGCCGGGAAGTCCACCGTGGCTCTGCATTTCGCTCATGCTGCGGCCTTGGACGGCTATCGGGTCCTGGCGGTTGATTTCGATCCGCAGGCCACGCTGAGCCACTCCATGGGGCTTAGCGACGTGGCGGAGGAGTATACGGTCTGGGGCATCATGGCCCGGGATTTGATCCAAGAGACGGAGCGAACAAACGCGGTGCCCCGTGGGGCAGAGAGCGGCACCGCCCTGCCCCACCGCGAATTGCCGAATGCCATCACGGATATGGGTCTTGCCGATCTGCGGCCGGCGGATTTCATCAAACCGACTTGCTGGCCAACAATTGACCTGATCCCGAGCTGTGCCAATGCCGCCTTTGTGGAATTCGCGAGCGCACAGTATCGGCATCTCAACCCGGAGTGGTCGTTTTTCGCGGCCGTCGATCGGTATCTCGATGCGATCCCAGCGGAGGCCTACGACTTCATCCTGTTCGATTGCCCCCCAGCGATCGGCTATCAGTCCATGAATGCCGTCTTCGCGGCCGACATGCTCTACATCCCGTCCGGTCCAGGCTACTGGGAATATGACAGCACCACGTCTTTCATTGGCCAATTGTCTGAGGCGTTGGAAGACCTCAATAGGATCCAAAATGTCCCCGCGGGGACAGTGACACTGCCGAAGCGATTCCGCGACGTACGCTTTCTTCTAACCCGGTTTGAACCGAACAACGCCTTGCATCGGGCGATGTATACGGCGTTTCAGAAGGTGTTCGGCGATCGGGTGTGCACCAATCAGATCGAGATGACCCGAGCGGTGGAGCAGTCCGGACGGTTCCTAAGCTCGATCTATGAAATCGACTACCGCGACATGACGCGTGAAACCTGGCGACGCGCCCGACTGACCTTTGATGGGGCTTATGAGGAGTTCCGGGACAACGCAGTTTCGGTCTGGTCCGAATTGGAGGCCGCGGCATGAGCAAGCGACGGGTCTTCGACATCGATTTCCCAGGGGATGGTGCTGCCGCAGGTGACAGCGCCTTGCCTGAGCAGACCGAAACGCCGCGGCGCGGACCGATGGCGGCGGCAATCAATGAGAACGCCAGAGCCGTTGCCGAACGCGAGGAAGCTCAGGCAGCAATCCGGCGCGAAAACGACGCGCTCGCCCGGGAATTCGTGCGGTTGAAGAAACTTGGTCTCATCGTAGATGCGGTCCCAATCGACAGGATTGTCACGACCAAACTCGCGCGTGATCGGGCGGCGAAACGCGACCCCGAACTCGACGAGTTGAAGACCTCAATCCAGGCGATTGGCCTGTCCAACCCGATCCGTGTTGAAGAGGCTGGCGATGGCTACGAACTGGTGCAGGGTTACCGGCGGCTCGAGGCCTATCGGGAGCTTTTTGCTGAAACCGGCGATGAGCGGTTTGCGCGGATTCCTGCGGGGCTTGTGGCCAAGGGCGAGACAATCGATTCGCTCTACCGTCGGATGGTCGACGAAAACCTGATCCGGCGAGATGTGTCCTTTGCAGAGATGGCCGAACTTGCCAGGAATTTCGTAGATGACGCTGGCACCGGGACGCAGACCCTAGACTCGGCGATCCGCACGCTTTTTGCCTCCGCCGGGCGACAGAAACGGAACTACATCGCACGATTCGCAAATCTCCTCGCGCAGATTGGGCCGCATCTGAGCTTTCCAGAGGCGCTGCCGCGCTCGGTTGGGCTTGCGCTGGAGAAACGGCTCAGTGCTGAGCCCGGATTCGCTCAGTTCGTTGTCGCGCAGTTGCGCGCCCGCCCTCCCAAAACGACGCTTGAAGAGGTAACTTTGCTGCGGGAACTCGGAACCGGGCGTCCAGACAAGCCGAAAGCGGCTGTTGCGCCGCGCGGGCAAGCAAAGACGACACTCAAGTATAACGGTCCCGGGGGCATGGTCCGCTGCCTTGCCTCCGAGGGCCGGTTCGTGGTGCTTGCGGAGCGCGATTTTTCGAATCTGGAACGCACCCAGCTCGAGGCCGCGCTCGATGCCTTCTTTCGGGTCCTGGACGAAAGCCGGAGCTAAGCCGAGACAAACCGATGAATTTCGTCCGCGGTGTCGCCAGGTGCTTCCTCGTGCGCCAAATGCCCTAGGCCAGGAAACTCCTTCACCACTGCATTCGGCATTCTTTCTGCCGCGTTTCGCGAGATGTCTGGCCGAACGGTTTGATCATTTCCCCCGACGAGGAACAACGTCGGCGTGTCTAAATGGTCCAACCGAGACAACAGCGGCTTCAATCGCCATTGCGCCATCATCAGCAAGGTGCCCTTCACATGTGCGGGATCTCGAACGAGGCGCATATACGAACGCAGGCCGTTCGCTCCAATTTGCGAGCCCGTGGCGTTCAGCATTTGCGTGACCCGACGCTTGGTCCCGATCAAACGGGACAAGACGTCCGGGGCAAAGGGTACGGCGGAGAAGCCCTTCGCAAGGAACGGAAACAACACGCCCGCCACTCCGTCGAACTCCCCTAGCGCCGCGTTCAGGCCAACGATCGCACGGGGTTTGGGGGTCAAAAGCTCCGATAGCCGCAACGAGATCGCTGCGCCGGCGGAATGTCCAACAATCGCATAGGGCCGCCACTGTTCCTGCTCGCAAAGCTGCACCAAATCTTCTGACATTTCATCGAGACCGCGCCGCTGCCTGGTTCCGAGCTGCGTGAAGCCCTGCGCGGGCAAATCCGGTGCAACAACGTGGTACCGTTTCGCTAGCAATGGAAAAAGTCCGCGCCATGTCTGAGTCGCTCCCCCTGCGCCGTGCAGAAGAAGTAGCGTCTTGCCCTCTCCGTCTTCCTGAACATGCCAACGGTGCGGAGGACAGTACACACGCCTCGACGCCGGTCTATTCGGCCAGTCTTGCGGTGGCGGCCACTCCACAAATCCTACTCCAAACAGCCCGTTAGTCTCTGTGCAAGTCTGTGCGAATCGGCTCTGGGCAGTGGCAAGTACTCGGCCCCCATAAGCCGTGCGAGGTCTTTCAGTGGACGCTGCGGCCGTGTGGCCGTGTCGATCACGATACTCGATGTTCTTTGGTGTCGGATCAGTCGCGCAATTGCCTCGCTGTCGTTCTGAGCCACCGCGCGATTGCTGGTCCCGTCCAAAGCGATGTTGCCCCGTCCATCGGTAAGAATCGCAAGCGTCGGTGTATAGCCACGTTTTTTTGCATGATCTGCCAATTCGGAGGCCGCAAACATCCCCGCCGCCAAAGGTGTCGCGCCCCCACCGGGCAACGTGGCGAGGCGCCGTTTTGTTTGTACGAGCGACCGTGTGGGCGGCAACAGCAACTCAGCCGCCTTCTCCCGGAACGCAATCAAAGCGACATGGTCTCTGCGCGCATATGCTTCGGCCAGCAACAGCTCCACCGCACCCTTCGCCTCCGCAAGCCGAGCCATGGCAGCGGATCCAGATGCATCGACAGCAAAGACCAGAAGCCTGTCTGACCGCTGCTCGAATTGCTTAAGTCTGATATCAGACGGCAGGATATGTACCTTTTGTCCCCGCGGGGACGCGCTTTTTCGAATCTTTTGCCATGGTGCCGCCGCGCGTAAGGTCGCGACTAGGTCCAAACGTGCGCCCACATTAAGCCGACCTGGTCGGGAGGGCAGGGGTCGTCCACGCCGATTTCCCCGCCGCGCCGCCCCGCTGCCAGAGCTGCCGACTGCCCGTCGCGATGCCTCGCCAGCAGCTAGACGTTCCAAGACCTCGCGGGGCAGGGCTGCTTTGACGGCATCGAGCAAGATTTCATCGGCACCGCTACCAGCTCTGTCGCCTGTATCTTCCGGCGCGTTCTGGCCATTGCTTTGCGGCTGCGGCGGATCCTGATTGGAGTCTTCGGGTTCAGTGGGCAAGGCCGTCGCGCGGTGCGGATACACAAGCTCGGCTGCGGTTTGGATATCGCGGAAATCGAGACTAATTCGCCCGAAATTTGCAGCATGTGCTTTGGCGGCATGTAGCGCCAACAAAGGGGCTCGAAGACTTCCAATACCAAGGCTGGCCGCCAATCGGGTCATCGAGTCAATCGCCTCGCGCGAACTATCCACGTCACTTGGCCTTAAGGCACCATCGTCGCCGTGCCCTTCAATGCCTGTCGGCTCGACGCAATCCCCGTACGCAATTCCCTCTAAGTCGATGAAGAACGCCAGCCGATCCACAATCGCAGGTGCCAATCCGTCTTCGCCCTCATCCAAGGCAATGACCGAGGTCTCCGGACGGTCGAGAGCCTGGGCCAACCGCACCGACAGCGCCGAAGTGCAACGGTCGGCCATGGATAACAAAAGCAAGGCCCGCCGCTCCAAAAGCCCAGCCCTCTGGCGAACCCCACGACCGGTCAGAGCGGCCGTCCAGTCAAGGCCGCCGTATAGTGCCTCGTCATCTACATTCGGGTGAATTCGAATTACGCCGTTGTCGCGCCACAAAGCGTGGATCCGTTCTAAAAATCGGTCCCTCACCGGACCCGATCGGGCACGCACCCAGAGGCCGTTCAGCCGGTCAGGGGCGATCCGCAATAGCTGCAATGCCAGCATTGCCCGCCGCCATTTTGCCCTGCTGTCCGTCAGCCGAACACCTCCTCCATCACACGATGGATCCGCGTTGTTGAGCCGGCCTCGTCCAGTGGATCGCGGCGCAACCTATGCCTGAGAGAAGACGGCGCCACTCGCGTTAGGTGTGTTCTTTGGACACGCGCTTCGCCCTCGAAGGCCGCCAAGGCGCGCGCAGCCTTCAGCAAGGTCAACTCGCCACGCAGGCCGTCCGAGCCCAATGCGACGCAAAGAGCGGCGCAGTCCCGCAGCACCTCTCGAGGCGTCTCTAACTTGGCCAAAACATCGCCTGCGCGGACGATTTGTTTGCGCAGTCTGGTGTCGGCGGCGCGCCACCGCTTCATGAATTTCGCCGTCTCAGTTTCGTACTGATCGCGGCGCCGGACCACCTCGATACGCTCTTCGATATCTGTGGGCGAGGTCACCTCTACCGACAGACCAAATCGATCCAGCAGTTGCGGCCGAAGTTCACCTTCCTCCGGATTGCCGGATCCGACCAGCACGAAGCGTGCTGTATGACGGATCGACAAGCCCTCGCGCTCGACGACGTTTTCCCCTGATTGCGCCACGTCAAGCAGCAAATCGACGATATGATCCTCAAGCAGATTCACCTCGTCGATATAAAGATAACCGCGATTGGCCCGCGCCAGCAGGCCGGGCTCAAACGCTTTTTCGCCACGGGTCAGGGCACGTTCGATATCAAGTGCCCCAACTACGCGATCCTCTGTGACGCCCAACGGCAGGTCCACGACCGGCGTCGCACGCTTGACGATGCGACTCGATCCGATTTCTGCCCAGTCCGGACAATCCTCCAGTCGCTCGGAGTTGATTGGACAGCCGGCCACAACGTTGATTTGCGGCAAGAGCGCCGCCAAAGCACGGACCGCAGTCGACTTTCCTGTGCCCCGATCGCCAAACACCAGCACGCCGCCGATACTCGGGTCGATGGCCGTCAGCACCATCGCCTGTTTCATCTCGTCCTGTCCGACGATGGCGGAGAACGGGAAGGGCTGTGCTGTCATGCCGCCGCGGACCTTGAGGTATGAAGCGGGCTGAGCCCGCCCCAACTGCCTCGATCGCCGGCGATCTGGAACCGGGCGTAAAGCTCCTCGCGGAACCAATTCCCCTCGCGCACCGCTTGAATAGCGTGAGCATGCGGCCCATCCGCTCTGGCGAATGCGGCCATCGCTTCAGCGTCGGGCCAGATCGAAAACGTTACTTGATGCAGCCAGGGAACCTCGCCGATCCCGATTTTGAACAGCACATTCGGGTCGTCGCCGATGACACTTGAAATATCCGGAACTCGGCCCCAGAATTTCAGCAGGATCGACGGCTTGATCGTTGCTCGCGTCAACGCCGCGATCGGCCCCGGCAGAGTGCGCGCTGCCGGATCGAACGGTGCCACGCCGGACCAGCGCCCCCTCGCGGATGTCGGATTCAAGAAAACTGTCCAGTTCTCACGAGCTTTGTCGCTGTAGCGCCGAAAAATCGGGGCATTCTCGACGCGGTCACGCGCAATGCCCAGCGATGGCCAGGTGGCCAGGATGGCGTAGACAGCTGTGTTCGGCACAGGCGTAAACCCCTCGCCAGTGCCTGATCCACAGAGCTTCCAGAACTCGATATCCGGGACCCTTGGCATCGCCAGCCGCGCCGCTCCCATCATGCCCAACGCCCAGGCCCGCGCAGCTACGGACCCGAACCGGAAAAAACTCAGCGAAACAGTTTGAATGGCAAGATCCCCCCGGTCCGGACTGTCAACTCAATCTGACACAGCCACCCTGACTTGAAAACCCGTACCGCGTTGATGCGGCACAGTTCAACGGCAGGGTTGTAAACTTAACTGGACAGTATATCGTATTTCCATGTTGACAAGAGCCGATCCAATCCCCCGGCCCGTGGTCCCTACCGACACCCGCCCGCATGCGGTGGTGATCGGGGCAGGGCTCGGCGGCCTGGCCTCGGCGATGCGGCTCGGCGCCAAGGGCTACCGCGTCACGGTGCTCGACCGGCTCGACCGCCCCGGCGGGCGCGGCTCTTCGATCACGCAGAACGGCCACCGATTCGACCTCGGCCCCACCATCGTCACCGTGCCACAGGTCTTTCGCGAGCTCTGGGCCGCCTGCGGACGAGATTTCGACCAAGACGTCGACCTCCGCGCCCTCGACCCGTTCTACGAAATCCGCTGGCCCGACGGCAGCACCTTCACCGCCCGCCAGGATACAGACGCCATGCGCGCCGAGGTTGCCCGCCTGTCGCCGCAAGACCTCAGGGGCTACGACCAATTCCTGAAAGACAGCGAACGCCGCTACTGGTTCGGCTTCGAAAACCTCGGCCGCCGCCCGATGAACGAGCTGTGGGAGCTGATCAAGGTCCTGCCCACCTTCGCCTGGCTGCGCGCCGACCGTTCCGTCTACGCCCACGCCGCCAGCCGGGTCAAAGACGAACGCCTGCGCATGGCGCTCTCGTTCCACCCGCTCTTCATCGGCGGCGACCCGTTTCACGTCACCTCGATGTACATCCTGGTCAGCCACCTCGAGAAAGAGTTCGGCGTGCATTACGCCATGGGCGGCGTCCAGGCCATCGCCGACGCTATGGTGCGTGTGGTGAAAGGGCAGGGGGGCCAGGTCCTGCAAGGGGCCGAGGCGGACGAAATCCTCATTGGCAAGGGCCGCGCCACCGGTGTGCGCATGACCGGCGGCACCACGATCCCGGCCGACATCACCGTCTCCAACGCCGATGCCGGCCACACCTACGACCGGCTTCTGCGCAACCATGGCAAACGCCACTGGACGTCGCCGCGGCTGAAGCGCACGCGCTGGTCCATGGGGCTTTTCGTTTGGTACTTCGGGACAAAGGGCACCGCGAAGATGTGGCCCGACGCCGGCCACCACACGATCCTGAACGGTCCTCGCTACAAGGGCCTCGTGCGCGACATCTTTCTCCGCGGCCACCTGGCCGATGACATGAGCCTTTATGTCCACCGCCCCTCGGTCACCGACTCCAGTGCGGCACCGGACGGCGGCGACACGTTCTACGCCCTCTCTCCCGTCCCGCATCTCGGTTTCGACGATCCCGTCGATTGGCAGAAAGAGGCAGAGCCCTACCGGCAAAAGGTCCAGAAGATCCTCGAGGACCAACTGCTGCCCGGGCTCGGCGGCCACCTCTCGGCCAGCCTGGTCTTCACCCCCAACGACTTCCGCGATCGCTATCTCAGCCCATATGGCGCCGGCTTCTCGATAGAGCCGCGCATCCTGCAATCCGCCTGGTTCCGCCCGCACAATGTCAGCGAGGAACTGCCCGGCCTCTATCTCACCGGCGCGGGCACCCATCCCGGCGCCGGCCTGCCCGGCGTGGTCTCCTCTGCGGAGGTTCTGGCAAAACTGGTGCCGGACGCCGAATACGTCCCTGTTACAGCAAAAATGGCCGCTGAATGATCGATCCTCGCGACATGGACCACTGCCGTCAGGCAATCAAAGTCGGCTCGTTGTCGTTCCACACGGCGTCGAAGCTGCTGCCCGCCCGTGTCCGCGACCCGGCGCTGGCGCTGTACGCCTTCTGCCGGCTGGCCGACGATTCGGTCGACGAGCACCAGGAAAAGGCCGACGCCGTGCTCAGCCTGCGTGACCGGCTCGATCTGGTCTATGCCGGCCGGCCACGCAACGCCCCCGCCGACCGCGCCTTTGCCGCGATCGTCGAGGGCTTCGACATGCCGCGCACATTGCCCGAGGCGTTGCTCGAAGGCCTCGCTTGGGACGCTGTCGGGCGGCAATACCAGACTCTCAGTGAACTCCTCGATTATTCCGCCCGCGTTGCCTCTGCCGTCGGCGCGATGATGGCCGTACTGATGCGGGTCCGCGACGCCGACGCGCTTGCCCGCGCCTGTGATCTCGGCCTGGCAATGCAACTTACAAACATCGCCCGCGATGTGGGCGAGGACGCAAGGGCCCGCCGCCTCTACCTGCCGCTCGATTGGATGGCAGAGGCCGAGATCGACCCGGACGCCTTCTTCGCCGATCCGTTGCCCAGCGAGTCCGTCCGCGCCATGGTCCGGCAACTCCTGCACGTCGCCGACCGGTTCTACGCCCGCTCCGAACCCGGCATCGGTGCTCTGCCGCTCGACTGCCGCCCCGGCATCTTTGCCGCGCGGCATATCTATGCCGGGATCGGCGGCGCGATTCGCCGCAACGGCTATGACACGATCTCCTGGCGCGGCCGCACCACCAAGGGGCAAAAGCTCGGCTGGCTCGGCCTGTCGATGTTGCGCTCGGGCGTAACCTCGGTCATGCCGCGGTCCGCCGTGCTACACGCCGCCCCCGCGCCAGAGGTTGCCTTTCTGGTCGATGCCGCGGCCCGCGCTCGCGTCCGCCCGCGCAGCGACTGGGGCGACGGGCGCTCCGGCGCGCTTTTGTCGATTTTCGCCCAACTCGAGGCCCAGGACCGCGCACAGCGCGGGGTTTGAAGCCGGGGTCTCCGAGGCTATAATAGCCGCATGGAATACCTCGTCTTCGCGATCTTCCTCGCCGCCTGTTTCGCCGCCGGCACCACCGGCGCGGCTTTCCCGCCCGGACCCTGGTACGAGAGCCTCAAAAAACCCGGCTGGACTCCGCCCAATTGGCTGTTCCCGATCGCCTGGACGGTGCTCTACGTCCTGATCGCCTGGGCGGCCACGCGGGTGGCCTTCGTGCCCGGCAACGGCGTCGCCCTGGCGTTCTTCGCGCTGCAGTTTTCGCTGAACACGCTCTGGACGCCGATCTTTTTCGGACTTCGGCGGCTAGGGCAGGGGATGGCCGTGCTGGTCGCGCTGTGGGTCGCGGTGGTGGGCATGCTGGTCTCTACCGTGCTGCTCGACCGGACCGCGGCGCTGATGCTGGTGCCGTATCTCGTTTGGGTCAGCTATGCCGGTGCCCTGAACTTCTGGATCTGGCGCAACAACCGCGGGGATACGCCGGTTTCGGCGTGAGCCGGGGCGCCGGGCCACCGGCCGCGCCCGTCGGTCAATCCTGGAAGGTCCATCCTGGCCGTCGCGGCACCCGCACCGCCAGCATCGGCTTCAAAAACGGCAAGGCGAAGCGGTCGAGGTCCAGCGCCTCGTGCACGCCGACCGTTTCCTCGCCGAAGATCTTCGTCCGGACCGCCGCGCGCGAATAAAACGGCGCATCCAGCATCGCCTTCACCTGCCGCGGCCGGTATCCCTCATCCGCGCGACCCTCGCGCCGCAGCGCCCACAAGGTCCGGCTCATCTTTGCCTTCGGCGGCGCCTCTACCACCGCGGCCGACCCGTCCTCTCCGAACCGCAGCCCCACGGCCAGGTCCGACCCATCCCTCCGCGTCGCATCATAGAAACAGACCGACCCGTCCCGATGCGGGAACCTCCCCCAGGTCCAATAACTGAAATCCTGCTCCAGCGCCCGAGTGCCGAAATTCGCATCAAAATACCCGTGCCCCGTCCACTGCCAGCCGCGGTTGAGGTCGACCTCGATGACGCAGGTTGGGGCGAAGGGCCGCCAGACATGGGTGCCGTCTTGGGCCAACGGCAGCTCGACCTCTGTCAGCGCCGAGGGCGTCACCGTGATCCGGCCCCGGACCCGGCTGATCAGAGGCGGCGACGAGATCTCGTCGACATCGATCACCAGCTTGCCGCCGGTCCACCGCATGGAGCTCGGCCCCACCTGAAAGACGTCCCGCGAGGTCCGCAGCGCCCGCTCGCCCCGGTCGGTCATTGTGAACCGCCCGCCGCGGCCGTAGGTGGCCACGTTGATGCAGCAATGGTTGGCCGGCCGCCGCCGCCCCGACCAGCGGTACCAGGGCGAAAAGACGGATCCTATGAAGCCGATGACCGAGACCGCACGGGCCCCGTCATCGCTGATCCCGTCGACATACCACCAGGCGTAGCCGTTCGGCGGGACCTCGAGGTGGAAGTTCGGTCCGTCAAGATCGCCGCGGCCGCGTGCGTGCCGGAGAGGGTGGCCATCGGCACGCCGGCCCCCGGATGCGCCCCGCCACCCGCCAGGTAGAGCCCTGGCAGGCGCGTCCGGGCCGTCGGGCGCTTGAACGCCGCCATCAGGCCATGAGGGCTGCGCCCGTAAAGCGATCCCTGGCTCGCCGGGAACAGCCGGTCGAAGCCCGCCGGCGTGGTCAGAGCCTCCGGTCGCGGTTGCGGGTCGAAGCTCAGGCCAAACCGCCGCAGCGTCTCGAAGGTCCGTGTCAGGCATGTCTCTGGCTCCTCTGGCGCGCCGGTGCCCGTGGGCGCCCCGTTCATGATGATCTCGAATCTCTCGGGGCCTCTTGGTTCGGCCCCCGCGGCGCGGTCCTGTGCGCAGAGGTACAGCGTCGGGTCTTCGGGCGGGTGTCCGGCCTCGATCGGGTCGAATTCGCGCCGAGGATTGGCGCCGAAGAACACGTTGTGGTGCGAAAGCTCCGGCCCCTGCGGCCTGGCCGCGAAGCTCCAGACATAGGCTGACAGGCTGCGCGGGATCACGGCAGAGCGCGGAACCGCCGATCTGGCCGGAGCACCGAGAAGGCCGCTGGCCAGGGCCGCCGGGTCGCCGTTGAAGACGACGCGACCCGCCGGTAAACGCGTGCCGTCCGCCAGATGTACCGCCGCGACGGCGCCGTCCTGGACCTCGATCCGCGCGGCATGGGCGCCAAAGACCAGCCGTGCGCCGTTGGCCTCGGCCACCTGCGCCATCGCCTGCGCCAGCCGGTGCATGCCGCCCTTGACTGCCCAGACCCCCTGCGCCTCGGCATGCCAGATCAGGCCCAGGATGGCGGGCGATCGGAACGGCGAGCCGCCCACATAGGTCGCGTAGCGCCCAAAGAGTTGCTGCAAACGCGGGTCTTCGAACCGGCCTGCGAGCGTCTGCGCCAGTGTCCGATGCGGTGCCATGTGACGAATCAGACCGGGGGTCTTCAGCACCTGCGCGGCAAGGCGTCCGACGCGCGGCGCGGCGGCCCGCATCATCGGTGCATCGAACGCCTCGAACAGCCGCGCGGCGGTTGCCGAGAAGCCGCGAAACGCCGCCTCGGCCTGGGGTCCGGCAAAGTCGCGCACCGCCGCGGCGCTGGCCTCGGGGTCGGCGAAAAGATCCAGCCGCGACCCGTCCGGCCACCAATGCCGGGCCAATATAGGGTCTGAGTCTAGCGCGACGTGGTCGTCGAGCCGCGTGCCCACCGCGTCGAAGAGCGCATCGAAGACCCGCCGCATCGTCAGCACCGTGGGCCCCGCATCGACCGGTCCCGCGACGCTGTCGACGGTGCGCATCTTGCCGCCGGGCGCGGCGTGGCGGTCGATCACGGTGACGTCGAGCCCGGCATGCGCGAGCCGCATCGCCGCGGCGAGTCCGCCCATTCCGGCGCCGATCACGATCACTCTGTCAACCGCGCTGGACATGCCAGGATTGTTGACTCGACCGTCGCAAGTGTCCAGTATGATTTACACTTGATGTCAGTTTGGCTTGACATCGTGGGATAGGTTGGAGCCGCGCATGCCCCTCAAGGCCAGAATCGAGACGGCGATGTCGCAAGCGATACGCCGCGGGCAGGGCAGGGCGGCACCGCCTCGGCTCGCCGCCGCGTTGGACTATGCCGTGACCCCCGGCGGGGCCCGGATCCGGCCGACGATCTGCCTCAGCGTCGCGCTGGCCTGCGGTGACGACAGACCGGGCCTCGCCGACGCCGCCTCCGCGGCGCTGGAGCTGATCCACTGCGCGAGCCTGGTTCACGACGACATGCCGTGCTTCGACGACGCCGACATCCGCCGCGGCAAGCCTGCGGTGCATCGCGCCTATTCCGAGCCGCTGGCGCTTTTGACCGGCGACAGCCTCATCGTGCTGGCCTTCGACGTTCTGTCGCGCGCCGGCGCGGACGACCCGGCCCGGGCGCTGGAGCTGATCCGGATTCTCGCGACCCGCACCGGCATGCCGGGTGGCATCTGTGCCGGCCAGGGCTGGGAGAGCGAAGAGACGGTCGACCTGTCGGCCTATCACTGCGCCAAGACCGGCGCGCTGTTCATCGCAGCGACGCAGATGGGCGCGGTGGCGGCGGGGCAGGAGGCCGAGCCTTGGTTCGAGCTCGGCGCGCGGATCGGCGAGGCGTTCCAGGTGGCCGATGATCTGCGCGACGCGCTTTTTGACGAAGCGACGTTGGGCAAGCCGGCTGGGCAAGACGCCCTGCACCAGCGGCCGAACGCGGTGGCCTCGCTGGGGGTCGACGGCGCCATCGGGCGGCTGAAGGATATCTTGAGCGGCGCGATCGCCTCGATCCCCGCCTGCCCGGGCGAGGCCGCCCTGGCGCAGATGGTCACGGCCTATGCCGAAAAGGTGACGCCGGTCGCCCCGGCCCGCCAGCGCGCGTGAGATGACCGACACGAGGCACGGCCCGACCCCGTTGCCGGCACCGAAACGGCTCGGCTGGACCGGCTGGCGCAACCGGCTGGCCGCCTCGCGCGCGTTTCAACGCTGGGCCAGCCGGTTCCCCCTGACCCGCGGCTTCGCCCGGCGCGAGGGCGAGGCGATCTTCGACTTGGTCTCGGGCTTCGTCTACAGCCAGGTACTGCTGGCACTGGTCGAGCTGCGCCTGCTGCGCCGTCTGGCCGAGGGCCCAGCGAGCGCCGCCGCCCTGGCGGGGCGCGCCGCGGTGCCGACGGATCGGCTGGAGACCCTGTTGCGGGCGGGTGCGGCCATCGGGCTGCTGAAACGACGGCGCGACGGGCGGTTCGACCTGGCGCAACGCGGGGCCGCGCTGCTGGGCGTGCCGGGGCTCGAGGCGATGATCCGCCATCACCGGGTGCTCTACCGCGATCTGGAGGACCCGGTGGCGTTTCTGCGCGGCGAGACAGAGACCGAATTGGCGGGGTTCTGGCCCTACGTCTTCGGCGCAGCAGCGGCGGGCGATCCTCAGACCGCGCAAACCTACTCCGATCTGATGGCCGACAGTCAGCTGCTGGTGGCCGAAGATGTGCTGCAGACCGTCAGCTTCCGCGGCGTGTCGCACCTGATGGATGTGGGCGGCGGGACCGGAGCGTTCTTGGCCGCCGTCGGGGCCGCGCATCCCGGCCTGACCATGACGCTGTTCGATTTGCCGGTGGTGGTGCCGGGGGCCGAGGCCCGGTTTGCAACGGCTGGGATCGCCGACCGGGTTCGCGTCGTGCCTGGGTCATTCCGCGACGATCCGCTGCCGCCGGGCGCGGACGCCATCAGCCTGATTCGGGTGCTCTACGACCATGAAGACGACACTATCGTCGCGCTTTTGAGCCAAGTTAGAGCCGTTTTGCCCTCCGACGGGCTGCTCGTCGTCGCCGAACCCATGCTTGGCGGCGTAACGCCCGACCGGGCCGGGGACGCCTATTTCGCGTTCTACTGCATGGCGATGCGCACCGGGCGGACCCGATCGGCCGACCAGATCGCCGAGCTTCTGCGCGCCGCAGGCTTCACGGGGATCGAAACGCCGCGCCCGCGTCGGCCATTCGTCGCCAGCGTTGTCACCGCCCGCGCCGGCAGTACGCCAGCCTGACACAAATATGTCCAAATGAGTTGACAGCCAAAGGTGTCAAGTTAAACTGACATACGCCTGTAAACCACCGGGCGTGAGTCTCGGCAACCGTCCGAGCATGCGGGGAGACGCTGGTGCACGCCACCGCTGTCATATTGTCGGGGCCGAGGTCGCTGAGCCTCGAAAGCCTCGAACTGAGCCCACCCGGGGCCACCGACCTTGTCGTCGAAATTTCGCATTCCGGCATCTCCACCGGCACCGAAAAGCTGTTCTGGTCGGGCGAGATGCCGCCGTTCCCAGGCATGGGCTATCCGCTGGTGCCGGGCTACGAATCGGTAGGCGAGGTGGTCGAGGCTGGGGCGGATACGACCTTCAAGCCCGGCGACCGGGTCTTCGTGCCGGGGGCCAATTGCTTCGACGGCGCGCGCGGGCTCTTTGGTGGCGCGGCGCGGCGCCTGGTGACCGATGCCGCACGCGTGACCAGGGTCGACCCGGAGCTTGGGGCCGAAGGTGCATTGCTGGCGTTGGCGGCGACGGCGCGGCATGCGATGGCCGGTCTCGACAAGGCGCCGCCGGACCTGATTGTCGGACATGGTGTGCTGGGCCGGCTGCTGGCGCGGATGACCATCGCCGCCGGTGCGCCCGCGCCGATGGTCTGGGAGATCGACCCCGACCGCGCACCCGGAGCACAGGGTTACACGGTGCTCAATCCCGACCGAGACGAGCGACGCGACTATCGATCGATCTACGACGCCTCGGGCAACGGCGCGCTGCTGAACTCGCTGATCGGGCGGATCGTCAAGGGCGGAGAGATCGTGTTGGCCGGGTTCTACACCGACCCGATTTCGTTCGCCTTCCCGCCGGCTTTCATGAAAGAGGCGCGGATGCGGGTGGCGGCCGAATGGACCCGCGACGATCTGCTTGCCACGCGGCAGTTGATCGAGGCCGGGGCGCTGTCGCTCGACGGTCTGATCACACATCGCGCCGACGCAGGCGAGGCGGCCGAGGCCTATGAAACGGCGTTCAGCGATCCGGCCTGTCTAAAGATGATCCTCGACTGGAAGGGGCACGCATGACGCTCGATATCCCGAATCTGCGTGCCTACGATGCAAAGCTAAAGGACGAAGCGGCCGAAGAGCCGACGCTCGAGGTGCCCCTGGACCCGCCGACCAAGAAGACGCAGATCATCGCGATCTACGGAAAGGGCGGGATCGGCAAGTCGTTCACGCTGGCCAACCTCAGCCACATGATGGCCGAGATGGGCAAGCGCGTGCTGCTGATCGGCTGCGACCCGAAATCAGACACCACCTCGCTCTTGTTCGGCGGCAAGGCCTGCCCGACGATCATCGAGACCTCGACCCAGAAGAAGCTCGCCGGTGAAGAGGTCGATATCGGCGACGTGTGCTTTAAACGCGGCGGCGTCTTCGCGATGGAACTCGGCGGGCCAGAGGTCGGACGGGGCTGCGGCGGGCGCGGGATCATCCATGGCTTCGAGCTCTTGGAGAAGCTCGGCTTCCATGACTGGGACTTCGACTATGTGCTTCTCGATTTTCTGGGCGACGTGGTCTGCGGCGGCTTCGGCCTGCCGATCGCACGCGACATGGCGCAGAAGGTGATCCTAGTGGGATCGAACGACCTGCAATCGCTTTATGTCGCCAACAACGTCTGCTCGGCGGTCGAGTACTTCCGCAAGCTCGGCGGCAATGTCGGCGTCGCGGGGCTGGTGATCAACAAGGACGACGGCACCGGTGAAGCGGCGGCGTTTGCGCGCGCGGTCGACATCCCGGTGCTGGCGTCGATCCCGGCGGACGACGATTTGCGCAAGAAATCAGCCAATTACCAGATCGTGGGAACGAAGGCGGGGCCGTGGGGCGATATGTTCACCGAGCTTGCTGCCAACGTGGCCGACGCGCCACCCCTTCGTCCCGCGCCCCTGTCTCAGGACGCGCTGCTTGCATTGTTTTCTGCGGACGAGACGGGGGCGGATTTCGTGCTGGAACCCGCGACCGACGAAGACATGCGAGGGGCGAATGCCAAGCCGAAACAGTCGCTTGAAGTGATCTACGACGAGGTCTGATTGGCTGCTGAAGTCACATACGACACCGCCAGTGAGGCCGAGGTGATCGAGGCGCGCGCCGGGGGCGAGGCCCCTGATCTGCGTAGTGGCGATGGCATGGGCTGTCACGCGGGCGCCGATCAGATGAAGGTTGCGGCGCGGGCGGCGGGGAAGTCGGATGTGTTGGACCGTTACGCCCGGGACTATCCACAAGGGCCCCATGACAAGCCGCAGTCGATGTGCCCGGCCTTCGGGTCATTGCGCGTCGGTTTGCGGATGCGGCGAGTGGCGACGGTGCTTTCGGGATCGGCTTGCTGTGTCTATGGCCTGACTTTCGTGTCGCATTTCTACGGCGCGCGGCGGTCGGTGGGCTATGTGCCGTTCAATTCCGAGACACTGGTGACCGGCAAGTTGTTCGAGGACATCCGCGATTCGGTGCACGAGCTGGCGGATCCGGACCGGTACGACGCGGTGGTGGTGACGAACCTGTGCGTGCCCACGGCAAGCGGCGTGCCGCTGCGGCTTTTGCCCAAGGAAATCAATGGCGTGCGGATCATCGGTATCGACGTGCCGGGCTTCGGCGTGCCGACCCATGCCGAGGCCAAGGACGTGCTGGCGGGCGCGATGCTGGCCTATGCGCGGGAAGAGGCCGAAGCCGGGCCGGTCCAGGCGCCGGTGGGCGGCAAATCCGACCGACCAACCGTAACTCTGCTGGGCGAGATGTTCCCGGCCGATCCCGTTGTTATCTCTCGACTTTTGGAGCCGCTCGGGCTAGCCGTCGGTCCGACCGTGCCATGCCGCGAGTGGCGCGAGCTATACTCCGCTTTGGACTGCGGCGCGGTGGCAGCAATCCATCCGTTCTACAGCGCATCGATGCGCGAGTTCGAAGCCGCGGGGCGGCCTATCGTCGGGTCTGCGCCGGTGGGCCATGACGGGACGGCAGCCTGGTTGGCCGCCATCGGCGACGCCTTCGGCCTGGCCGCCAACAAAGTGGCGGAGGCGCAAAACGCGATCTTGCCCGCAATCAAGGGCGCCCTCTCGGCAACGCCCATAAATGGCACAATTACCTTAAGCGGCTATGAAGGCAGCGAACTGTTGGTGGCGCGGCTGCTGATCGAGAGCGGCGCGAAGGTGCCGTATGTCGGCACGGCCTGCCACAAAACCAAGCAATCGCAGTGGGATCGAGAGTGGCTGGAGGCGCGGGGTGTCACCGTCAAGTTCCGGGCGTCGCTGGAGGACGATTGCGCCGCGATGGAAGCGATCCGGCCCGACCTGGCGATTGGAACGACGCCGGTGGTGCAGAAGGCGAAAGAGCTTGGGATTCCAGGGCTTTACTTCACCAATCTGATCAGCGCGCGACCGTTGATGGGGCCCGCCGGGGCGGGGTCGTTGGCGCAGGTGGTCAATGCCGCCATCGGCAATAAGGCGCGTATGGATCATATGCGTGAGTTTTTTGAAAACGTTGGAGAAAACGACACCGCGGGGATCTGGGAAGGCGATCCGAACCTGCGGCCGGACTTCCGCGCGCTGCATCAAAAAAAGCTCGACCGCCAGGCCAAGGCCGCGAAGGCGGCGGAGATGATCTGATGCGTGTTTGGGCCCCAGAAACCGCTGTCTGCAAAACGCCGGTATTACGTCGGTATTACGTCGGTACTGCAGCGCAGCATTCTGGGTGGGGCAGGGGCTTTGCCCCTCTTGGCTGCGCCAATTCACCCCAGGATTTTTTTGGCCAGATGAAGCTTGGGAGCGGGTCCCCATGCTGATCCAGGATCACGATAGGGCAGGGGGGTATTGGGGGGCGGTCTATGCCTTCTGTGCCGTGAAGGGCTTGCAGGTGGTGATCGATGGGCCGGTGGGATGTGAAAATCTGCCGGTGACTTCGGTTCTGCATTACACCGATGCGCTGCCGCCGCATGAATTGCCGATTGTGGTGACTGGGCTGGGCGAGGAAGAGCTGGGCCGCGACGGGACCGAGGGCGCGATGAAGCGGGCGTGGAAGACGCTCGATCCGGCGCTGCCGGCCGTGGTCGTCACCGGCTCGATCGCCGAGATGATCGGCGGCGGGGTGACGCCTCAAGGTACGAACATCCAGCGCTTCCTGCCGCGGACGATCGATGAAGATCAGTGGGAGGCCGCCGACCGGGCGATGACCTGGATCTTCACCGAGTTCGGCATGACCAAGGGACGGATGCCGCCCGAGAAGAAACGCGAAGAGGGCGCGAAGCCGCGGGTCAACATTCTGGGGCCGATGTATGGCACGTTCAACATGCCCTCGGACCTGGCCGAGATCCGGCGGCTGGTTGAAGGCATCGGCGCCGAGATCAACATGGTCATGCCGCTTGGCGCGCATCTGGCCGAGATGCGGAATCTGGTGAATGCCGATGCCAATGTGGTGATGTACCGCGAGTTTGGCCGGGGCCTCGCTGAGGTGCTGGGCAAGCCGTACCTGCAGGCGCCGATTGGCGTGGACTCGACGACGAAGTTCCTGCGGACCCTGGGCGAGATGCTGGGGCTCGATCCTGAGCCGTTCATCGAGCGCGAAAAACATTCGACGCTGAAGCCGGTCTGGGATCTCTGGCGGTCGGTGACGCAAGATTTCTTTGCCACCGCGAGTTTCGGCATCGTCGCGAACGAGACCTATGCGCGTGGAATCCGGCATTACTTAGAGTCTGAATTGGGCCTGCCTTGCGCCTTTGCCGTGGCGCGGGTCGCGGGCAAGAAGACCAACAACGAAGAGGTGCGGGCGCTGATCGGCCAGCACCGGCCCTTGATTGTGCTGGGGTCGATCAACGAGAAGATCTACTTGGCCGAAACCAAGGGCGGTCATGGGCCCTCGCCGGCCTTCATCCCAGCGAGCTTCCCTGGCGCCGCGATCCGGCGCGCCACCGGCACACCGTTCATGGGCTATGCCGGCGCGACCTATCTGTTGCAGGAGGTGTGCAACGGTCTGTTCGACGCGTTGTTCCAAATCCTGCCGCTGGCCAGAGAAATGGATAGCGCTGCGGCGACGCCCACCACGCTGCGCCGCGATTTCCCCTGGGACGCGGATGCCCAGGCAGAGCTCGACCGGATCGTGGCCGAGCACCCCATTCTCACCCGGATCAGCGCAGCGAAGTCACTGCGCGATGCCGCCGAACGCGCCGCCTTGGCGCAGGGCGCCGAACGGGTGGTCAAGGAAACCGTCGAGGCCCTGCGGGCGACGGCGGCTGAACAAGGAGGAACCCGATGACCGATATCACACCGGACATGCCCGTTCAGGTGCGCAGCCATGTGCCGCCGAAACGGGAATACTGTGTCTATTTCGGCCTCATCTTTCTGGCGACCCTGCCTTTGGCGACGCTGACCTGGGCCTTGCAGGCCGGGCGGACCTTGAGCGTGCCGGAGCGGGGACCGGTGGCGCGCGCCTGGAGCCAGGCGCGGATCATCACGCCGATGATATTCGCGGCCTAAGGGCCGACTTCGAGATTCGCCCCTCCCCCCCGGAGGGGCGAATACCTGACGGGCCGAAAGCCTTGAGGGGACCCGGCCGCGGGGGACGCGGCGTCACTCTGACGATCCAAAGGAGAGTTGCATGAGTGATAGAACCGACCTGTCGTTCACAGGTCTAACCGACGAGCAGGCGCAAGAGCTGCACGCCGTCTATATGAGCGGGCTTTGGCTATTCGTAGCCATCGCCGTGGTTGCTCATCTGGCGACGTTCATCTGGCGTCCGTGGTTCTGAGGGAGATTGAAGGATGTCCCAATTCTACAAGATTTGGCTGATCTTCGATCCGCGTCGCGTCTTCGTGGCGCAGGGGGTCTTCCTCTTCCTGCTGGCAGCGATGATTCACCTCGTCCTGCTGAGCACCGACCACTACAACTGGTTCGAGATCGCCGCCATGAAGGCGGCGGGCGGCTGACGCCGTTCGCCGGGCCCGGCTGGGTCCGGCACCCTCGACCCATTCGTCGATGCAAGAATGCTGCGGGCGGCCGGCGCCGCCCGCGGCCACCGATACGGAACGACGGCTTCGCCGCTGACGACGAAGGCCGCCACAAGCGGAGAACAGAAGTATGGCAATGCTCAGCTTCGAACGGAAATATCGCGTGCCGGGGGGTACGCTTGTCGGCGGAGAGATGTTCGACTTCTGGGTCGGGCCGTTTTTCGTCGGGTTCTTTGGGGTGACGACGATCTTTTTCGCCGCCCTGGGGACGATTCTGATCTTCTACGGCGCGGTACTGCAGGGGGAATGGAACCCCTGGCTGATTTCGATCCCTGCGCCGAACCTGGAATATGGGCTGGGGGCGGCCCCGCTGGACAAAGGCGGGCTGTGGCAGATCATCACGATCTGCGCGCACGGGGCCTTCATATCCTGGATGCTGCGCGAGGTGGAAATCGCGCGCAAGCTGGGCATGGGGCTGCATGTGCCGATCGCCTTTGGCTTTGCGATCCTGGCATATACCACGCTGGTCGTGATCCGGCCGATCCTGATGGGCGCCTGGGGTTATGGCTTCCCGTACGGGATCTGGAGCCACCTCGATTGGGTGTCGAATACCGGCTACACCTACGGCAACTTCCACTACAACCCGGCACATATGATCGCGGTGACGTTCTTCTTCACCACGACGCTGGCGCTGGCGCTGCATGGCTCGCTGGTGCTGTCGGCGGTGAACCCCGAAAAGGGCGAGACCGTGCGGTCGCCCGATCACGAGGACACGTTCTTCCGCGATTTCATCGGCTATTCGATCGGGCCGCTCGGCATTCACCGCTTGGGTCTGCTGTTGGCGCTGAATGCAGGGTTCTGGAGCGCGGTTTGCATCGTAATTTCCGGCACCGTCTGGTTCGACGAGTGGATTGCCTGGTGGGATTGGTACATCGAACTGCCCTGGTGGGTCGACCTTGAGGGAGGCGCAAATGGTTAACTATCAGAACATCTTCACTCAGGTCCAAGTCCAGGGTCCGCCCGAAATGGGCATGGTCGAGGATGCCGATCTGCGGGACCGGAGCAAAAACGCGTCGTTCTCGCCGCTTCTGGGCTGGTTCGGTAATGCACAGCTGGGGCCGATTTATCTTGGGCCGTTCGGTGTAGTCGGGCTGGCGACCGGGCTGATCTGGTTCGTGATGGTCGGCATGTGGTTTTGGGGACAGGCGGGGTACAACCCCGGCGTCTTCATGCGCGATCTGTTCTACCTGTCGCTGGATCCGCCGTCGCCGGATTATGGGCTGTCGTTCCCGCCGTTGGCTGAGGGAGGCTACTACCTGATCGCCTCGTTCTTCCTGCTGATCTCGGTCTGCGCCTGGTGGCTCCGCGCCTGGACGCTGGCCGAACAGCAGAAGATGGGCAAGCATGTGGCCTATGCCTTCGCGTCCGCGATCTGGCTGTTCCTGGTGCTGGGTCTGATCCGGCCGGTGCTGATGGGCAGCTGGTCCGAGGCGGTGCCTTACGGCATCTTCACCCATCTCGACTGGACCAACCTGTTTTCGATCACCTATGGCAACCTGTTCTACAACCCGTTCCACGCGCTTTCGATCGTGTTCCTCTACGGCTCGGCGCTGCTCTTCGCCATGCACGGCGCGACGATCCTCGCCGTCTCACGCTTCGGCGGCGATCGCGAGATCGAGCAGATCGTCGATCGCGGCACGGCCAGCGAACGCGCGGCGCTGTTCTGGCGCTGGACCATGGGCTTCAACGCCACGATGGAAGGCATCCACCGCTGGGCCTGGTGGTTTGCGGTCTTGTGCACGCTGACCGGCGGGATCGGCATCCTGCTGACCGGGACGGTCGTCGACAACTGGTACGTCTGGGCGCAAGAGCACGGCTACGCGCCGCTCGATCAATAGGAGGCTTGAGAAATGTCGAACAAAGAGTGGTTTCTCGAGCACGAGGGCGCAAAGCCTTCGCTCTACGGCTGGGTGTTTCGACACATGGCGATGGGAGCGGTCTACGCCGCACTGGTGCTGTTTGGGCTGATCGCGGTCATGCTGGTGATCTATGCCATTGGCGAACTGCTGCCCGAGGACAGCAAGACCGCGCCCGAGCCTATGCCGCAGATCGAGTCCCAGCTTCGCCTGGATGACGGTCGCCACGTGATCTGAGGCTGGGGCGGTGTCACTCTCCGCCCTGCCTCCAAAAGGGTTCGAGCCCCGGTTGGGGCTCGAACATCGGGGCCTCCACACCCCGGTTCCCTTCCTGTTGGCTACAGGAAACTGGCACCGCCCTGGGCTTGCGCCCTCGGCGGTGCTCTTTTGATCATAGCACGGGAGGCTGCCCATGTCCCGCCCCACGACCCCGACCCTCGACCGCGTCGCCGGACCGGCCGATCTGAAGGCTCTCAGCGACGCTGAGCTGGCGCGGCTGGCCGACGAGTTGCGCGCCGAGGTGATCTCCGCGGTGTCCGAGACCGGCGGGCATCTGGGCTCGTCGCTTGGTGTCGTCGAACTGAGCGTGGCGATCCACGCGGTGTTCAACACGCCGTTCGACAAGCTGGTCTGGGATGTGGGGCATCAGTGCTATCCGCATAAGGTGCTGACCGGACGGCGCGACCGGATTCGGACGCTGCGCCAGGGCGGGGGATTGAGCGGGTTCACCAAACGGACGGAGTCGGAGTTCGACCCGTTCGGCGCAGCGCATTCCTCGACCTCGATCTCGGCGGCTCTGGGTTTCACCGTCGGCCGCGACATGGGGCAAGCGACGGGCGACGCGATCGCGGTGATCGGCGACGGCTCGATCTCGGCCGGCATGGCCTATGAGGCGCTGAACAACGCAGGCAGCGAAGGCCGCCGGCTGTTCGTGATCCTGAACGACAACGAGATGTCGATTGCGCCGCCGGTGGGCGCGATGTCGGCTTATTTGAGCGGTCTCTATGCAAGCCCTCAGGCGGCGGCGTTCGAGAAGATGGCCGAGGGCTTCGAAGCGGCGTTGCCGGGGCCGTTCCGCGAAGGCGCGCGCCGGGCGCGGCAGCTTGTGACCGGCTTGCCGGGCGGGCAGGGGACCCTGTTCGAGGAGCTCGGGTTTTCTTACGTCGGGCCGATCGACGGCCACGACATGTCACAGCTTTTGCCGGTGTTGCGCGCGGCTCGGGCACGGGCGACCGGACCGACATTGATCCATGTCTGTACAGTGAAGGGCAAGGGGTACCGGCCGGCCGAGACCTCGGCGGACAAGTACCACGGCGTGTCGAAATTCGATGTGGTGTCGGGCACACAGAAGAAGTCCAAGTCGAATGCGCCGGCATACACGAAGGTATTCGGAAACGCGCTGACCACCGAGGCAGAACGCGATCCAAAAATCGTGGCGGTGACGGCGGCGATGCCGTCGGGCACCGGTGTCAATGTCCTGGCTGACCGCTTCCCCGCACGGGTGTTTGATGTGGGCATCGCCGAACAGCACGGCGTGACGTTCGCGGCCGGCATGGCGGCGAGCGGGTTGAAACCGTTCTGCGCGATCTACTCGACGTTCCTGCAGCGCGGCTATGACCAAGTGGTGCATGACGTTGCTTTGCAGGGTTTACCTGTACGGTTCGCGATCGATCGGGCGGGGTTGGTCGGCGCGGATGGGGCGACGCATGCGGGTGCGTTCGACATCGCTTATCTCGCGAATCTGCCGGGGTTTGTTGTGATGGCGGCCGGGGATGAGGCGGAATTGGTGCACATGGTGGCCACGGCGGCGGCCTATGACGAGGGACCGATCGCCTTCCGCTATCCACGTGGTGAGGGCGTCGGCGTGGAGATGCCGGAACGTGGCGAGGTTCTGGAAATCGGCAAGGGCCGTGTGGTAGAGGAGGGCTCGACCGTGGCGCTACTGTCCTTCGGGGCGCATCTGGGCGAGACGCTGGCGGCGGCTGAGGAGCTGCAGGCGCGCGGTATCTCGGCGACGGTGGCGGATGCGCGCTTCGCCAAGCCGCTCGACACCGGCCTGATCCGGCAATTGGCGCGGCATCACGAAGTGCTGGTCACGGTGGAACAGGGCGCGGCGGGCGGATTCGGCGCGCATGTGCTGCAGTACCTGGCCGGGGCAGGGGCGTTGGACCGGGGTCTGAAGATCCGCACGATGACCTTGCCCGACCGCTTCATCGACCAGGACTCGCCGGCGGCCATGTACGCCGCGGCCGGGCTGACGGCAGCAGATATCGCACGGACGGCGATGGACGCATTGGGCGTCGTGGCGCCGGCATTCGGGGCGGCGCGGGCTTAACGCAGATACCGAAACCAATCTTCGCGCTGGTGGAAGATCCGCAAAATGAGCGCCGTGTCGTCCTTTATAACCCGGTAGATGATGACGTGAACACCTTGCGGAACCACCCTTAGCTCAACGCCACGCCTTTTGTGACGCCGTCCCATGTGTGGGAAGTCACCAACCAGGTCTAGTTTGTGGATCAACGCCGCCTGGTACTTTTCTGCTTGGGCGCGGCCATGTTCAACATTTGATGCAACGAAGATCTCGGCCACATCCTCTGCGGCTTCGCGGGTGAGTTCATAAGTCACGCCCGTTTTTTCGGAGCGGCGTCCGCGCGCGCCCTGGCGTCTTCCATTATTTCATCAATCGTGCGCTCGCTGATCCCGCTCGCTTCGGCTTCCTCGATCAGACGGTCGAATTCGGCGAGGGCGGCCTCTCGATCCATCTCTTCGCGGATCATGTCGCGGACGTAATCCGAAGCGTTGGCAAAGCGGCCCGTGGCGACCTGCGCCTCGACCCATTCCTTCATCTTGTCGGGCAGAGAGATGTTCATCGTGGCCATGGTAGTGCTCCTTTGCAGCACCATGCCAAAGATTGCCAAAGATTGTCAAACGCGGGCGAGGGCGCCGAAGATGCGGTCTTTGTGCTTTTCAAGGTAGATACGCAGCCAAGGCGTGAACCTGGCCGGATGGCGGGCAACCTCGGCCGAGAGTTCATAGAGGTCGATCCAGCGGGTTTCGGCAACCTCTGCCGGGTTTGGGACGACCTTGAGGGTCGGGCCGGCCTCTGCGGTGAAGATATCGACCACTTCGTGCTCGGTTAGGCCGTCGCCGACATCGGCGCGATATTCGACGCGGTCACGGTGCGATGGCGACAGGCCGGTGATGCCGAGTTCTTCCCGCAGCCGCCGCACGGCGCAGTCGGCGGGCGCCTCGTCCCAATATGGATGGGTGCAGCAGGTGTTCGCCCAAAGGCCGGGCGTGTGGTACTTCGACAGTGCACGCTGCTGGATCAGAACCTTGTCGCCGTCCATCACGAAGACCGACACGGCCTTGTGCTTCAGTCCCTTGCGGTGAACCTCGAGCTTTTCAACCGGGGTCAGTGTGCCGTTCACCCAGGCCGGGATCATGTCGGTCATACGTAGGACGGCGAGACGAGACGGGTCAGGTGGGCCAGGTTCTTTAGGCCGATTTTCAGATGCGCCATGGGCCGGGCCTTGACCAGTTTCTTGTTCATATAGGCCTCGAAGGTCAGGCGTTGCACGTCGACATCGTGACACAGGCTGACGAAGCGCTCGCGGCGCTCGTCGGACCTATAATAGGCGTCCTGCATGCTCCGCAGGACCTTGAAGACCATTTTATGCTCTTTCATGAACATCTTGCGGGCCAGTTTCAGGTCCTTGGCGTTGCCGGTGGCGAGCGCCGAGATGCAGGCCGTGGCGGCGACGCGGCCTCCCATCATAGCATAGTAGATGCCTTCGCCGGAGGATGGCGCCACGACGCCGGCGGCATCTCCGGCCAGCACCACGTCGCGGCCATTGTCCCACCGGTCCAAGGGCTGCAGTGGGATCGGCGCGCCCTCTTTACGGATCGTCGGGCAGTCGGCGAGGCCCGAGGCGGCGCGCAGATCCGCGGTGGCCTTCTTGAGGTCGACCCCGTCGACGCCGGTGCCCATGCCGACGCTGGCTTGCGCGCCGTGCGGAAACACCCAGCCGTAGAAATCGGGGCTGATCCGGCCGTCATAGACCACGTCGCAGCGTTTGGGGTCGTAGCTGCCCTTCAGTTCCGGCGCGGCGATGATCTCGTGATAGGCGATGACGTAAGGGATCGTGTCACCGCCCGGTACCTCTTGCCGCGCGACGTCCGAGCGCGCGCCGTCGGCGCCGATGACATAGCGCGTCTGCAACCTGCAGTCGTTGCCGCTGACCTTGTCGCGATAGACGACGCGTGTCGTGTCGCCGTCGCGCTCGAGTTTCTTGAAGGTGCCCTTGTAGCGATGCGCTCCGGCCGTCTTGGCACGCTGGCGCAGGAATTCGTCGAAGTGCTCGCGGTCGACCATGCCGACAAAGCCGTTCTCGATCGGGATATC
>JASJCA010000021.1 GCA_030066215.1 Rhodobacter sp. | reverse complement strand
TGTTTCTTCACCCGGTTGCGGATCAACAAGGTCTTGTCACGCTTGTTCGCCCGTAGCCCCTCGGCGACCGTCTGATGGTGCCGCTCGGCGGCGAACCCCGCCAGATAGCCGGTGCGGTAGGGGCGCAGGCGATCCGGGTCGAAATCATGCAGGATGCCGTCACGAATGAGAGGCGTGACGTGGTGCGAGGCGGGTGCGAGCAGGTCCTCGAAATCGATACGCAAACTGCCCGAGGTGCGATGCGTGCGCCGGTTCTTGCCGCTGCCGGTGGTGTACTTTGCCCAATATCGCACCGCCTCACGGCTGTCGAAGGTCCAGAACGGCGCATAGAGCCCCGCGACCCGCGCCTCGGCCACCACCGCGTCCAGATCGCCCGGCGCCGCATAGCGCCGCGCCACCCAATTCCGGGCCAGCGCCTGGGCGTCCGCCCCGGTCATCTTGAATGGGATCAGCGCCATGGTCCGGTAGCCGCTGTCCTCGGCCCCCAACACCACTGGCCCGTCGCAATAGGGGCAGCGGTCGGACAGCCCCATGCCGGTGAACACCACGTCGCCGCCGCAGGTCTCGCAATGATGCGCTCGCGCGCCCTGCCGGACCGGCGTGTCGGTCCCCGGCGCGCCGGAATCGAAGTCGTACTCCGCCGCCCCGTCGTGCGCCTCGGGATGCTCGATCGCATGGGTGTTGCCGCAGCTTTGGCAGGTCAGCCCGCCTTTCGCGGGGTCGAACACACATTGCCCGGCGCAAGTGGGGCAGAGCAGCTCGCTCTGCTCGGCCACGACTTCGGCCATCAATCGGACTCCGCGATCGTCATGGCGATTTCCAACAGGATCCGCAGCCGGTCCCAGGACCGGGCAATCGCGCCGTCAAGATCGCCACTCGCCCCCCAATCGCCGATCACGGTCGCGCAAAACCACGTTGCCATCAGCCAGAACGCGATCACCGACCAGCCGCTGATCGACCGCAGCCAGCCCGCCGAGCCGTGCTTCAATTCATGCTTGGCCTCGTAGACCCGGATCAGCTTGACCACCGGGCCGATGCCGATGGCGGTCGCCACGGCGAACAGAAAGAGGCCCGCGAGCAGCGGCGCTGGATCGAACGGCATGGGCAATGCCTTGTGTCAAAGGGCGGGTTCAATTCTGCCCCAGATGTGCCGCGCGGCCTCGTGACATGCAAGGCTGGGCTGTGCCATCCTGAATGGGTCACTTTCAAACGAAGATAGTGGGGTAAAATAATACCATATTTGTAAAATATTGTTTTACAACATTTATTTCACCGCCCGCTCCCTTGACGCGCCCCGCGAAATCCTTACAACCCCGTAATCCCGAATTCTCCTGCACAAGAGAGACCGATGAAGACTTACACCGCAACCCCTGCGGACATCGACAAGAAGTGGATCCTGATCGACGCCGAGGGCGTCGTTCTGGGCCGTCTTGCCTCGATCGTCGCAAACCGCCTGCGTGGCAAGCACAAAGCCAGCTACACGCCCCATATGGACATGGGCGACAACGTCATCGTCATCAACGCCGACAAAGTGCAGATGACCGGCAACAAGCGCGCTGAGAAGACCTATTACCGCCACACCGGCTATCCCGGCGGGATCAAGTCGCGCACCGCCGGTGAGATCCTCGAGGGCAAGCACCCCGAGCGCGTGGTGACCCTGGCCGTCAAGCGCATGCTGCCCGGCAACCGCTTGGCGCGGAAGCAGATGACCAACCTGCGCGTCTATGCCGGGGCCGAGCACCCGCACGAGGCGCAACAGCCCGAGGTGCTGGACGTCAAGTCGATGAACAAAAAGAACACGAGGACCGCGTAATGGCCGAACAAGTCACTTCACTGGAAGAGCTGGGCCAGGTCGCCGGAACCGAGGGCACGGCGGAAGTCGTCAACCACGAAGAGCAAATGGCCCCGCGCGAGCCGGTCCGGGACGAGCTTGGCCGCAGCTACGCCACCGGCAAGCGCAAGGACGCCGTGGCACGGGTCTGGATCAAGCCGGGCTCGGGCAAGGTCACTGTGAATGGCAAGGAGATGGACGTCTATTTCGCCCGCCCCGTGCTGCAGATGATCCTGCGTCAGCCGTTCAGCGTCGCCGGCGTCACCGACCAGTTCGACGTGCAGGCCACCGTCAAGGGCGGCGGGCTGTCGGGGCAGGCGGGCGCCGTGAAGCACGGCATCTCGAAGGCGCTGCAACTCTACGATCCGACGCTGCGCCCCGCGCTGAAGGCCGCCGGCTTCCTGACCCGCGATGCCCGCGTCGTCGAACGGAAAAAGTACGGCAAGCGCAAGGCGCGCCGCAGCTTCCAGTTCTCCAAGCGCTAGGACGCCAAAGCACCGAACCGACAAAGCGCAGCCCCACGGGGCTGCGCTTATTCTTTTTTTCGGCGTTTGAAGCCCCGCCTATTCGGGGACTGCCGCGGCGCAGGTTGGCCTTTCGCACGGCAGCCGCTACCAAGGGCGCGTCGTCAAACCCGCTGGATCGCCCGGACGCCCATGCCCACCATCGACCAGGCCCTCGCCCAGGCCGCCAGACTCGCCGCGTCCGGTCAGTTGTCCCAAGCAGAGGCGCTGTATCGCGCGGTGCTGAAACAGGCTCCGATGCACCCCAATGCGCTGCAGGGTTTGAACGGGCTCAAGTCTCGCCAGTCGCCGGACCCGGCCGTACAGCTGTTCCGCCAAGGCAAGTTCGCCGAAGCCGCCAAGGCCGCTGAAAACGCCTTAAGAAAGGCTCCGAACGAGCTGAAACTGCTCAACCTTCTCGGAGCTGCAGAGATGCAGCGCGGGCGCCTTGATGCCGCTATCGCCGCCTATGGCAAGGCCCTGAAAATCCGCCCCGACTACGCTCCGGCCCACAACAATCTTGGTCTCGCTCACCGCGCCGCCGGGCACCCTGACCGCGCTATCGACAGCTATCGCGCGGCGCTTCGCCACCGCCCGGGTTATGTCGACGCCCTGAACAATCTCGGCGTTGCCCTGCAAGAAACCGGCCGGACTGACGAGGCCATCGCCTCCCTGCAGGATGCCATCGCCGCCGCGCCCGAAAACGCCCAGGCCTACGGCAACCTCGCCACGGCCCAACAACAGGCCGGCGACCTCGCCGCCGCAATCAAGACCTTACGCCAGGCCATTGCCCGTGCCCCGTCCGCCGAGAGCCACTGCAACCTCGGCAAGGCCCTGCGCGATGTCGGCGATCTGCCCGCGGCAATCGAAGCCTTCCGCGCCGCACTCACCCTCGATCCCACCCATCTCGAGGCCTATCTCACCCTCGGCCCGGCCCTGCGGCGCGCGGGACGCCGCGACGAGGCCCTGCAAATTAGCGAACAAGGCGTCGCCAAGTGCCCGCCCAGCGCCGATCTGCAGCTGAACATCGCCACCCTGCATCAGGATCTCGGCGGGCTCGACAAGGCGGCAGAGGCGTTCGACGCCGCCCTGAAGATCGACCCAGACCACCCAGAGGCTACAGCCCAGGCGCTCTATCTCAAGGCACATCTCTGCGATTTCGACGGCGTCGCCACGCTCGCCCCGCGTATCCCCGCCCTGGGCATCGACACTGGCCCCGTGGTGCCATTCTCGCTTCTAGCCTTCGACGAGGACCCCACGCGCCAGCTCAAACGCGCCGAGGCCTTCGCCGCGCGCTATCCCGCCGCCCCGCCACCCGCGGTGCCCAAGCAACGCCCGGACCGGCTGACCATCGGCTACTTCTCCGCCGATTTCCACGCCCACGCCACGATGCACCTGATGGCGCGGCTCTTCGAGCTGCACGACACCGCCCGTTTCCGAATCCTCGCCTTTTCCTTCGGCCCCGACCGTCAGGACGATATGCGTGCGCGGCTCACTGCCGCGGTCGATGGGTTCCACGACATCCGCACCCTGCCGGACCGGGAGGCGGCGGCGCTCGCCCGCCGTGAGGGCGTCGATATTGCCGTTGACCTCAAGGGCTACACCAAGGACGCCCGCCCCGGCGTTTTCGCGCAGCGCGCCGCACCGATCCAGATCAACTATCTCGGCTACCCCGGCACCATGGGCGCGCCGTTCATCGACTACGTCATCGCCGACCCGACGCTGATCCCGCCCGAAGACCCCCGCCACTACAGCGAGGCGGTGATCACCCTGCCGAATTGCTACCAGGTCAACGACGACCGCAGGCAGATCGCCCCGGACACGCCCAGCCGCGCCGATCTTGGCCTGCCGGAAGACGCCCTGGTTCTGTGCTGCTTCAACAGCAGCTACAAGATCTCTGCCGATCTCTTCGCAATCTGGATGCGCATCCTCGGCCAGGCGCCAGATGCCGTCCTTTGGCTTCTCGGTTCCAACACCTGGGCAGAGGCCAATCTGCGCCAAGCCGCCCAAGCGCACGGGATCGACCCAACGCGCCTAGTTTTCGCTGGCCGCCTGCCGCCGGCCGAACACCTGGCCCGCCACCGTGCCGCCGATCTGTTCCTCGACACCTTCGCGTACACCGCGCACACCACGGCCAGCGACGCGCTCAGGGCCGGGCTGCCGATCGTGACCCGGCGGGGCCACAGCTTCGCCGCGCGGGTCACCTCCAGCATGCTGACGGTGCTTGATCTTGCGGACCTCATCGCACCGGACGCCCACGCTTACGAGGCGCTGGCGCTTGACCTGACCCAACACCCGCGCCGCCTGGCCGAGATCCGGGCCAAACTCGCCGCAGCCATCCCAGAGACTCCGCTTTTCAATTCAGCCCTCTCCACCCGACACATCGAGGCCGCCTATGAGGCCGCCTTCGACCGTCTCCTTGCGGGAAAGCCACCCGCCCCGCTGGCCATCGGCGCCTAGCCCAGAGCCTCCCGAACCGCGCCAAGGAGCTTTGCCCGAGTCACCGGCTTCATCAGCCGGATATCCTCCTCGCGTAACCCATTGCCATGCATCGCCGCCTCGCGCGCATAGCCCGACATGAACACCACCGGCAATTCGGGTGCGATCTCGCGCAACTCGCGTGCCAGGGCCGGGCCCTGCAGCCGCCCCGGCATCACGATGTCGGTGATCAGCAGGTCGAACGGTCCTTCGGCCAAAAACAGCTTCTTGGCCGCGTCCCCGCTCGCCGCTGGCGTCACCGCATAGCCGGCCGTGCGCAACACCCGCATCATGACGTCCATCACCTCAACCTGATCTTCGGCCATCAAAACCCGCGCCGGACGGTGCACCACGGCCGCGTCCCGCACTGCGGTCTCAGTCGTCCCACGTGCTCCGGCCCCCACGGGCACCGGGAAATAGAGCTTCACCGTCGTCCCTTGGCCCGGCTCGGAATAGATCACTGCCGCGCCGCCCGACTGCTTCATGAACCCATGCACCATCGACAACCCCAGACCGCTGCCTTCGCCCGGCCGCTTTGTGGTGAAGAACGGCTCGAACACCCGTTCGGTGTTCGCCTTTTGAATGCCTATCCCGGTGTCGCTGACCGCAAGCATCGCATAGTTGCCGGGCGGCAGGTCGCGCAGACGAGCATCCTCGGGGTGCTCGAGAAACGGCGAGTTCGCAGTCTCGATCGTCAGAATACCTCCATCCGGCATCGCGTCGCGCGCGTTGACGATGAGGTTGAGAAGAGAGCTTTCAGTTGACGCCCGGTCGGCCTCGACAGGCCAAAGATCCGGCGCCAACTCGGTCTTGACCATGATCGTCGCGGGCAGGGTGCGGGCCATCCAGTTTCCGGTTTCCTGCACGATCTCGGTCAGATCCAGCACCGACGGGTCCAGATGGGCCCGGCGTGCGAAACTCAGCATCTTCTGCGTCAGATCCGCGCCGCGGATGGTCGCGCTAATCGCAGCATCTATCCAAGACTTGAGCTCGGCGTCGGCGACTTCGTCGTGAAGCAACTCAAGGTTGCCCAAAACGACATTCAGCAGGTTGTTGAAATCATGCGCGACGCCGCCGGTCATCTGACCCACGGTCTCGAGCTTCTGCGCCTGGGCCAACCTGGTTTCGAGGTCGAAGCGCTGCCGTTCGGATCGCTTCCGTTCGGTGATGTCGATGATCGAGCCACGGACCAGTTTGCGGGTGGGGTCAGGAAACCGCGCCAGACTGATGTCGCAAGGTACGTCCGTGCCGTCGGCCCGCCGGTGCACCCATTCGAACCGTGGAAAGGCCCCGGCCAGAGCTTCGCCCACATGGGCCATCGCCACATTTACCGACCGCCGCCCATCGGGCTGGAGTTCCGGGCTCACGGTCGCTGGCCCGTGTTTGCCAATCAAGTCGTCAACCGGAATACCGTATAGCCGGGCGGCGGCTGGATTGGCCTCCATGAACACACCGGTGTCGACGTCGAGGATCACGATTGCCTCGGTCGCGTGGTCGACGAGCGCACGATAACGCTCTTCGCTGCGGCGGATCTCTTCGATTGCGTTGAAGGTGGTCAACCCCTCGGCCAGCCGCTTGCCGATCGCATCGAAGAGCGGCGCAGCCAATTCATACGTCACTTCTTGGGCGCAGTGATGAATACCGAAGATCCACGGGGAACCGGCCTTTGGTCGTAGCGGCATCGTCATCATCGACCGGGTGCGGTAGCGCCGCGCGGCCTGACTGTCTTGGCGTAGCACCGGATTTGTGAGCGGGTCGAATCGGACCGGTGTTTTGGCCGCCAGGGTCGCCTCGCGGAAGCGCCGGCTGCGGTCGTCGATCGGGACGCCGCCCGCATCAGCCTTCGCACCCGGCCACCCTGGACGCACACGTTCTTCGCGCAAAGTCAGGAAATCGTCGTCAAGATCGCACGGATGCGCTAGCCACGCCCGATCGCAGGCAAAGATCTCTAACACCTGGTCCAAGACACGCTGCAGCATCTCGTCCATGGACGACGCCCCGGCAATCGCGGAGTTGACGCGGTCCAGGGCGCCCAGCGCGTCCATTGGCACGCATTGCGTGAAACCGGCTCCATCGGACATAACCTAAACGGTCGTGTCTTCCGTCGGGCCTGTCAATCGCCAAGGCAGCCCGGATTGCCCCGCTGGACCCCGCAATGCTAGGAAATCGGCGGCACTCAACCCGTGTCGGAGCCCCGGATGAACATCGCCACGCCCCAAGACGACCCGATCGCCGCGCTCGTCGCCAATGCCGCGCTGCCGTTCGAGACGGCCCGCGCGATGCCGAAGTCGGTCTACACCTCGCCCGATTTTCTGCAGGCCGAACTCGACGGTATCTTCGCCAAAGAGTGGTTTTGCGCAGGGCGCTCTGACGGGCTGGCAAGCCCTGGCGACTACCTGACGCTCGATCTGGCCGGTCGGCCCATCGCGGTGATCAGGGGCCGCGACGGCAAACTTCGGGCGATGTCCAATGTCTGCCTGCATCGTATGTCGACCTTGCTGGAGGGCACCGGCACCACGACCAGCATCGTCTGCCCCTACCACGCCTGGACCTACGATCTTGACGGCCGATTGCGCGGTGCCCCGGCGATGGCGCAGAACATGGCCTTTGACCGGGCCGCGTATTGCCTGCCGCAAATCCGCTGCGAGGAATGGCTGGGATGGGTGATGGTGTCGCTGAACCCTGACGCCACGCCGGTGGCCGAGCACTACGCCCAAGTCTCCGAGATGATCGGCGATTTCGCCATGGAGGGTTACGTCCAACTGTTCCAGGAAACTCACATCTGGGACACCAACTGGAAGGTCCTGGCCGAGAACTTTATGGAAAGCTACCACCTGCCGGTCTGCCACGCCGCGACCGTCGGGGGACTGTCGAAGCTCGAGGACATGGACTGCCCGCCGGGTTTGCCGAGTTTCAACTACCACTACATCCTGAAGGACGAGGGCTTCAAACTGGCGCTGGCGCATCCCGCGAATATCCGGCTCAAGGGCGACTGGCGCCGCACCACGATCCTGTTGGCGCTATACCCGAGCCTACTGATCACGCTGACGCCGGGCTATTTCTGGTATCTCAGCCTGCACCCGGAAGGCGCCGCCCAGGTCCGCATCCTCTACGGCGGCGGCCTGTCGCCTGACTTCATGGATGATCCAGAAGCGCGCGGGCTCTTCGGTGAAATCAAGGAATTGCTCGACCGGGTCCAGGACGAGGACAAGGGCTGCACCGAAAAGGTCTATCGCGGCCTCTGTTCCGACCTCGCCCAGCCGGGGCATCTGAGCCATCTGGAGCGCCCGAATTATGACTTTGCCCGCTATCTGGCCGAAAAGGTCGCGGGGCAGGGCGCCTAGCGACGCCCCGGAGGATGCCGGTGGTGGAACGGCCGAGCGCCCATCACGAAGCCGTGGCACAGGTTTAACCTTGGCCTGAGCTGCTCTACCTTTCTGCCAAGCCAAATGGCGCCACGATTCCGTACCGGCCGAACCCCGCACCGGATAGACCGGCCCACGAATAGCACACCCCCAGAGGAGGTCCGCACATGCCCGCAGCACCGTTCACCCGACGCACGCTCCTCACCGTGGGCGGCGCCTTGCTTGCAACCGGCCTGTCCGGACCTCTAACACCTGCGCGTGCGAAGGAACTCGCGCCGACACGATCCATGCGCGGTGGCAGGAACAACTATCTTCCCGGCGCGCCGATCGTGGACCGGATCGGCGGCGGCGGGTTCTGGATGTCGGGCACCGTGCGCCGCGCGGGCGACGGCGCGCCGCTCGCTGATCAGCGCATCCAGATTTGGGCGCATACGACCGAAGGCCATGAGCGCGATCCGCATAGCCATGGTGCCACACGGACCGATGCGAACGGCGTGTTCCGGCTGGAAATGCCGCAGATCGTCCCCGCCTTCGGCCAGCCGCACGGACACCTCGCCTATGACAGTGGCGAGTTCGAAACCGTCTTCCTGCGCCCCGTGATGTCCAGCGCCCGCGACACCACCTTGGAGGCGCATTTCGTGCTGCAGCCGGCCTGATAAAGGTGGCCGCGGCAGGCACGACCCGGGTCCGCCACGTTCTGATCTGGGTTGCGCTCGCGGCAGCAATCCTCATCCCAATCGTTGCCGCGGCGGCCAGCCCGCTGCTCGCCTGGCGCCAGCCCGTCTATATCGCCGCCGGGTTTGCGGGCGTCATCGCCATGGCGCTGTTGCTGCTGCAGCCCCTGTTGGCCGCCGGATACCTGCCCGGCCTCGACGCCCCGCGCGGCCGCCGCGTGCACCGCTGGGTCGGGGCCAGCCTCATCGCGGCGGTGCTGTTGCATGTCGCCGGCCTTTGGATCACCAGCCCGCCGGACGTGATCGACGCACTGCTGTTCCGCTCGCCGACGCCGTTCTCCGCCTGGGGTGTCATCGCCATGTGGGCCGTCTTCGCCGCCGCCCTCGTCGCCGCCGCGCGCCGGCGGCTCCGCCTGCGCTGGCGCACCTGGCGCCGGGTGCATACCTCGCTCGCGGCCATTGTGGTTGTGGGCAGTGTGGTCCACGCGCTGCTGATCGAGGGCACGATGGAGGTGATGTCGAAGACAGCGCTGTGTCTTCTGCTCCTGGCGGTGACGGTGAAGGCGCTGGTGGATTTGAAGGTGTGGGCGGCACGCCCGACGTAGCGACGGCTGCGTCCAGGCTACCAATATGGCGGGTTTGAGTTGGTTAATCTCTTGGAAGGGCACAATTTATCAATAGTTTAAACCGATGTCCGAGTTCGGACACCTCACCCATCCGGCGGCACCAGCCCGAGCCCGCGCAGATAAATCCCGATCCCCGATTCCAGCAGATCCTCCGCCGAAAACGGCGCCCGCGACCCCGCTCCGCCACGCGTGAACAGCTCGACCACCCCGTGGCTCATCGCCCAGATATGAGCCGAAAACATCGCCGCGGGGGGGCGTTTTCCCGGCGGGATATGCTCGCTCAACGTCTCCGCCGCCTTCTCCAGCACCCCGCTCGCCCGCCGCGCCGCCATCGCCAGCTCCGGCGTCCGGTTGATCGAAATACCCGACTCGAACATCGCCACGTAATGCCCCGGATAGCGCCGCGCAAACGCCAGATAGGCCCGCCCGGTCGCCTCGAACGACGCCAGCGCCGAGGGCTGGCCGGTCTCGTAGGCATATTCCATGAGATCTGCGAAAATCTCGTAGCCCTGCCGCGCCGCCTCGGCAATCAGATCCTCGCGCCCCTCGAAATGCCGGTAGACCGCCGCCGGGGTCACGCCGGCCCGCTTCGCCGCCTCCGACAGGGTGAACCCCGTCGGCCCCTTCTCTTCGATCAGCTTCAGTGCCGCCTCGACCAGCGCGATGCGTAGGTTGCCGTGATGATAGCCGCGCTTAGGCATCCCAGATGTCAGGCCCGCCGCAGATCTTCGGATCGGGCGCGCAGGCCACCTCCGCCACCTTGCCGGTGTAGTCGATCCCACACAAAACCGCCCGAATTGCCGCGATCCGCGCCCGGCGCTTGTCGTCGGACCGCACCACCGTCCAGGGCGCGACATCCGTGTGCGATTTTTCGAACGTCTCCTGGATCGCGGCCGTATAGGCGTCCCACTTCGCCAAACCCTCGACATCGATCCACGAGAGTTTCCATTGCTTTAGCGGGTTTTCTTCACGCTTCAGGAATCGCCGCAGCTGCTCGGCCCGCCCGACATTCAGCCACAGCTTGACGAAGTGAATGCCCTCGTCGACCAGCATATCCTCGAACTCGGGCAGTTGGTGAAAGAACCGTGCCCGTTGGTCGTCGTCGCAGAAGCCGAACACCTTTTCGACCACGCCGCGATTGTACCACGACCGGTCGAACAGCACGATCTCGCCCTCGGTCGGCAGGTGCCGGGCATAGCGCTGGAAATACCACTCGCCGCGTTCCCGGTCCGATGGTTTCGACAGCGCCACGACCTTTGCCACGCGCGGATTAAGGTTCTCCCGCAACCGCTTGATGGTACCGCCTTTTCCGGCGGCATCCCGACCCTCGAACACCACAACCACCCGCTTGCCCGACGCCTTTACATCCGCCTGCAGCTTGACAAGTTCCAGCTGCAGCTTCTCCAGCGCCTGCTCATACTCCCCGCGGTCCATCCGCGCATCATAGGGATAGGTCTCGGACAGGATGTCCTTCTTGCCGCCGTCGCGGATCGCCGCGCGCACCGCCTCGGGGGCGCCTTCGCGATAGAATTTGCCGATCGCACCGTCGAAGGGCAGGGTCATGTTTAAACCTTTCACTTTCCCCAGCGATAGCACCTTGGCCGTCGCAAAGGCAATGCCGCGGCGTTCGGCCAAGGAGCCGGCAATTCCCTGTGGATGTTCGCGGTATGTTCCAGATTTCGATTGGAGACCGGCGCGCTTTCCGCTATGTTTGGCAAATTGGGTGAGAGGCCGGGCATGGCAGAGTTGAAAAAGATCGAGGTCCGCGGCGCGCGCGAGCATAACCTCAAGGACATCGACGTTGAAATCCCGCGCGACGAGCTGGTGGTGATCACCGGCCTGTCGGGCTCTGGCAAGTCGTCCCTGGCTTTCGACACGATCTATGCCGAGGGGCAGCGGCGCTATGTCGAATCGCTCTCGGCCTATGCGCGGCAGTTCCTCGACATGATGGAAAAGCCGGATGTCGACCATATCACGGGGCTGAGCCCGGCGATCTCCATCGAGCAGAAGACAACTTCGAAAAACCCGCGCTCGACCGTGGGAACGGTCACCGAAATCTACGACTACCTGCGTCTGCTTTTCGCCCGCGTCGGCACGCCCTATTCGCCGGCCACCGGCCTGCCGATCGAGGCACAGCAGGTGCAGGACATGGTCGACCGGGTGATGACGCTGGACGAGGGCACGCGCGGTTATCTGCTCGCCCCGATCGTCCGTGATCGGAAGGGCGAGTACCGCAAGGAATTCCTGGAACTGCGCAAGCAGGGGTTCCAGCGTGTCAAGGTCGATGGCCAGTTCTACGATCTCGACGAGCCGCCCACGCTCGACAAGAAGTTCCGCCACGATATCGACGTGGTGGTCGACCGGCTGGTCGTGAAGGAGGGGATCGAGACCCGGCTGGCGGATTCGTTCCGAACCGCGCTCGACCTCGCCGACGGCATCGCGATCCTGGAAACCGCGCCGAAGGACGACGAACCGGAGCGCATCACCTTCTCGGAAAACTTCGCCTGCCCGGTCAGCGGCTTCACTATCCCAGAGATCGAGCCGCGGCTCTTCAGCTTCAATGCCCCCTTTGGCGCGTGCCCGTCCTGCGATGGCCTCGGGGTAGAACTGTTCTTCGACGAACGCCTTGTCGTGCCTGACCAGGGCATCACGCTGGCCAACGGAGCGCTCGCCCCGTGGCGCAAGGGCAAGTCGCCGTATTTCCTGCAAACCATCGAGTCGATCGCCCGGCACTACGAATTCGACAAGAATCTCAAATGGAAAGACCTGCCAGCTCATGTCCAGCAGGCGTTTCTCTACGGCTCAGGCGACGAGGAAATCCTGTTCCGATATGACGAAGGCGGCCGGGTCTACCAGGTCACGCGGCCCTTCGAGGGTGTGATCCCCAATATGGAACGCCGCTACCGCGAGACGGACAGCAGTTGGATCCGAGAAGAATTCGAACGCTACCAGAACAACCGTCCCTGTGGCACCTGTGACGGTTTCCGCCTGCGCGCAGAGGCGCTGGCGGTGAAGATCGCCGGCCTGCATGTGGGCGAGGTGGTGCAGATGTCGATCCGCGAGGCCTTCGCTTGGATCGAAACCGTGCCGGCCACGCTGACCGACCAGAAAAACGAAATCGCCCGCGCGATCCTGAAGGAGATCCGCGAGCGTCTGGGCTTCCTGAACAACGTGGGTCTGGAATACCTGACGCTCAGCCGCAATGCCGGCACCCTTTCGGGCGGCGAATCGCAACGCATCCGGTTGGCGAGCCAGATCGGCTCGGGCCTCACCGGCGTGCTCTACGTGCTCGACGAACCCTCCATCGGTCTGCACCAGCGCGACAACGGGCGGCTGCTGCAGACCCTGAAGAACCTGCGCGACCAGGGCAACACGGTGATCGTCGTCGAACACGACGAAGAGGCGATCCGAGAGGCCGACCACGTGCTCGACATCGGCCCCGGGGCAGGGGTGCATGGCGGCCAGATCGTTGCCGAAGGCACCCCGCAGGAGATCGCCGCCAATCCCGCCTCGATCACCGGGCAATACCTCACCGGCAGCCGAGAGATCGGCATCCCCGCCACCCGGCGCCCGGGCAACAAGAAAGCGGTGCGGGTGGTCAAGGCCACCGGCAACAACCTGCAAGAAGTGACCGTTGACTTCCCCCTCGGTCAGTTCGTCTGCGTCACCGGCGTTTCCGGCGGCGGCAAGTCGACGCTCACCGTCGAGACCCTGTTCAAGACCGCGTCGATGCGTCTGAACGGCGCGCGCCAGACGCCGGCGCCTTGTGAGACGATCAAGGGACTGGAACATCTCGACAAGGTCATCGATATCGACCAGCGCCCCATCGGGCGCACTCCGCGTTCAAATCCAGCGACTTACACCGGGGCCTTCACGCCGATCCGCGACTGGTTCGCAGGGCTGCCCGAGGCCAAGACCCGCGGCTACAAGCCCGGGCGGTTTTCGTTCAACGTCAAGGGCGGACGCTGCGAGGCCTGCCAGGGCGACGGGCTGATCAAGATCGAGATGCACTTTCTGCCGGACGTCTACGTCACCTGCGAAACCTGCCATGGCCGGCGCTACAACCGCGAAACGCTCGAGGTGAAGTTCAAGGGCAAGTCGATCGCCGACGTGCTCGACATGACCGTCGAAGAGGCGCGCGATTTCTTCAAGGCGGTGCCCTCGATCCGCGAAAAGATGGACGCCTTGCATCGAGTGGGCCTCGACTACATCAAGGTCGGCCAGCAGGCGACGACGCTCTCGGGCGGCGAGGCGCAACGCGTGAAGCTGTCGAAGGAACTGTCGAAACGCTCCACCGGCCGCACGCTCTACATCCTCGACGAACCGACAACTGGCTTACATTTCGAGGATGTACGCAAGCTTCTTGAAGTCCTGCATGAACTTGTCGAACAAGGCAATACGGTCGTCGTGATCGAACACAACCTCGACGTCATCAAGACCGCCGACTGGATCATCGATATCGGCCCGGAAGGCGGCGACGGCGGCGGACAGATCGTCGCCGAGGGCACGCCCGAAGACGTGGCGGAGGAGCCGCGCAGCCATACCGGGCGGTACCTCAAGGCGATGCTCGGCGCGAAACGACCGGTTGCGGCGGAGTAGTCTCCAATCTCAGAATTGGTTGGGTTTGATCTGGGATGAAGATCGAACCTACTATATTGTTATTGTGGATAGGTTGTACGCGACTCATTGAGAAGTGCCTTAATGGAAGAGTTTTGGGACACCATAGTCGCATTCTTGACGATCGCGGCATCGAACGTCACGGGTGCCGTGTATTGGACAGGAGACAGCTGCCAAGGGTTCCTGTGTAGCCCACCTGGCGAGCGGTACCATGCCAGCCCGGCGATTTCGCCAAATGTGGTTCCCGCGACCCTTGCTAACCCAACGAAAGAAACCGCATATCTCGGTAGCGGAATTTATTTCCCCGCAAACACGGAATTTGCTGCGTTTACCCAGCTTCCTCGCCAAGACGAAGATGACGAGATCCTGGTGTTGTCTTCGCAAGGTTACTGGGCATTCATTCGAAAGTCACGGCTAGAGTTTCCTCAGGACTCCGTTGAAATTGCTAGGATAAAACTGAGTGTAAATGAGGCGAAACAGATTGTAAGCGCGCGAGATCAGCTCGGTTATTATCAAAGTAAGATCAGGGCATGCGCCGCCGCGCGAGAAATCACGCTTGGCGGGAAGTTTTCAATAGGGGCCAACTCTGACCTTGGCCTCGCTGAGGCAGAGGTAAGTGTGGAATTGTCTGCTTCTGAGAAGAGAATCTTTGATGCAGGCCGCAACGTTGTAATAGATCGGTTTTACGATGCTGCGCGCGGTCAGTTGGTCGAAATCCAGGCCTATGAACCATGCGGCACGGTGACGCCTACCGCCGCTGGATTTCGCTATGATGTTTTCGTGAATGGGCGTGCTCGTACGTTGCGCCCGGAGGAAGCCAATATCATCGGTTTGCCGGTCGAAAACGGCCGACCGGTTATCGGCTGTTTGGAACAGTACGACAGCTTTGCTCAATTTCTGAGTAACGAGCACGATCTGGACGAGAAGTGGATCCCGATCGTAGCCGCAATGACAGCAAGATGGCGAAAGTATCAGAGTCTCGACACTTGCGAGCGACTTTGACTTCTGTGCTTTGGGCAACGCAATCCTGTCCAGCCAATCAAACCAGCGTCAGTTTGAATCCAGCTATTGCGATCCCAGCTGAATTCGGGCGACAGCAAGCACGATAGTGAGATTGTTCGCAATTTGGTCTGTGTCTGGAAGAGGAAGAAGAAGAAGAGAAAAATCTACTCCGCCGCGCGCCGCATTGCCAGCATTCGAACCAGCGCCTCGTCGAGTTGGGAGTCGACCTCCTCTTCGGTCTCTGTCTCGCCGCGCGGCAGGTCCGGCTCCGTTGCCGCGACCTCCCAGATGATCTCGGGCGCCTTGATCTTCTTGGCCGCGCTCTTCAGCGCCATGTCCTGCACCAGCTTGCTCGACCGGCTGCTGCCGAGCCAGGCCAGAAGCCGGAAGAACGCGCGGATATAGGCTGTGACCCAGACCCGTGCGGCCAGCATCGAAGGCGTGAAGATCAGCGTCAGGAAAGTCGCGATGCCAAGCCCGAAGACCACCGCCGTGGCGAGCTGCTTCCACCACAGCGCGGTCGGCGAATCGACCGAATAGCCGCCGCCGATGAAGTCGAGCGACAGACCGAACATCATCGGCGTCAAGCCCGCCATGGTGGTGATCGTGGTCAGCAGCACCGGCCGGATCCGTGCCTCTGCGGTGCGGATGATCGCCTCGATCCGCGGCATGTACTTGGAATATTCCTGGTAGGTGTCGATCAGCACGATGTTGTTGTTCACCACGATCCCCGCCAGGGCGACGATCCCGGTGCCGGTCATGATGATCGAGAACGGCTGCTGCATGATGCCCATGCCGATCAGCACGCCGGTGGTCGACAACACAACGGCAAGCAAGACCAGCACCGCGTTGTAGAATGAGTTGAACTGGGCCAGGAGGATGATGAACATCAGTCCCAGTGCGCCGGCAAATGCCGTCATCAAAAACTCTTGGCTTTCGGCCTGCTCTTCCTGGTCGCCGGTCCATTCGAAATCGATGCCCGCGGGCAGGGGACGCTCGTCCTGCAGCCAGTCGGACAGAACGGCGATCCGCTCATTTGGATTGATCGGCACCAGCCGCGCGGTTTCGTCGCCCAGCCGCGCATCGACCGCCTGCGCGGTCAGGTCGCTGTCGTAGATCAACTCTTCGGTGCCGTCACCGGCTGTTGCGATGCCCAAGACCTCGCCCGTCTCGGTGTCGACGATCTTCGACAGCCCTGGGGCCACGTCGGCCTTGACGTCAAAGTACCGCTTCTGGTCGACCCGGTCGATCTGTCCGAGCTTGGCCACCGGCTTGCGGCTGATGAAATTCGACAACGGCACCAACCCGTCGGCGGTGCGCACCTTTAGGCTGTCGAGCGTCGACAGAACCCGATCGTCCTCTGGCAGGCGCACACGGATCTCGATCTCTTCGTCCGAGGTGGGCACCCGCATCGTGTCGAGCAGGATGCCGCGCGTCACCAGTTGCACCATGCCGCCGACGGTCGCCACGTCGGCCCCGTAGCGGCCGGCCTTTTCCACATCGACGTCGATCTGCCAGTCGATGCCGGGCAGGGGGCGGGTGTCTTCGATGTCGATCAGCCCCGGCGTCGCCTCGAACCGGGTGCGCGCGATCTCTGCCGCCGCCAAGAGGTCCTGCCAATTGTCGCCCTTCATCCGCAGATGCACCGGCTTGCCCGAAGCGGGACCGCGGCTGAGGTTCAGGATTTCTGTCTTGATGCCCGGAATCTGGTCGAGCCGCGCCTGCAGGCGGTCCAAAACCACATCGCCGTCGAAATCCACATCGACCTCGGAGGTGTCGAACGGCACCACGCCGCCGATCAGTTCGGTCTGTTCGACCCGCGGCCGGTCTTCCCACCGCACCAGCTCGATCTGCACCTGGCCGATTGTGTCGCGCGGACCCGAGGCGCCGCCGGTATTCTGGTTCAGTCCGCCGGCGCCGGCGAAGGCAAAGGCGCTGTCGACGCCCTGGGTCGCCAGGATTACCTGCTCGACCTCGTCTACCAATGCATCCTTCTCGGCCAGCGACAGGTTGCCCCGTGCGCGGACATAGACGATGGCCTGCTCGGGCTCGGATTCGACGAAGAATTCGACCCCCAATGACCGGGCCGGAAACCATACAAACATGATGAATCCGACGAAACCGACCACCGCCGCGATGGCGACGATCGGCATGACCGGATTGCCGGCAATGGCCTTGATGAACCAGCCGAAGGGTGTGCGCCGGCGGCCGGCGCGGATTTTCCTGGGTTTGATGTGGATCGCCGCTGCGCCCAAGGTGATGGACGTGAAAACCGCACCGCCCAAGAACAGAACGATGCCGGGCAGGGCAGCCGCCGCACCGGGCAAGGGATTGGCGCCGCCAAGAGCCGCGAAAAGGTAGTTCGGGTTCAGGACCTGCATTGCGCCCAGGAACACCAGATAGGCGCTGACCGGCACCAGCGCGGCCCGGACGATCCACCAGGGCACCGCGCGTTCCAGCCATTGCGATCCCCATTCGAACCGCCGGCTCATCCGGCCCGCAACGCCGCCCATCACCGGCAGGTAGATCAGCGCCACCACAAGCGAGGCCGACAGCACGAAGATCAGTGTGACCGGCAGCATGCCCATGAACTCGCCCGGCACGCCGGGCCAGAATAGCATCGGCAGGAAGGCACACAGAGTCGTGGCTGTCGACGAGACAACCGGCCAGAACATCCGCTTCGCCGCTGCGATATAGGCGTGCATCGGGCCTGTGCCTTCCTTGATCCGCTTGTCGGCGTATTCGACCACCACGATCGCGCCGTCGACCAGCATGCCAACAGCCAGGATCAGCCCGAACATGACGATGTTCGACACCGCAACGCCCATCAGCGCCAGGAAGGCAAAGCACAAAAGAAACGAGGTCGGGATCGCGAAGCCCACCAACAACGCCGCGCGCGTCCCCAAAGCCCCCAGAACCACGATCATCACCAGTGCGATGGCGGTCAGCACCGAGCCTTCCAACTGGCTGACCATCGAGGCAACGGTGAAGGACTGGTCGTTCGACGTACCGACCTGGATCGCCCGTTGCAGATCCTCCGGCCAAGACGCGCGTTCCCTCTCGACCTCGGCCCGGATCAGGTCTGCAGTGTCAATTAGGTTGAAGCCCTTTCGTTTCACGACTTGCAGCGCGACCGTGTTGACCCCGTTGAACCGGGCCGTGCCCTCGCGGTCCTCGAAGGTCAGGCGGATCTCGGCGAGATCGCCGAGCGTCACCACCCGGTCGCCATTCACCTTGACCGGCAGATCATAGACGTCGCGCTGGTCGTCAAAGCTCGACGGGATCTTGACCGCGAACGCCCCTTGCGCCGTTTCGACCTCACCTGCCGCGATCAGTTGGTTGTTGTTGACCACCACATTGATCAATTCGCCTGCGGTCACGTTGTAGGCTTCGAGCCGCAGCGGATCGATCACCACTTCCAGCATCTCGTCGCGGTGACCGGCGAGCGCGGCTTCGAGCACCGCGTCGAGCCCTTCAAGTCTGTCTTGCAAGCCTTTGGCGATGCGTAACAAAGTACGCTCGGGTACGGCGCCCGTCAGGTTCACGATGACGATCGGAAACTCGGAAAAGTTGATCTCGTCGATGGTGTAGTTCTCGGCGCCTTCGGGGAACTCCGCCTCGGCCTTGTTCATTCCGTCCCGCACATCGGCCAGCACCTGGCTCTTGTCCCAGCCGAATTCGAACTCCAGAACGACGTTCGCGTAGCCTTCGACGGCTGTGGAGTTCATCTTTTTCAGCCCGTCGAGATCGGCGAGCTCGGTCTCTATCGGCTTGACCAACAGTTTCTCGCTGTCCTCGGCCGAAATCCCGGGGAACGGCAGCGAGATCACGATCGCCGGAATCTCGATATCCGGCTCCCCCTCTTTCGGCAGCAGGAAGTAAGAGTAGCCGCCGGCCAGGAGCGACAGCGCAATAAACGCCAGCACCATACGGGCGCGCGCGCCCGCCCAATCGACGATCCCGGTCATTGCATCGCCTCCCGATAGGTCGGCTCGACCGCGACCCCTTCAGTGACGAATTCCTGGCCCACCACGATGATATTGGCCTCTGCCGCCAGCCCACTGACAAAGATTCCGTCGGTACTGTCGCGCAACACGGTCACCGGAACGAACCCGGCGCGGTCCTGATCGTCGATCGTGCGCACGCCAAGAATGCCGTCATCGTCCAGCGTCAGCGCCGATTGCGGAATCAAATGCGCCGGCTGCCCGGCGGCCTGGATGCCAATTTCGGCGGTCTGGCCGTCGCGGATCGTCAAATCGGCATTGTCGACCTCGATCTCGACCCGGAAGGTGCGGGTGTTGGGATCGGCCGCGCGGCTGAGAAAGGTCACGTCACCCAGAACTTCGCGCCCCGTTGCCAACCGCGCGCCGGCCAAGGCGCCGACCGACACCGCATCGACCTCGGTCTCGGGCACAAAGCCCACCAGCTTGATCGGGTCGAGTTGGATGATCGTCGCGCACAGCGATCCGGGTTGCAGCAGCGCGCCAAGTTCTGCCGCGTCGGTTTCCATCAAGCCGGCAAAGGGCGCTGTGATATCGAGCCGCTCGATCTCCTTCTCGGCAGCCGCCACTCCGGCCTCGGCCGACTGGATGCCCGCCAGCGCGTTTTCGACGCCCGATTTCGCCGCCTGAACGCCCGCCTTGGCACCTTCGATCTGCGACTGAGCCGACAGCACCCCGGCGCTGGCGCCCTCGACGCCGGATTTCGCCGACTGCACCGCCGCATTGGCCGATTCGACCTGGCCCTTGGCGGTTTCCACCGCGGCCTTGGCGCCCTCGACTGCGCTCTTGGCCGATTCCACCGCCGCGTTGGCGCTTTCCACCTGGCCCTTGGCCGATTGCACGGCCGCCTTGGCGCTTTCCACTTGGCCCTTGGCCGACTGTACCGATGCCTTGGCGCTTTCCACCTGGCCCTTGGCGGCCTGCACGGCCGCCCTGGCGCTTTCGAGCTGTCCGATTGCGGCCTTCTCGCCGGCCCGCGCACCTTCGAGCCGCGACAGTGCGTTCTGCACCCCGGCCTTGGCGGCCTCGAGCTGGGAAAGCGCCGATTGCACGCCCGCCTTGGCCGCCTCCGAGGCGGCCTCTGCCGCCGCCACCCGGGTCTCGGCGGCGAACCCGCCCTCGGCAAGTTTGGTCGCGGCGTTGAGGTTGATGTCGGCCTCGTTCACACGCGCCTTCGCTTCGGCAACCCGCGCCTCGGCCTCGGGCAGCCTGGCCCGCGCCTCTGCGAGGCTGGCTTCGGCCGCCGGGATCGCCGCGCGTGCCTCGGCCAGGCGCGCCTCGGCCGTTGGCACGCTCGCGAGCGCTTCGGCCAGCCGAGCCTCTGCCGTGGGAATGCTCGCCACTGCCTCGGCGCGCCGCGCCTCCGCCGTGGGGATGCTGGCCTCGGCCTCGGCCAACCGCGCAATCGCGGCGGGGATCTGCGCCTTGGCCTCGGCCAGCCGCGCTTCGGCGGCCGGGATGTTGGCGCGTGCCTCGCCCAGCCGCGCCTTGGCCGCCGGAACGTTGGCCAGCGCCTCGGCTAGCCGCGCCTCGGCCTCCGGGACCCGCGCCTTCGCTTCCGCGACCGCCGCCGCCGCTGCCGGCGAAGCCGCCTCTGCCTCGGCCAACCGGGCACGCGCCTCCGGCAACCGCGATCGCGCTTCGCCGAGCCGCGCCACCGCCTCGGCCAGCGACACCTCGCGGGTGCCCGGATCGATGCTGCAGAGCAGATCGCCCTCGTTCACCGACGCGCCCTTTCGCAAGGGCTCTGACACAACCTGCCCGCTGGTTTCGGCGCGCACGTCGACCTGACGCGCCGCCTCCGTCCGACCACGCACCAGCACCACCTGCTCGATATCCGACGCCACCGAGGCCATCGCCACCACCGGCACCCGCGTTTCGGGTACGGCGTCCGCTGACGCACCCTCCGCATCCCCCGGCGCCTCGCCAGCGGCGAACGCAATCACTGCGTCGCGCTCGAACACCACAAGGTACAGCGTCGTCAGCACCAGCACAGCCGTCAAAATCGAAAAGAAACGCATCGCTATCGTCCTGGGTTCTTGTGTTCGCGCATCGGTCGCCGTCCGCGACCTTCCACATAGCTCCATCGGTTTCGCACGCAACCTTTCGAGCAAAGCCGCTCCGCTAAACCGTTCGGTTCAGATTAGTCTTTTCCGCAGTGCGGCGCAAGGCGCTGCCGGGGCTGCCCTTGGCAAGGCAAACCCCTTGCGTGTAAGAGGGGCGCGACATCGGCCGGGGCAGGGCAATGAGCGAAACCGACAGCTTTATCGAGGAAGTCAGCGAGGAGGTGCGGCGCGAAAGGCTGTTCCGCTACATCCGCCGCTACGGCTGGATCGCGGTTCTGCTGGTCGTCGTGCTGGTTGGCGGTGCGGCCTATAACGAATGGTCCAAGGCGCAGACCCGCGCCGCCGCGGAGGCCCGCGGCGACGCCATCCTCGCCGCCTTGGAGGCCAGCGATGCCGACGCGCGTCAGGCCGCATTGGCCGAGATCGACGCCGACGGCCGCAGCGCCGCGATCGTCGCGCTTCTGACGGCGTCCGAGGCGGTTTCGGCCGACAACGAGGCCGCCGCGGTTGCGTCGCTTCAGGCGATCGAGGCCGACACCGCCCAGCCAGAGCTTTACCGCCAGCTCGCCACGCTGAAACGCCTGATCCTGACCACCGCCGACACCGCGCCAGCCGACCGCATTGCCGCGCTAGAGCCGCTCACCGCGCCCGGCGCCGCCTTCCGGATCCTTGCCGAAGAACAGATCGCCGTCGCCGAGGCCGATGCCGGCGATACCGCGGCCGCGCTGACCCGCCTGCAGGGCCTGTTGAACGACACCGAGGCCACGCCGGGCTTGCGTCAGCGCGTGTCACAGTTGATTGTAGCGCTAGGGGGCGAACCGGAGACGACCGGGCCAGATCGGGCCGTCGCACCGCTCGACCTTCGATAACGGGCGCCAAGCCCGGCTAAACGAGGAGACGCGAGGCCGTGAGCATGCATCGAGCCGTAAGCGCAGGTCTGGCCGCAGCAGCGTTGGCCCTGGCGGGGTGCGCGGACGAGGAAGTGATCCTGGTGGGCGAACGCCTCGACGTCCGCGCCCAGACCAGCCTGGGCGTCGCGCCGCCCGCCGATCCCGACGCGCCGCCGGTGGACCGCGCCTTCGCCGCGCCGCCCCAGCAGTCGCTGGCGGAGTGGACCCATGTCGCCGGCGGACCGACGCACCGAACCGAACACGCTGCGATGCGCAGCCTGCCGGAACGGATCTGGAGCACCGGGATCGGTTCCGGCAACAGCCGCAAGCACCGCATCACGTCTAGCCCCGTGGTCGCCGACGGGCGCATCTTCACGCTCGATTCGCGCGCCCGTGTTGCCGCCACCTCAACCGGTGGTGCACCGATCTGGGCCCGCGACCTGACCCCGGAAAGCGACCGCGAAGGCGACGCGTCGGGTGGGGGCGTGGCCGTTGCCGATGGCAAGCTCTTTGTCACCACCGGCTTCGGTGAACTGGCCGCGCTCGATCCAGCAACCGGCGCCGAGATCTGGAGCCAGAAGCTCGACGCGCCGGCGACCTCCAGCCCGACAGTGGTGGGCGGGTTGGTCTACATCGTCAGCCGCGACAACGTAGCATGGGCGATCGACACCGATGACGGCCGGGTGCGCTGGCAATTGCCGGGCACGCCCAGCGTCTCGGGCGTGGTGGGCGGCGCCGCGCCGGCAGTCACCGAGTCGGTGGCGATCTTCCCGTTTGGCTCGGGCGAATTGGTCGCCGCGTTACGCCAAGGCGGCGTACGGCTTTGGGGAGCGGCGGTGTCCGGCGCGCGGCGCGGCCGCCCCTATGCCAACATTACCGACATCGCTGCAGACCCGGTTGTCGCGGGCGACGTGATCTACACCGCCAACCATTCTGGCCGTGCCGTGGCAATGAGCCTCAATTCCGGTGCCCGGCTCTGGACCGCCAACCACGGCGCCTACGGGCCGGTCTGGGTCGCCGGGGGCTCGGTCTTTTTGGTCTCCGACGCGGCTGAGCTCGTGCGTCTCGACGCCGAGACCGGGCAGCAGATCTGGGCGCGCGAATTGCCGTACTTCAAGCGCGACCGCGGCCGCCGCCGCAAGGCGATCTATGCCTATTTTGGTCCGGTCCTGGCCGGCGGGCGGCTATGGCTCGCCTCCGACACCGGCGAGCTCGTGGCCCACAACCCCGAAACGGGCGATCCGCAGGCGACACTCGACATCCCCGGCGGCGCCGCCAGCACGATGGCCTTCGCCGGCGGCACCATGTACGTGATTTCGCGCAACGGTCAGCTTCACGCCTACCGCTGAGCTGGGCCGCCGCTGGGCGCTATCATTCGTCGGTCGGACCAATGGAGCGTCCAATTGCGACCGCCTGCAGTTTTGCCCGCTCGGTCAATGCGGGGTATGAAAGCTCGCGCGGGTCTAACACCGGGCCGGCAAGCGAGCGCAATGGCACCTCGATCGGCTGTGTTGTTTGAATTTGCGCTCGCCACAGCTTGCAGTGTAGAAGCCGCAGTCCACAGCCACAGCAATGACCGTACATGTCCTTCACCCTCGCCATCGTCGGCCGCCCCAATGTCGGAAAATCGACGCTGTTCAATCGCCTGGTCGGCAAACGCCTGGCTCTGGTCGACGACCAGCCCGGGGTGACCCGCGACCTGCGCGAGGGCGAGGCGCGACTGGGCGACCTGCGCTTCACGGTGATTGACACCGCGGGGCTGGAAGAGGCCACCGACGAAAGCCTTCGGGGCCGCATGCGCAAACTCACCGAACGCGCCGTCGAGATGGCAGATATCTGCCTCTTCATGATTGACGCCCGTGCCGGCGTCCTGCCCGCCGACGAGGTTTTCGCCGAGATCCTGCGCCGCAAATCGGCCCATGTCATCCTTGCCGCCAACAAAGCCGAGGGCGCGGCCGCCGATGCCGGCGTGCTCGACGCATACGGCTTGGGCTTGGGCGAGCCGATCCGGCTTTCCGCCGAGCACGGCGAGGGGCTGAGCGATCTGTTGAGCGTCTTGACCCCGATTGCCGACGCGTCGACCGAGCGCGCTGCCGCCGACACGCCGGCGACCGACGTCGACATCGACGCCGAAACCGATCCCGCAAAGCCATTGCAGATCGCCGTCGTCGGCCGCCCCAACGCCGGCAAGTCCACTCTGATCAACGCAATCCTCGGAGAGGACCGCCTACTGACGGGCCCCGAGGCCGGCATCACCCGTGACGCTATCTCGGTTACCGCAGACTGGAGCGGTACGGAAATGCGAATCTTCGACACCGCCGGCATGCGCAAGAAAGCCAAGGTGCAGGAAAAGGTCGAGAAACTCTCGGTCGCCGACGGCCTGCGCGCGGTCAAGTTCGCCGAGGTCGTCGTGGTCCTCTTGGACGCCGCGATCCCGTTCGAGCAACAGGACCTGCGTATCGCCGATCTGGCCGAGCGCGAGGGCCGGGTGGTCGTTGTCGCGGTCAACAAATGGGACGCCGAGCGCGACAAGCAGGGCAAGCTGAAAGAGCTGCGCGAGGCTTTTGAACGCCTGCTGCCGCAGCTCCGCGGTGCGCCGCTCGTCACTGTCTCGGCGCTGACGGGAAAGGGCCTCGATCGCTTGCGGGCCGCGATCCTGAAGGCGCACGAGGTCTGGAACCGCCGCATCGCCACTGCCCGGCTCAACCAATGGCTGCCTGACATGGTCGCGGCGCACCCGCCGCCCGCCCCAGGGGGCCGGCGCATCAAGCTGCGCTACATGACTCAGGCCAAGACCCGGCCGCCGGGTTTCGTGGTGATGTGCTCGCACCCCGACAAGCTGCCCGACAGCTATACGCGCTATCTGATCAACGGGTTGCGCGAGGATTTCGACATGCCCGGCACCCCGATCCGCCTGCACCTGCGCAGCCAGGCCGAAAAGAACCCCTATAAGGACCGCAAAAGGGCGACACCCTCGCGGCTGCGCAAGCACCTGAAGAAACCGGCGCGGTAGGGCGCGCCGTGGCCGGAGACCGCCGCCGGATCGGGCGGGACCTGCAAGGAAGGTCGGCGACGGCGCGACCAAGGACCTTAGACGCGCCTTTCAAACGCGACGATTGGGTGAATTGCAATTGCCGGGCCAGCGGCTATGGTCGGCGCGCCCGGGTGCGCGGCATCCGGCAAGTCCTTTGGGGTAGGGGACCCGAGCAGCCATGACGACCATCCGGCAGATGACCCGTGCCTACACGGAGCGCGACAACCGCATCGCGACGCTCAACACCGCGGCGACGCTGGCGATCTACATGGCCGCGCTGATCGGCGCGATCCTGGCCTGCCAGGCGGGGCTTTGGGCCCTAGGCCTGCCCGCCATGGCGGTCTCGGCGGTCTGCGGCGTGCGGCTTTACATGCTGCAGCACGATTGCGGCCACGGCTCGTATTTCACCCGGCGGCAGGTCAACGATTTCGTCGGCCGGCTGATCTCGCCCTTCACGCTGACCCCGTTCAACGCCACGCGCTACAACCACGACCTGCACCACCGGCATATCGGCGACCTCGACCGGCGCGACTCGTCGGAAATCTACGTCATGACGCTGGCGGAATACCGCGCCGCGCCGTGGCCGAAGCGCCTCGGCTACCGGATCTACCGCAGCTTCGCCTTCCTGTTCCTGATCGGCCCGACGCTTCTATATGTCATCCAATACCGGTTCCCGAAGAACTCGCGGAAAGCCGGCTTGACCGACCTTTTCGTCCACAACGCCATGGTCGCCGTATTCCTCGGCGCGCTCTACCTTGGCTTCGGCTGGACCGGGCTGGCGGTCTGGCTGGGCTCGGTCGCGCTTGCCGTCTCCACCGGCGTGCTGATCCCATACGTGCACCACAATTTCGAGACCGTCTATTGGGGCCGCAAGCCCGATCTGGCCTTCGACACGGCCGCGATGGAAGGCTCTGCGGTGCTGGATTTCGGGCCTTTCTTCGACCTCTGCACCGCCAATATCGCTTATCACGACCTGCACCACCTGAACGCCTCGATCCCCAGCTACAACCTCAAGCGCTGCCACCGCGAGCTCAGCCCGCATTTCGCCTCCGTTCGCATCGGCTGGCGCGACGCCTTTCGCTGCATCGGCTGGAAGCTTTGGGACGAAGAGGCCCGCTGCATGGTCCCGTTCCCGTCGCTCGGCGCCGAATTCCAGGCCCGCGCCGCCGCCCGGACCCCTGCCGAATAGGCACGGTTTCTGCACCTGCAAAGCTGGACAAGCCCCCCGGTTAAACAATATGAACGGTGCGAGACCCGTTTTCCGGGGCCCGTCAGGATGAGCGCGCGAGGGAGACGATGAGCGTCGCATTCGACACCGACATTCGCGAGTATCTCAAGGACTGGACCGCCAAGGACGACCGCATCGGCGCCCTGAGCTTCTTCGGCTCCTACGCGTTCTTCTTTGCGGTCCTCTGGATCACCATCGAGATCGCCCGGACCGCCTATTGGTGGGCCGCCGCGCCGTTCGTCGTGGTCACGGCCTTCGCCGGGGTGCGGCTTTACGTGCTGCAGCATGATTGCGGCCACAATTCGCTGTTCTCGCGGCGCTGGATGAACGAATGGGCCGGCTACGCGCTGTCGCCGATCACGCTGACGCCATTCCGGGCGATGCAGTACAACCATAATATGCACCACGCCTATCTCGGCAATCTCGAACACCGTGAGACTACCGAGATCCACACCATGACGGTCACCGAATGGAACGCCGCCGGCTTCTGGCAGCGGCTTGGCTACCGGCTTTACCGCAACCCGCTGATCCTGCTGCCGATCGGCGGCGTCTTCACCTTTTTTATCCACTACCGCTGGCCGAAGAACACTTTGAAGATCGGTGCCTTGGGCGTGCTCGTCCACAACGCGCTGCTGGCGGGCTGGGTCTACCTGCTCTACCTGATCTTCGGCTGGACCGGCCCGGTCGTACTGGCCAGCGTCGCCGTGGTCTGCGCTGTCATCGGCGTGTTCTTGGTCTACCTGCAGCACAATTTCGAAGACGCCTACTGGGACCGCAAGCCCGACCTCGATTACAAGCAGGCCGCGCTGCAGGGCTCGTCGGCGCTGGATTTGGGCCATTGGTGGGACATCGGCACCGGCAACATCGCCTATCACGACATCCACCACTACAACCCGTCGATCCCCTCTTACCGATTGCGCAAGTGCCACCACGGGCTGCCCGCGGAACACGCCCCACGCCGGGTCAACTGGCCACAGGCGATCGCAAGCTTCCGCCTGAAGCTCTGGGACGAAGAGGCTGAACGGTTGGTCCCGTTCCCCAAGCACGCTGCCGCAACTGCGGTGCCTGCGGAATAACGTCGATCCGATTGAGTGCGCGTGCCGCGCACGCTGGTTTCTGGCCCGTCCTCGCCTCCGGCTGCGGGCGGGCGGGGCGAGGTCGGGCGATCTTGCCTGTTTTCAGGTGTTGCGCAGTTTGCAGGTGGGTGTGATTTCGCTGAGAGGCGCTTGAGGGACAAGTCTGCCCTCAAGGCGCCCTTTCAATTGTGATGGGCGATTCTCGTTCGCCGGTCCGGCTTACCCTCAAGCCCGTTCGCCGGGAAAACGATCCACCGGATCGTCTTCTGATCTGGCTCACCCTTAGTGCTTGACCCGCGGCAGAATCACCATGGTGTAGATCAGCAGGACCGCGGCGCCGGAGGCGGCCGCTGTGGCGAGGGCAGGGGCCTCGGGCCAGTTCTGCACTGTGATCGCGACCAGCGCCCAGGCGATCGGGGCGGCGTAGTCGAGAGCCGGGCCGAGCAGGCGCAGCACCGCCGCCGCCATGACCAGGGCCGCCGCAAGCGCGATCCAGGCCCAGCCGACGGCGCCCGGCCCGATCCCATAGCCTGCAGCCACCAACGCCACCGACACCCAGGCCGCCGCCGTCAGCCATCCGGCATAGAGCCCAAGCGGCACCCGGCCCAGCCACGGCGCGCCCCGCGGCGCTACGGCCAGCGCCATCAAGGCGGTCACCAGCATCACCCAGATCAGCACCGCCGCCCAGACCGCGCTGACCTGCGCCACCGGGATCCACGCGGCACCCACCGCGAGGCTGATGACCAGCGGCCAGCGTCCACGGTCCCAGCCCGCATCGTCGGCTCGCGCCACCAGCCCGAAGACCCCATGCGCCACAAGCCCCAGATAGATCAGCCCCCAGATCGAGAACGCATAGCCAGCGGGCTGAACTGGCGGGTCGATCTGCGGCACCGGGAACTGGTCCGGCCGAAACCCGCCGAAGGCGCCCGACATGAACGGCGAGGCGGCAAACGCCACCGCGCCCACCGCCACCAACACCGCCTTCATCCGGCTGGTGTCGCTCACGCCAGCGCGCCCTCGGCCGTCACCCGGGTCTTGCCGCCGAGATACGAGTGCAGCGCCTCGGGCAGCAGCACCGACCCGTCCGCCTGCTGGCCGTTTTCCAGAACCGCGATCAGGCAGCGCCCCACGGCCAGCCCCGACCCGTTCAGCGTATGCACGAAGTCCGGCTTGCCGCCGCCATCGGGCCGGAACCGCGCGTTCATACGCCGGGCCTGGAAATCGCCGCAGACCGACACGCTGGAGATCTCGCGATAGGTCGCCTGGCCGGGCAGCCAGACCTCGATGTCATGGGTCTTGCGCGCCCCGAAGCCCATGTCGCCGGTGCACAGAACCACCGTCCGGTACGCCAGACCCAGCCGCTCCAGTATATCCTCGGCACAGCGCGTCATGCGGTCGTGTTCCTCCATCGACCGCTCGGGATGCGTCACCGACACCATCTCGACCTTTTCGAACTGGTGCTGGCGCAGCATGCCCGCCGTGTCCTTGCCGGCAGAGCCCGCCTCGGACCGGAAACACAAGCTATGCGCGCACATCCGGATCGGCAGCGCGGCCTCGTCGACGATGCTCTCGCGCACCGTGTTGGTCAGCGTCACCTCCGAGGTCGGGATCAGCCACCAGCCATTGGTCGTCTGGTACGAGTCGTCGGCGAATTTCGGCAGCTGGTTGGTGCCCACCATCGCCTCGTCGCGCACCAGCACCGGCGTGATCGTTTCGGTCAGCCCGTTCTCGCCGGTATGCACATCCAGCATGAACTGCGCCAGCGCCCGGTGCAGCCGCGCCATAGCACCCCTCAGCAAGACGAAGCGAGAGCCCGAAAGCTTCGCCGCCGTCTCGAAATCCATGCCCGGCACAGCCGCCGCCAGCTCGAAATGCTCAACCGGCTGGAAGTCGAACGTCCGAGGCTCCCCCCACCGCCGGATCTCCAGATTGTCGGCCTCGTCCTCGCCGTCCGGTACGTCGTCCATCGGCAGGTTCGGCAGGCCCAGCAGCATATCGTGCAACTGCCCGTCGAGCGCCTTGGCCTCGTCTTCCAGGCCGGCGATTTCGTCCTTCTTCGCCGCCACCAGCGCCCTGAGCCGCTCGAACTCCGCCTCATCGCCGGCCGCCTTGGCCTGGCCCACCTGCTTCGACGCTGCATTCCGGTCCGCCAGGGCCCCTTCGGCCTTGCCAATCGCCGTCCGTCGCGCCTCGTCGAGCCTTAGGATCTCCGCCGAAACCGCCACCGCGCCGAGGCGGGCAAGCCCGGTATCGAACGCGGTCGGGTCGTCGCGGATCAATCGGATATCGTGCATGGGGGAACCTGCTGCCAAGGCCTCTCGCGGGCCGGGTCAAAGCAGGAAACGGGGAAAAGATCAACGCGCGGCAAGCGCCGAAACAAAGCACTCGTTACGCCGTTACCCGAAAACTCGTCACCACCGCGCGTTGTATAGTCGGTGTAACCAAGGCCGGGGCACGCTTCAGGTAAGGAATACCGGACCTTTTCCGCCGCATGACGTTAGGTCACTCGCCTTTTGCGGGAGCCCTATAGTCTCTCTCAACCTGCCACTCCTGCCAGTGCCGGTGGAACGCGTCGCCAAGGTCCTCGTCCGGCCAATGCGCCGGCCGGTCGAGACCTGCGGGCAGCGCGACAGAGCCGTCGCCGAACATCGCGTCCAGCTGATCCTGGCTCAGGGCCACTTGCGACAGGTCAGAGGACCGCACGCCCGCGAACCGCAGCTCGGCACCTTCGACAATCGTCCCCGCATCGCACTTCACCTCGCTCAGGTCCGCACCCTCCAATCGCGCGTCGCTCAGGTCCGCCCCCTCCAGCGCCGCCTGGCCAAGATAAGCCCGCGGCATCTCTGCCCGGACGAGATACGCGCCCTGCAGCTGCGCCTCGATCAGGACCGACTGCGCCATCCGCGCCTCCACAAGGATCGCCCGCTCCATCCGCGCCCCCTCCAGGGTGGCGCCCTGCAGCCACGCGCCGTGAAGCTCTGCCCGCTCCAGCCGCGCCTGGCCGAGCCTGGCGCCCACCAACCGCGCCTCGCGCAGATTGGCGTGCTGCAGGTCGGTCCGGAGGAGGATCGCCCCCTCCAACCGGGCCCCGTGCAGCATCGCCAGCCCGAAACAGGCGTCCGTCAGCTTGGCCCCCTGCAGCACCGCGCCCTTCAGCGGATAGCCGATCGCGGCCACCTCGACGCCGTTACGCCGCTTCAGCCGGGCCAGCACCTGCGCCGCCAGTTCCAGGTCCCACCGCATCGTCTGCACCCCATAGGCACGCTCCTGCAGCGACAGCACGTTGACTTCCTCACGCTGCAGACCGAACCGCGCCAGGGCGTCGTCGGCCGCGTCGTTCCCGTCTCCGTCCAGCGCCAGAAGCCGCAGGTAATCGTCCCACAGGCCGTCTTCCTCGCCGTGCTCCACCGACACCTCGCGCAGATAGCCCGACAGAAGCCCGGCGACGCGCGGGGCGGCATCGGGGCGTTCGTCCACCAGCGCCTCGAGCTGGTCGATCGCAGCCGCCCGGGCAACCACATCGTCGCGCCAGTCGGTCAGCACCGCCTGGACTCCGTAGGCGCCGGTCACCGACCGCGTCACCTGCCGCCGGGCTGCAAGGCCTTTGGCGGCGGCGAAGAGCCGGTCATCGAATGTCGGGTCGGCCAGCGCCGCGGCCGTCCTTTTCGGTCGTCTGGGCATCGCGTCCTCTCCCCTCCGCCGCGCCGAGCCCCACCGGCACGTAGGTAAAGACGCAGCCCGGCGGCCGGAGTGACGAGGCGGGATGAAAAAACGCGCTGTCGGCGAGGTCGCGGGTCGTCGGCGCATCCGTGGCCGGGGCACCCCGGTCCGCGCCGCAGAGTCCGACGCGGCTCACGTGAAAGCCCTATGCGAATCATACGACCCGTTTGCGGCCCGTCGCGCCTTGCACGCCCCCCTTGCCAAAGCTAGGGTGCGCGCCAATCTAAACGGGGGAGACAGCCCCCGGGCAGCCAAAGGACCACGAAATGTTTGCAACGCCTGCCTATGCGCAAGCGGCCGGGGGCGGCGGCGCGTTCGCCAGCTTCATCCCCCTGATCCTGATCTTCGCGATCATGTACTTCCTGCTGATCCGCCCGCAGCAGAAGAAGGTCAAAGAGCACCAGAAAATGGTCGAGGCGCTGCGCCGCGGCGACCAGGTCGTGACCCAGGGCGGGCTGATCGGAAAGGTCACGAAAGTCAAGGAAGACAATGAGATCGAGGTCGAAATTGCCAGCGGCGTCAAGGCGCGGGTGGTCAAATCGACGGTCGCGCAGGTGCTGTCCAAGACCGAGCCGGCGGAAGAGAAATAGCCTCTGAGGTCGCGCGACATGCTGCAGATCCCGCTTTGGAAACGCATCGCCATCTGGGGCGTCGTCGCCCTGGGGCTTTGGTTCGCCATGCCCAACGCCTTCTACAGCCGTGTCGAGGTCCATAACGACGCACTGGTCGAGATCGAGCGTCTCGGCAGCACCCCCGAACGGGTCGCGGCGCAGGCCGAATGGCCGGACTGGCTGCCGGCGACAATTGTCAACCTCGGCTTGGACTTGCGCGGCGGAGCTCATCTTTTGGCTGAAGTTCAAGTCGGCGATGTCTACGCCGACCGGATGGACGGTTATTGGCCGGACGTGCGCGACGCCCTGCGTGAGTTCCGCGACGAGGTCGGCACCATCCGCCGCCAGGACGCGGCCCCGGGCGCGCTGCGGGTCCGGATCAGCCGCCCCGAGAACATCGCCCGCGCGCTGGAGGAGGTCCGCGCCCTTGCCCGCCCCGTCGTCAGCCTCACCGGTGCCGGCGCCAGCGACATCGAGGTCGCCGCGGACGGCGCTGACTTGATCATCCGCCTAAGCGCGGCCGAGCAGGAAGCGACCGACAATCGCACGATGCAGCAGTCGCTTGAAATCATTCGCAGGCGTGTCGACGAGGTCGGAACCCGCGAGCCCACGATCCAACGCCAGGGCGCCGACCGCATCCTGATCCAGGTGCCTGGCATCGGCTCTGCCGAGGAGCTCAAAAGCCTGATCGGCACCACCGCCCGGCTGACCTTCCACCCCGTCGTCGGCCGCACCGACGATGCCGCCCAAGCCCCGGGTGCGCGCAACGTCATCTACCCCTCGATGGACGAAGACGGCGTCTTCTATATCCTCGAACAGACGCCAGTCGTCTCGGGCGAGGACTTGACCGACGCCCAGCCCTCGTTCGACCAGAACGGCCAGGCCTCGGTCAACTTCCGCTTCAACCCCACCGGCGGCCGCAAGTTCGGCCAGTACACCGCTGAAAACGTTGGAAGTCCCTTCGCCATCGTGCTCGATGAAGAGGTGATCAGCGCGCCGGTGATCCGAGAGGCGATCCCCGGCGGCACCGGCCAGATTACCGGCAACTTCTCGGTCGAAGAGTCGACCGAACTCGCCGTCCTTCTGCGCGCCGGCGCGCTGCCGGCCGAGATGACCTTTCTCGAGGAACGCACCATCGGGCCCGAGCTTGGTGCCGACTCGATCGAGGCCGGGCGCATCGCCTGCATCGTCGCCTTCGCCGCGGTGCTCGTGTTCATGGCGCTCAGCTACGGCTGGTTCGGCCTGATCGCCAATGTCGCGCTGATCCTCAACGTCGGCATGATCTTCGGCCTTCTCAGCGCCATCGGCGCCACGCTGACCTTGCCCGGCATCGCCGGCATCGTCCTGACCATCGGCATGGCCGTCGACGCCAACGTTCTGATTTTCGAACGGATCCGCGAGGAGTTGAAGACCGCCAAGGGTCCCGCGCGGGCCATTGAGCTGGGCTATGAAAAGGCGATGTCGGCGATTCTGGACGCCAATATCACCACCTTCATCACCGCCGTGATCCTATTCGTGATGGGCTCGGGGCCGGTGCGCGGGTTCTCGGTCACACTGGGCCTCGGCATCCTGACCTCGGTCTTTACCGCCTTCTTCGTCACCCGCGTGATGATCGTGATGTGGTTCGAACGCCGCCGCCCGAAAACCATAGAAGTGTAAGCGATGCGCCTCAAACTCGTCCCTTCGCAGACCAACTGGAATTTCTTCCAGTTCGCCAAGGCCACCTTCGGCGCCTCGATGCTGCTGATGGTGCTGTCGATCGTGCTGTTCTTCGTGATCGGGCTGAACTACGGCATCGACTTCCGCGGCGGCACCACGATCCGGACCGAGTCGGTCCAGCCCGTCAATGTCGGCGCCTACCGCCAGGCGATCCAGCCCCTGGACCTCGGCGACGTCTCGATCACGGAAGTCTTCGACCCCACCTTCGGACCGGAACAGAACGTCGCCATGGTCCGCATCCAGGCGCAGGAGGGCGACGAGGCGGTGTCGGTCGAAACCGTGCTCGCCGTCGAGGCCGCGCTGCAAGGGGTCGATCCCTCGATCACCTTTCCGTCGGTCGAATCGGTCGGCCCCAAAGTCTCGGGAGAGCTGATCCAGACCGCCGTCATCGCCGTCGTGCTCGCCATCGCGGCGGTGCTGTTCTACATCTGGCTTCGGTTCGAATGGCAGTTCAGCTTGGGCGCCGTGGCCGCGCTGGTGCACGACGTGGTGCTGACCATCGGCATCTTCACCATCCTGCAGATCCAGTTCGACCTGGCGATCATCGCAGCGCTTCTGACCATCGTCGGTTACTCGCTGAACGACACCGTGGTGGTCTTCGACCGGGTTCGCGAAAACCTGATCAAGTACAAGAAGAAGCCGCTGAAAGAGGTGCTGAACCTGTCGATCAACGAGACCCTGTCGCGGACCGTGATGACCAGCGGAACGACGCTGTTGGCGCTGATCTCGCTGTTGATCCTCGGCGGCGACGTGATCCGCGGCTTCGTTTTCGCGATGACCTGGGGCGTCGTCGTGGGCACCTATTCGTCGGTCTTCGTCGCCTCCAACATCCTTCTCTATCTCGGGACCAAGCGCGACTGGACCAAGCCCGACGCCAACCAGGGCAACCAATACGCCAATATCGACGCGTAATCGGCCTGCGACGGTGACGCCTGAGACGCCCGTCGCCCGTCAGAAAGAAGGCGTTTCGAAACGCCTTGAAAAAGGGCCTTCGAAGGCCCTTTCCCGGCACATTTTGAACCCCATGCTCCAAGCCGCTTCGAAGCGGCTTTCCCTCCGCCCGTGCTGACAGAGGCCCTCGCCACCGACGGCCTCTGGCTGCTTGTTTTCGCCGTTCTGCTCGCCGGCCTCGTCCGCGGCTTCACCGGCTTCGGCACCGCCATGGTCTATCTGCCCTTCGCCGGCCAGGTCCTCGACCCTGTCGCGGTCCTGGTCACGCTTCTCGTCATCGACCTCTTCGGCCCGCTTCCTGCCGTGCCGCGCGCGCTGCGCGACGGCCACCCGCGCGATGTGCTCCGGCTTGGGGCAGGGGCCCTCATCGGCGTGCCGGTTGGCGTCGCCATCCTCGTCGCCCTAAACCCGGAGACCTTCCGCACCGCCGTCTCGGTCCTCACCCTGATCCTTCTGACCCTGCTTGTCAGCGGCCTGCGCTACCGCGGTCATGTCGGCAAGCCGCTGATCTACGGCACCGGCGCCATCGCCGGGCTCTTCGGAGGCGCCGTCGGTCTGCCCGGGCCGCCGGTGATCTTGCTCTACATGGCCCGCCCGCTGCCCGTCGAGGTGATCCGCGCCAGCACGCTTCTTTTCCTGATCGTCGCCGACATCCTGATGCTCGGCGTCTTCGGATTCCGCGGACTGCTGGCCGCCGGCCCGCTGATGGTCGGCGCCCTCCTGATCCTGCCCTACTTTGCCGCCGTCGCTCTTGGCAGCTATATCTTCGATCCAAGGCACGCCACGATCTACCGCTGGACCGCCTATGCCATCATCGCAGGCTCCGCCCTCGGCGGCCTGCCCATCTGGGACTAGCCCCATGCGCCTCAACGAAGTCAGCTTTACCGACGCCCAGCCGATCGACGGCTACGGCCCCGGCTTTTTCCGCGTCGGCGGCGAAGTCCACCAGGGCCCGGTCCTGGTGCTGCCCACCGGCACCCGCGCCTGGGGCGGCTACGACGACCTCGCCCCGCTGACCGCAATCGCGGCGCAGATCGACGTTCTCTTCGTCGGCACCGGCGCCGAGACCGCGAATCCGCCCGCCGCCTTCCGCACCGCGCTCGAGACCGCCGGGATTGGGGTCGAGCCGATGGCCTCGGCGCCGGCCTGCCGCACCTACAACGTGCTCCTCAGCGAGGGCCGCCGGGTCGCCGCCGCCTTGTTGCCGGTCTGAGCTTCCCCGCGCCCCGCGCATCCGTTAAGCCCTGGCCATGGTTCTCAGCGTCCACGATCTCGCCTGCGCCCGCGGCGGCCTGCCGGTGCTTCAGGCCGTGTCGTTCGCGCTCGCCCCGGGCGAGGTTCTGCTGCTGCGCGGGCCCAACGGCATCGGCAAGACCACGCTTTTGCGGACCATCGCCGGTCTGCAGCCGCCGCTTGCCGGCCGCATCGACGCGGCCCCCGACGCGATCGCCTACGGCGCCCATGCCGACGGGCTGAAATCGCAACTGACGGTGGCCGAAAATCTCGAATTCTGGGCCGGCATCTACGGCAACGGCGACATCGCGCCAGCGTTTGCGGCCTTCGACATCGGCCCGCTGAAGGACCGCCTGGCGCAGAACCTCTCGGCGGGCCAGAAACGCCGCCTCGGCCTCGCCCGCCTGCTGGTCACCGGCCGCCCCGTCTGGGCGCTCGACGAGCCCACCGTGTCGCTCGACAAGGCCTCCGTCGCCCTCTTCGCCGCCGCCGTCGGGGCCCATTGCGCTGCCGGAGGCGCCGCCCTGATTGCCACCCATATCGACCTGGGGCTTAAGGCGCGCGAACTCGACGTCAGCGCGTTCCGCGCCGCCGCGCCCAAGGGCGAGGCCGCCTTCGACGAGGCGTTCCTGTGATCCGCCTCTTCTCACGCGACCTGAGACTCGCCGTTCGGGCCGGCGGCGGCTTCGGCCTCGGGCTGGCCTTCTTTCTGATCGTCACCGTGCTGGTGCCCTTCGGCGTCGGCCCCGACAACGCCACCTTGCGGGCCATCGCCCCCGGCATCCTTTGGGTCGGGGCGCTCTTGGCTTGCCTTCTGTCGCTCGACCGCATCTTCCAGCTCGATTTCGAGGACGGCTCGCTCGACTTGCTTGCCACCGCGCCGATCCCGCTCGAAGGCGTCGTGCTGGCCAAGGCCGCCGCGCATTGGGTCACCACGGGTCTGCCGCTGACGCTCGCCGCGCCGGTCCTGGGCCTGCTGTTGAACCTGGCGCCCCAGGGGTACGTGTGGCTGACCCTGACCCTTGCCCTCGGCACCCCGGCGCTCAGCATGATCGGCGCCTTCGGCGCCGCGCTCACCGTCGGCCTGAAACGCGGCGGCCTGCTGCTGTCGCTCCTGGTCCTGCCGCTTTATGTGCCGACCCTGATCTTCGGCGCCGAGACCGTGCGCCGCGGGGCCCAAGCGCTCGACACCGAGACCCCGCTTCTGCTGCTCGCCGGCATCACCCTCGGCGCCGTCGCCCTGCTGCCCTTCGCCGCCGCCGCCGCCCTACGCATCAACCTGCGTTAACGCGACCAGCCCTGTCCAGGGAAGTAGATGCGCACGACACGCAGTTCGGTTTCGGTGAAATCGACCAGCAGCGTTGCTGTCTTACGGAAATTCACAGTTCGCAGATGCCCGCGTTTGGGATGCCTCGTGCCATAGACCGCGCCGGTTTCGGCAAGGTCCAGCACCCACTCAAGCAGGTCGTTCTTCCAGGTCTCGGCGAACTCCTGGCCACGAATGCCCGACAGGTAGTCTTGGCGCCGACCTAGATCCGCCAGCGCGGCGCGAAACAGGATCAGCCCTTTTGGTTCCACGTTCCGCGCCGCGCTGGCGGATCTAGGTCGGCGCCAAGACTACCTGTCGGGCATTCGTGGCCAGGAGTTCGCCGAGACCTGGAAGAACGACCTGCTTGAGTGGGTGCTGGACCTTGC
>JASJCA010000182.1 GCA_030066215.1 Rhodobacter sp. | reverse complement strand
CACCATCGACGCAACCAATGGCGACGGGCTGCAGTTCGACGACGCCGACGGCACCTATAATTTCAACGGCCAGGTGACGCTCAGCGGCGGCGACGCCGGGATCGACATCCTCGGCGGCTCGGCCGGCACCTTCACCTTCACCAACACCGACATCACCAATCCGACCGGTATCGGGCTCAACATCGAAGACAACGCCGCCGACGTGACCTTCGGCGCGGGCAGCTCGATCACGCAGACCGCCAACGACGTCCTGACCATCCGGGCCCAGAACCACATGGGCGGCGGGCTGGATTTCGGCGGCACAATCAATACCACCACCGGCTTTGGGCTGAGCTTCCGCAACGCGGACGGGACCTACATCTTCGATGGCACGACCACGCTGAGCAATAAGGCGAGTGTCCAGGTGGACGGTTTCGGCGAGTTCTCCGACGGCACCTTCAGCTTTGGGCCGAACACCGCCATCGACAAGAACTTCGCCGTGCTCGCCGCGGTCGACGTCGCCGAGTTCGGCGGCATCTTCAATTTCGACGGCTCGATCATAACTGATGTGAATGCCGAGGCGATTTTCGTCGGCGACACGCAGGCCGGCTCTGTCGTCAACTTCAACAATTCCGGCGGCAATACCATCGTCTCAAACGGCCCGCCCGGCGTCAGCCAGGAAGGCATCTTCCTGTTCAACATCGACGGTACGGTGAACATCAACACGCCGACGGTCCTGAACAACACCGACAGCGGCATCACTGTGGCCGGCGGCACCGGCACGGTCAATTTCCTCGACACCGCGGTGAACGTCAACGACCCGAACACCGACCCGATCCCGGTTGTCGTCGACGGCTTCGACGGCACGGCGAATTTCACCAATCTCAACATCAGCGTCGTCGGTCAGCAGACCTATGCCTTCCACGGCATCAACTCGAACACGATCAACGTCTTCGGCAACAGCAACATCGTCTCGAACGGCAACACCGCGGTGCAGCTGGAAAACGTGAACGCCATCGACATGACGTTTAACTCGATCAACAGTAGCAACGCGACGCAGTTCCCGCCGTTCCCGCCGGCGCTGACGGAAGAGCCCGCGCCCGGTCTGCATTTCGAAGATATCGGCGGTGGCAGCTTCACCGCTGGCACCACGACGATCAGCAGCCCCGATGCCAGCGGCATCGACATCATCGACAGCTCGGGCACCTTCACCTTCTCGACCCTGACGATCACCGACCCGGGCGACACTGCGATCGACATCATGGGCGGCGATGCCACGGTGAACGTGGGCGCCGGCAACATCAACAACGCCAACGACGTCTCGACCGTCGGCGTGATGAATCACACCGGCAACCTGAACATGGGCGCCGACATCAGCGCCAGCAACGGCGACGGGCTGCAGTTCTCGAACGCCGATGGCACCTATAACTTCACCGGCACCACGACGCTGGACGGCTCGGGCGTCGGCGCCAACACCGGCATCGACATCCTGAGCGACTCGGCCGGCACCTTCACCTTCGGCGCCAATACGTCGATCATCAATCCGACGAACATAAATGACGGCTCCGACCTTACCGGCGCGGCGATCGACATCCAAAACCTCGCCGCGGGCGGCAACGTCACTTACCAGGGCTCGGTCCAGGCCGACAACCGGCGGCTTTTGAACATCCGCAATACCGCCGTCGGATCGCAGATCAACTTCACCAACCCCGGCAGTTCGCTGACCTCGACCGATCTCAACGACCAGGTCATCGACATCCAGGACGTCGACGGCGACCTGACGATCACCACCCCGATCAATTTCGTAAGGCCGGTCTTCTCGGCGATCTTCGGCACCGACGGCGCCGGAACCTGGACCTTCAACGATGTGACGATCACCAACCAGAAGGGCACCGGCAACGGTGCGATCGACCTCTTCGGCAACTCCGGATCGATCAACTTCATGAACCTCGACATCACCACCGACAGCGCCGGCACCGGCGACGAGGTCTCGGGCATCCTCGCCGGGGGCAACAACATCTTCAATGTCACCGGCAGCAATTCGATCTTCGCCGATGGCGGCGTGGCGATCTCGATGGGCACCACCAACCAGATCAACATGACCTTCGAGAACGTCACCTCGCAGAACAACACCAGCACCCAGATCGGCAATGGCGATGACGGGATTTCGATGTTCAGCATCGGCGGCGGCAGCATCGAGGTGACCGGCACCACCACGATCGAGAACAGCGGCGGCGTCGGCATCTTCCTCGACGGGTTCGCGGCCGATGCGACCTTCAACACACTGATCATCGACGGCACCGACGACCAGGGCATCGCTGCCGGCACGGCGGCGAGCAACACCGGCACGCTGACCGTGGGTGGCGGCACTATCAACGACACCGGCAACGTCGCGGCGATGCATTTCGGCGACGACAGCCCCACCGACACCAGTGGCGGGACCGTCATGATCAGCAACGTCCGAGTGACCAACAGCGGCGGCGACACGATGTCGGTTCAGGGCACGACGCTCAGCGGCGACGGCAATGTCGATGCGTCCTTCTCGTGCAACGACGAGGGCGGCAATACCGGAACGGTCATCTTCAACGGCGGCGCGAACACCTGTCCGTAGCCCCGGACGGAGCGCGTCGCACGGCCGCGCCGCCCCGCGGTCACCCAAGGACCACGCTTGCCCATGGACCTCGATAGCACGGGCCATTATCCGTCCCGCCGCTCGGCGGTTCTGGCCGACAACGTCGTCGCAACCTCGCAACCCCTGGCGGCGCAGGCCGGGCTTTCAATGCTGGCACGCGGTGGCAATGCGGTCGACGCCGCGCTCGCCGCAGCCATCGCGTTGACGGTGGTCGAGCCCACGGGCAACGGGATCGGCGGCGACGCCTTCGCCATCGTTTGGGACGGCGCCGCCTTGCACGGGCTGAACGCCTCGGGCCGGGCGCCGCAGGCCTGGACGCCCGAGCGCTTCGCCGGCCTGGCGACCATGCCAGAGCGCGGCTGGGAGGCGGTGACCGTTCCCGGCGCGGTGTCGGCCTGGGTGGCGCTCTCCGACCGCTTCGGCCGATTGCCCTTCGCTGACCTCTTCGCCCCCGCCATCGGCTATGCCGAACGCGGGTTCCTCGTGTCGCCGGTCATCGCCGCGCTCTGGCGCCGGGCCGAGGGTCTCTTGGCCGGCCAACCTGGATTTGCCGAGACCTTCCTGCCCCAGGGCCGCGCGCCCAAAGCCGGCGAGCGCTTTGCCAGCCCCGGCCACGCCCGCAGCCTGCGGCTGATCGCCGAAACCGGGGGCGAGGCGGTCTACCGCGGCGCCCTGGCCGACGAGATCGCCGGCTGCGCCCGCGCCCATGGCGGCGCGCTGACGGTCGAGGATCTGGCGGCGCACCGGGCGGACTGGTGCGGCACGCTTTCGCAGCGCTTCGACGGCGCCGTCCTGCACGAGATCCCTCCGAACAGCCAAGGCATCGCCGCGCTGATCGCGCTCGGCATCCTCGACCACACGCCGATCCGCGACTTCGGCCCCGACGACCCGCGCGCGCTGCACTTGCAGATCGAGGCCACCAAATGCGCCCTGCGCGCCGCCGAGGCCTATGTCGCCGATCCCGACCATATGAGCGCGGTCGGCGCCGCCGATCTACTGGACGGCGACTATCTGGCCGCCCGGGCGCGCGCAATCGACCCCGACCGGGCGCAGGACTTTGGCGCCGGCCCGGTGCGGCCGGGCGGCACGGTCTATCTGGCGGCCGCCGACGCCTCCGGCATGATGGTGTCGTTCATCCAGTCGAACTACGCCGGTTTCGGGTCCGGCGTGGTGGTGCCGGGCACCGGGATCAGCCTGCAGAACCGCGGCGCGGGGTTTTCGCTCGACCCCGCCAGCCCCAACGTCGTGGGCCCGGGCAAGCGGCCGTTCCACACCATCATCCCGGGATTTCTGATGGGCCCGGACGGCCCGTTGATGAGTTTCGGCGTGATGGGCGGGCCGATGCAGCCGCAGGGGCATGTGCAGATGATGCTGCGCACCCAGCTTTGGGGGCAGAACCCGCAGACGGCCGCGGATGCGCCGCGTTGGCGGGTGACCGAGGGACTGGGCGTGGCCTGCGAGACGGCGATCGACCCAGCGACGCTGGATTGGCTTTCGGCGCGCGGCCACCGGATCGTGCTAGAGGCGCCGGACGCCGCCTTCGGCTTCGGCGGCGCACAGCTTGTCGGCCGGATGCCCGGCGGCGGCTATGCCGCAGGCTCGGACCCACGCAAAGATGGCTGTGCCGTGGGGATGTAATGTGGCACCCAGGCCGAATGTAGGCTTTGGTGAGTGCTGCCCTAGAGAGGGCCTCGCCCACTGAGACAATGGCCGCGCCGGTTCCTGTCGAGACGGTCCACGCCTGGCCACCGCCCGTCACGAATGCCACCGCCTGGTTTCACTTTGCCAGTCGGCCGGCGCGATCAGCCGGTCGCGGATGGCAGAGCCCGCGCCGCCCTCAGCCGCCGAGCGCGCGCGATACCTGCGGGACCACGTCGTCGGTGTGCGCGGAGATGACCGCGCCGGCGGCTCGCAAGCGCTCGATCTTCTCCGCCGCCGTCTCGGCGCCGAAGATCGAAAGCGTGCCGGCATGGCCCATGCGCCGCTCTCGCGGGGCGTTGCGCCCCACCACCAGCGCCACCACCGGCTTGCCGTAATCGAGCGACGCCAGATAGGCCGCGGCGTCCTCCTCCTCGCGGCCGCCGATCTCGCCGATCAGTACCACCGCTTTGGTCTGGGCGTCGTCGCGGAACCGCTTCAGGCAATCGACGAAGCCGATGCCGTGGATCGCGTCGCCGCCCACGCCCACCGTCGTCGATTGCCCCAGATCGGCCCGGCTGAGCTGCGCCAGCACTTCCGAGGTCAGCGAGGCCGAGCGCGAGGCGATGCCGACCGGTCCGGGCCGGGCGTCGCGGGTCGGCATCACGCCGATCTTGCAGGCCTGCGGCGTCAGGATGCCCTGGCTGTTCGGCCCGATCAGCACGGTGTCGGACCCCGCCAGCGCCGCCTTGACCCGGGTCATGTCGTGCTGCGGCACCCGCTCGGTCACGCAGACGACCACGCCCAGCCCGGCCTCGATGGCATCGACCATCGCCGCGGCGGCGTGGTGCGCCGGCACCATGACCAGGCTGGCGTTGGCGCCGGTCTCGCGCACCGCATCGGCGCAGCTGTCGAAAACCGGCAGGCCCAGGTGCTTGGTGCCGCCCTTGCCGGGGCGCACCCCGCCAACGACGGCGGTGCCATAGCGGATCGCCTGGTCGGTGTAGAAGGTGCCCGAGCGGCCAGTCATGCCCTGCACCACAAGCTTGGTGGTCTCGTCCACGAGAATCGCCATTACGCAGCCCTCCCGCCGGCGAGCGCGATGGCCTTCTGCACCGCGTCGGTAATGGTCTCGCACAGGCTCACTGGCAGCCGGCGGTCCTGCAGCATCTGCGTCGCCCATTCCGCGTTCTGCCCCGCCAGCCGCACCGCCAGCGGCAGCCGCCGCGCGGCGCGGGAATAGGCGAAGGCGACGCCCTCGGTGACTGTGTCGCAGACGGTCATGCCGCCGCCATGCACGTTCAACAGGATCGCCTTGACTGCGGGATCGTCGAGCAACAGCTCGACGCCCTTGGCGATCTGCATGCTGGTGGCGGTGGTGCGGATGTCCATGAAGTTCGCAGGCTTGCCGCCGGCATCGACCAGCATGTCGTTGGTGGCCAGCCCCAGCCCCGCGCCGTTGACCACCACGCCAACGTCGCCGTCAAGTTTGACCAGGTTGATGTCGTGCTCCTGCGCGACCTGCTCGGCCTGGGTCAGCGTCTGATCGCCGGCCAGCGCCTCGAACTCGGGATGCCGGAAGAGCGCGCTGGCATCGAGCGCCACCTTGGCGTCGACGGCGATCCAGGCGCCGGCCTCGGTCCGCGCGAACGGATTGATTTCCAGAAGCGTCATATCGTTGGCGGTGAAGGCCTTGGCGGCCGCCGCGACCACTTCTGCCGCCGCGGCGCCGTCGGGAAAGCCGAGCTCGCCCAGAAATCCGGCAACGTCGGCGCCGTCGGCCAAGGCGAGGCTCGAGACGACGTCTGGATCCGTCCGCGCCACTTGTTCGAACTCGACGCCGCCCTGGGTCGAGGCCAAAAGCGTCGGCACGGCGGTGGCGGGGTCGAGCACGATGGCGACGAAGAAGTCGCGCTCGATCACGACGGCGGCCTCGACATAGACCTGCGCCACGATCTGGCCCGCCGCATCGGTCTGCTCGGTAACTAGCGGCTTGCCCAGAAGCTGCCCCGCCGCCTCGCGTACCGCCGAGGGCGTGGCGGCGAATCTGATGCCGCCCGCGAGCCCGCGTCCGCCAGCGCCGATCTGCGCCTTGACCACGTATTTCGTGGCCTCGATTTCGCGGCAGCGCTCCTCGGCCTCGGC
>JASJCA010000080.1 GCA_030066215.1 Rhodobacter sp. | reverse complement strand
CCCGCATCACCGACCGGTGCCGTAACGGTTCCTTAACCTTGGTAAGGCATATCTTACCGCCGATCCGAATTGAAACATCCAGGGCCGCGGGCTCAAGCGCGCGCACATCGGCGTGAGAAATGCTAACATACCTGGCAAAGCGACGGAAACCGCCACATTTGCCGTTTATCACAAGACCACAGAGCACATCTTGAAATGATGTGAGCGCAAACATAGATGGATGTTAACCAGCGCAACATTGCGCCGAACAGGGACCGAAGATGAGCAATTACGCCAACCTCCCCGCACCGACGCCCGAAGGCGGGCTGAACCGGTATCTGCAGGATATCCGCAAATTCCCCATGCTCGAGCCGGAAGAAGAGTACATGCTGGCCAAGGCCTGGGTCGAACGTGAAGACAGCGGCGCGGCACATCGGCTTGTGACCAGCCACTTGCGGCTGGCCGCCAAGATCGCCATGGGCTACCGCGGCTACGGCCTGCCGCAGGCCGAGGTGATTTCCGAGGCCAACGTCGGCCTGATGCAGGCGGTCAAGCGGTTCGACCCCGAAAAAGGCTTTCGCTTGGCGACCTATGCGATGTGGTGGATCCGCGCCTCGATCCAGGAATACATTCTGCGGTCGTGGAGCCTGGTGAAGCTCGGCACCACCAGCGCCCAGAAGAAGCTGTTTTTCAACCTGCGCAAGGCCAAGGCCCGGATCGGTGCCCTCGAAGAGGGCGACATGCATCCCGACAAGGTCAAGAAGATCGCCGGCGATCTGGGCGTGACCGAGGACGAGGTCGTCAGCATGAACCGAAGGCTGTCGGGCGGCGACGCCTCGCTCAACGCCATGGTCGGCAGCGACGGCGACAGCGCCACCGAATGGCAGGACTGGCTGGAGGACGAAGACGCCGACCAGGCCGCGGCCTACGAGGCCAAGGACGAGCTCGAGGTGCGCCGTGAGCTCTTGGCCGAGGCACTGGCCGTCTTGAACGAGCGCGAGCAGGACATCCTGACCCAGCGGCGCCTGCAGGACCAGCCGGTGACGCTGGAGGAACTCAGCGGCCAGTACGACGTCAGCCGCGAACGCATCCGGCAGATCGAGGTGCGCGCCTTCGAGAAGCTGCAGAAACGCATGAAAGACCTTGCCCGCGAGAAAGGCCTTCTGGGCCGGGCCGCCTGACCCACCTCTCACGCCTCAAGACGCGAAGACGCCCGGAGCCGCAAGCCCCGGGCGTCTTCATGTCGTACCCCGAAGTCTATCTCCAGCCGCTGAGGTCCAGCTTCAGCGACGCGCCCAGCACATAGCGCACGTCGTCCTGGGCGATCAGCGTGCCTTGGCCGTAGCGGCCGATGGCGTTGGTCGCGTGCAGATCGACGCTGAAATCCCAATCCGGCACGTTGTAGCGCGCGCCGGCGGCCCAAACCGTGCCGTTGCCGTCGACCACCGGCGTGACCTCGGCAATCGCTTCGAGCCCCGGCAGCACCTCGTAATTGACGCCCAGCCCCAGCCCGTAGGTCTGGCTGTTGCCCTGCGCCGCGGCGCGCGGGTTGACGTTGACGGTGAAGCGGTCGTTGAAATCATAGCTGATCGGCGCGCCGAGCGTCAGCGTGCCGGTATTCGGCCCCGAGGCCAGATCGCGCCCGGCCGAGACCTCGACGGCCATCGACACCGGATCGCCGTAATCCTGGTCCAACACCCGCAGCTTGGCGAAGTAAAGGAACCGCTTGTCGTTGATGTTGTCGACCAGCGGCGCGCCGACGCTGCCGTCATTGGCGAAGCGCTCGATCAGACCGCCGAACTCGAAATCCTGGTCCGGGCTCAGATGCGCCGCGGCGGTGAAGCCGTCGTCGGTGCCGTAGGCCGCGACCCCCATAAGCGTGCCGGGCGACAGCGTCCGCCCGGTGCCGAGCGTGAAGCCCGCCTGCTCCAGGCTGCGGCTGCGCGCGGTCGCGGGCTTCGGCGGCCCGGCGCGGTAGGTCGAGCGATAGCCCTTGCCGGCGCCCGGCGTCCAGTTGAGCTGAATGCCGTAGAGCACCGTCTCGGCGTCGGGCGGGTAGCCCAGGATCCCGGTCGCGGGCGAGGTCCCGAGCCCGTTGGTGGCGTAGAGATCGACAGCGACCTTCGGCGTGACGTTATAACGCCCGCCCACCGTCCAGATCGGCGTGTCGTCGAGCGTCTGGGTATTGGTGATGTTGTTGGTGCCCGACACCGGCACGTTGACCATGCCATAGGCCGTCACCCGCTCATGCGGTTTCCAGGTCGCGCCGGCGCCGATATAGCCCACGGTGCCGAAGAAATCGAAGCCGTTGATGCTGTCGGGAAAGATCGACACGCCGGGCGTCAGGTGCAGCTCGAACTGCGGCGAGAACCGGAACGTCACCGGCGCTTGCACCGACCCGATCACGTGGTCGGCATTGGCCACGTCCGAGCCCCAAAGCGGGCTTTCCCAGGTCATGTACTCGACCGAGCCCTGAACGCCGAAGCTCAGCCGCGGCGTCTCGTAGACCTTGAATTTGCCGCTGACCCCGTAGGTGAGGAACTTGAGCCGCGAGGTGGCGCCGTTGATCGGCTTGTGGAACGGGTCGTTGTAGCTTTGAAAGGTGAACCCGGCCTGGAACCGGTCGCGCACCCCCCAATCGCCGTGCCAGTCGTAGATCTGATTGCCGGTCCCGGCGGCGGTGCCGGGGTCGTTCTGGTGCCAGCCGACGCCGAGATTGACCTCGCCCTCTTTCAGTTGGTTCGCCGTGTCGACCGAGATCACCCGGATCGGATGCCTGTCGAGCGGCGCGTCGAGCCCGGCGAAATCGCCGGCGGGGTTGTCGAAGCTGCGGCCGACTTCCGGCTTTGCGGGCTTGGCCAGCGGCGTCAGGTCGCCCAGAAACGGGTTCGCCTGGTTCTGCGCCGCGGTCAGCGCCAGAACGCAGGCCGAGGCGCCGAGCACGCGCTTTTTCGACAAGGCGGGGCCATTGCGCTTGGGGCGGGTCATGTCTCTGCCTCAATGTTTCTTGCGGGCCTCTGCGGGCCAGTCCCGCGAAGCATAGGCGGGGCAAGGGACAACACAAAGAAATTCTGCATCGAATCCCGATAGATAGCGGGCGAATTTCATGTGCTATGCCATTTTCGCCACGGATTTGCCCCATTCGCCGACCCGATTGGCGGTTCCTTGCCCAGGGCCGGCGCGCTAGAACCGGGGCGGTTGACCGACTTTGGGAGGGCGGGTGATGGCCGATCCGATCCGGTGGGGCGTGCTCGGCGCCGCGAAATTCGCGCGCGAACAAATGGCGCCGGCGATCCACATGGCGCGTGGCGCAGAGCTGGCGGCGCTCGCGACCACATCGCCGGAGAAGGCCGCCGGGTTCCAGGCGTTCTGCCCCGGTCTGACGCTGCACGGCAGCTATGCGGCGCTGTTGGCCGATCCCGGCATCGACGCGGTCTACATCCCGCTGCCGAACCACCTGCACGTGGACTGGACGCTCAAGGCGCTCGATGCCGGCAAGCATGTGTTGTGCGAAAAGCCGCTGGCCCTGCGCGCGGACGGCTTCGACGCGGTGATCGCCAAGCGCGACGCCACCGGGCTGGTGGCGGCCGAGGCCTATATGATCGTGCATCACCCGCAATGGCAGCGCGCCAAAGAGCTTTACGAGGACGGCGCGATCGGCCAGCCGGCTCTGGTCGACGGCGTCTTCAGCTACGACAACCGCGCCGATCCCGGCAACATCCGCAACCGGCCCGAGACCGGCGGCGGCTCGCTGCCCGATATCGGCGTCTACACCTTCGGCGGGGCCCGCTTCGTGACTGGGGAAGAGCCGCAGGCGGTCCAGGCGTCGATCCGGCACGAAAACGGTGTCGACGTCTTCGCCCATGTGACCGCCGACTTCCCGTCCGTCCGGTTTTCCTCGGTGACCTCGATGCGCATGTTCCCGCGGCAATACATGGCGTTTCACGGGGAGGCCGGCGTTCTGGCCCTGACCTGCCCGTTCAATGCCGGCGTCTTCGGCCAGGCGGAGCTGCGGCTCGAACGCCCCGGCCTGTCGGTCACGGTCGAGCGCTGGCCCGCCGTGAACCAGTACGTCCTGCAGGTCGAGGCGTTCGGACAATCGGTCCGGACCGGCGCGCCCTATCCCTGCCCTCTGGAATTCAGCCGCGGCACCCAGGCGATGATCGACAGCGCGCTGGCGGCGGGCTGACGCGGGTTGCGCCAGGTCAAGGCGCGCGGCCGGCGCGGGCGCTAGCCTCATCGGGGTCTGACGAAGGAGGGACGCGATGAAAGCTGTACACACGCTGGTCTTGCTGGCCAACGAGCGCGAGGCGCGGGTTCTGGTGAACGAGGGCGTCGGCAAGGGCTTGCGCCAGCTTCGGCATCTCGACCGCGACGCGGTGTCGGGCGACCGGATCGCCTATGCCGACGACAGCGGGCGGTCACGTTCGGGCCCGGGCGGCGCGCATCACAAGATGGAGCCGTCGAGCTCCGAGGTGCGCCAGAACCGCGAGACCTTTGCCGCCGACCTGCTGACGGAGCTCGACAAGATTTGGGCCAAGGGCGAATTTGACCGGCTGGCGATCTCGGCGCCGCCCAAGATGCTCGGTGCGATCCGCGACCGGCTGCCCAAGGGGCTGGCGGACAAGTTGACCGCGGAGATGGACAAGGATTTACTCCACACGCCGCTGGCCGACCTTGCCGGGCATTTCTCGGGGGTGGCGGCGTTCTGATTGGAGGGGGCGATGCCCAGCGAGGACGACAGGATCGACGGACGGATCAGTGGGCCGCAGTTCGAGCCCGAGGAAAAGGACGGGCTGGGGATCCGGCTGCTGTATATGATCCTGATCTGGCTGATGTTGCAGATCGGGCTGACGGTGCTGGGGGTGGCGACCGTCATTCAGTTCGTGATCATGCTGATCAATAATCGGGAGCCGAACGAGAGGCTGGCGGAATTTGGGGAATCGCTGGGGATCTGGATGGCGAAGGCGGCGCGGTTTCAGACGGGGGCGAGCGAGGTGAAGCCGTGGCCGTGGACCGAGCTGGATTGAGATGTCCTAGCTAGGACGCTATGCTAAGGTGTTGGTTTTGTTTATGATTGCGCTAACAACTGCGAGTCCGGACGGCGGGCCGGGAGGAGTATAATGGCCACCGGATGGGCCAAGGACGGAGCGGTGAACGACCAGATCGAAGCCTCGATTTCCGAGGAACTGGAGCGCCTGCGCGCCAAGGCCCGGCCCTCGGGCGAAAGTTTCGCGGAATGCGCCGAATGCGGTGAGGCGATTCCGGAAGCCCGCCGCAAAGCCCTGCCGGGGGTGAAGCTGTGTATCGACTGCCAGGCGGAACGCGACGGTCGTTTTGAGGTCCGTCCGGGCATCAATCGGCGGGGGAGCAAGGATAGTCAGTTGCGGTGAGGGGTCGTTGCAGGACACAAAAGGGATGCTAGACTGCTGCAAGTGGTAATCTGTCAACAGATGGAGTCCAAATGGATCAGGACAAACCGATTTTCGACAAAGAAAAGGACACTGATGTCCCGGATCCCGACGAGACGCCAATTCGAGACAGGAAGGTAGTCACACAACCCTACGACATTGCGATTCAGTCACTTGTTGAGCAAGTCAAGAACGACACGATCTTCCTACGCCCGCTTTCGTCACGGCCAAGATACCAAAGACAGTATGTTTGGACCAATCCGCTCGCCTCACGGCTTATCGAGTCTATTCTTCTCAATGTCCCAGTCCCACCTTGCTATCTTTCACAAAATGATGAATTTGAGCTCGATGTTATTGATGGTCAACAGCGTATCTACTCGCTCTTTCGCTACCTTGAAAACCAGTTCCCTCTGTCTTCCCTCGAAGTGTTGAAGGAGATTTCTGGCCGCAGGTTTTTTGAGCTAGACCCAAAGATTCAGAGACAACTCAAAACCTATTCGTTGCGCTGTGTTTTGATTACAAATGAATCGCACCCAGAGATTAAGTTTGATGTCTTTGAGAGGCTCAACACGAATACCGTGCCCTTGAACGCTCAGGAGTTAAGAAATTGTATTTATCGAGGACCGCTTAATAATTTGTTGGGAGATATTTCTGGAGAGAAAGGCTTTCTGGATATATTAGGCCGAAAGTCTCCTGACAAAAGATTGAGAGACGAGGAGCTAGTTCTTCGATTTTTCGCATTCGAATTACTTGGATTGGAATCGTACAAGACACCGCAGAAACACTGGCTCAACGATGTCGCAAAATTGGGAAGAAAGATAAACAACGACGAGGTTGATAGGCTAAAGGCGGTTTGGGAATTAGCAATTTCAAATGTACTTGAATGGTTCGATCCAAAAGATGCTTTTAGGAGGCCGGGCTCCCGTGCTGTGAATCGAGCGCTCTTTGACCTGCTTATGTCGACAGCCAAAAAGATGGATGCGTCTGTTGCTAAATCCAAAGCCAAAAAGATGCGCCAACTTGTGGATTTGATGCTGCAAAGCGAAGAATTCTCCGATCTCATTAGTCGAGCAGTTGATCACAAGAAGCGGACAAATCGGCGATTTGAACTGTGGAGGATGTCGGTTGAGGAACCAATTCTAGCAGGCTGATCATGCCGAGATACACTGTTGCCTATAACCAGTATGTAAAGAGGTTGACTGAAGTCGAGATACTTCTGAGGCGAAGCCGGTTTCTTGAACGACGATCGCCAATAGATAGCCGAAATGAGATAAATGCCAATTGTCGTGCAGCAATTGTGCTACTTAGCAGTCACTTGGAAGGTTACATCAAGGACATATCGGAGATAGCTCTGGACAGGATTTTTGTAGATCAGGTTCCACGTAACGCCCTGTCTGCGAGGTTTTTCTATTCGATTTCCAAGGATCGCTTTGATGAGCTTAGAAATACCAGCGACCCGAGCGCATTTGGCGAAAAGGTGTTTTCATTTCTTGATGCCGACGGTCCCTTTTGGGGGCAAACAGGACCTTTTCCAAATGCAATTCCGACCGATAGATTTATCAAGGGTTTTGCGAGCCCTTCTTTGAAAAAAATCGCCAAATTTTTTAAGAATTTCGGGTATGATGATTTTAAGGTTGATGTTTCGAGAGCGCTAGGACCCGACACATCAGCAGTCTTAAATATGCTCGAAAACGTGGTTGCCACCCGAAATGATATCGCTCACGGCGACTCCTCAGTTATTCGGACACCGTCCGATGTCCTACAGATGGTGAGCATGCTTCGCTACTTTGGCAGGGTGACCGACGACGCGTTTGCATCTTGGTGCCGATCTAATTTGTGCTCAATTCGCCGTTGACGGAGTATGATGGGTTGGAAACCCATTGTATTGGTTGAGTGCAAAGCACCCCCGCGCGGGACAAGGCCGGAGGCCGCCGCGCGATCGCCGACCCGCCCCGTGGGGAGGCGATTTGGTGCCGTTGGCGCCTCGTTTGGAGGTCTTTCGGATTTTGTTGGATAAAGCGCGCCGGTCAGAGTCTGGGTCGCCACCCCTCGTGTCGGCGATCGCGCGGCTTGTGGCACAGGGTGATGCGCTGGGATGAAGCGCGTTGGTCAGAGTCCGGGTCTTCGGCGCTCGGGATGGGGATTGCGTGGCTTGTCGCGCAGGACGACGTGGGATTGATGGTGCGCAATGAATGCGCACCCTACATCGGGGACGGTGCGTGAACCCGGGCCTTTGGCCCGGAACCACACACCCTACGACATCGCCTCCAGCTCATCGATCATGCCGGCGATCATGCCGAGGCCTTTGTCCCAGAATTTCGGGTCGCTGGCGTCGAGGCCGAAGGGGGCGAGGAGGTCTTTGTGGTGTTTGGAGCCTCCGGCCCGGAGCATCTCGAAGTATTTCGCCTGAAAGCCCGGGTCGCCCTCTTCGTAGACGGCGTAGAGGGCGCTCACGAGGCCGTCTCCGAAGGCGTAGGCGTAGACGTAGAAGGGCGAGTGGATGAAGTGGGGGATGTAGGCCCAGAAGGTCTCGTAGCCCTCCATGAAGGTGAAGGCGGGGCCCAAAGACTCGCCCTGGATCGACATCCACAGCGCGTTGATATCGTCAGGCGTCAGTTCGCCCTGCCGGCGGGCGTCGTGGAGTTTGCATTCGAAGTCGTAGAACGCGATCTGGCGCACGACGGTGTTGATCATGTCCTCGACCTTGCCGGCGAGTAGGACCTTTTTCTCGGTCTGAGAGGTCGCCTCGGCCAGGAGTTTGCGGAAGGTGAGCATCTCGCCGAAGACGCTAGCCGTTTCGGCCAGCGTGAGGGGGGTGGAGGAGAGGAGCTCGCCCTGGCCGGCGGCGAGGACCTGGTGCACGCCGTGGCCGAGTTCGTGGGCCAAGGTCATGACGTCGCGGGGTTTTCCGAGATAGTTCAGCATGACGTAGGGGTGCACGTCGGTGACAGTGGGGTGGGCGAAGGCTCCCGGCGCCTTGCCGGGTTTGACGCCGGCGTCGATCCAGCCCTTGGTGAAGAAGGGCTGGGCGATTTGCGCCATCTCGGGGTCGAAACCGGCATAGGCGTCGAGGACCAGGGTCTGGGCGTCGGTCCAGGCGACGGTTTTGGTGTCTTCGATGGGCAAGGGCGCGTTGCGGTCCCAGACTTGCAGGGTGTCGAGGCCGAGCCATTTGCGTTTGAGTTCGTAGTAGCGGTGGGAGAGCTTGGGATAGGCGGCGACGACGGCGTTTCTTAGGGCCTCGACGACCTCGGGTTCGACATGGTTGGCGAGGTGGCGGCCGGTTTGGGGCGTGGGCATTTTGCGCCAGCGGTCCTCGATCTCCTTTTCCTTGGCGAGCGTGTTGTGGACGCGGGCGAAGAGCTTGACGTTTTCACCGAAGACGCGGGCGAGTTCGCGGGCGGCTTTTTCGCGGGTGGGGCGGTCGGGTTCGGAGAGGAGGTTGAGGGTGCCCTCGATGTTCAGGTCGCCGCCGTCGACGGTGAAGGTGAGGCCTGCGACGGTTTCGTCGAAGAGCTTGTTCCAGGCGCTGCTGCCCACGACGGATTGGTCGTGCAGGAACTTTTCGAGCTCGTCCGAAAGCTGGTGCGGGCGCATGGCGCGCAGGCGGTCGAAGATGGGTTTGTAGCGCGCGAGATCGGCGTTGGCGGCGAAGAGGGCGTCCAGCGCGGCATCCTCTATCCGGTTGATTTCAAGCGAGAAAAATACCAGCGGAGTGGAATAGGTGGTGATCTTGTCCTGGCAGTCGGAAAAGAACTTGGCGCGTTCGGGGTCGGTTGTTTGCTGGTAATAGCGCAGACCCGCAAACGACATCACGCGGCCTTGGATCATGTCGATCTTTTCGTGGCGCTCTACGCAGGCCAGCATCGCCTCGGCGGACAGTCCGGCCAGCTTTCCCTGGTAATCGGCCGCGAAGGCGGCGCATTCGGTCTCCAACCAGGCGAGGTCGCGGGCCAACTCCGGAGCGTCGGGCGCGGCGTAGAGGTCGGTCAGGTCCCAGACGGGCAGATCGCCGAACTCGCTTTGCGAGGTGGCGTTTGCGTCGAAGACCGGGCGGGGGAGGTCGCGCATCGGGGTTCCTTTCTGCGGCGTTGCGCAGAGATATGCTGTGGAGCAGGGGAGGTTCAAGGTTGTGGCGTCAGAGCCCGTAAAGTGCGGACGGATTGTGGACCAGGATCTGCTCGCGCTGGGCGCCGGAGGGTACCGCGCGGGCGAGGGCATCAAGCAATTGGCCGGTGTCTGGCGTCTTGGCGTCGGCGAGCATGATATGGGGCCAGTCAGAACCCCAAAGGCAGCGTTCCGGATTGGCCTCGACGAGGGCGGCGACATGTGCATCGGTCCCCGCATAGGGCGCGTCGGCAAGCCGATAGAGGCCGGAGAGTTTGGCATAGGCGTGTCCATCGGCCAGAAGTGCACAGAGGCCCTGGAAGCCGGGCTCGCTGATGCCCGCGGCAATGTCCGGCCAGCCGATGTGGTCGAAGACGACCGGGACGGGCAGGGCGCGGATGTTCTCGGCGATGTCGGCCATGTGCCGGTGCGCATTCATCAGCATCTGGATGTGCATGCCGCGTGCGGCGAGCCGCGGCGCCAGCGCCTTGGCGCCGTCCCAGCTCAGCAGGCCGCCGTGGACGTAGTTCAGCCTCACGCCCTTGCAGCCGGCGTCGGCGAGCCGGTCGAGTTCGGCCTCGGGGACGTCGTCGGCGACCAGGCAGATCGACCTGAAGCCGGGGCCGAGGCGGCGCGTTGTTTCCAGCGTGATGGCGTTGTCGGGGCCGTAGAAGATCGAGTGCACGACGACGCCTTTGCTGATCCCGAGCGTGCGGCAATGGGTGCGGTAGCTGCCGAGCCAGCCGTCGAAATCGCGGCCGGGGGCGGGGTTCTCTGCGCGGCCTTGCCAGAGCGGGAAGTCGTCGTGGCCGGCGAGCATGTGAAAATGCGCGTCGCAGGCGTCATCTGGCATCATGAATGTCGGCGATGACGGTGGGTCGATCGGCGCAGGGCCGGCGGGATGGTCAATCATACGCTCAAGCCTAGAGGAAATGGGTCGCTGACGGAATTGGGTAAGGTCGGTCATGCACAGGAGGGAGCATCCGCGCAAAGCCCCGGGCCCGGAATCAAGGGGCGCAGCCCCGCTGTGCCCACCACCAACCCGCGCCGGAGGGGTGGCGATTGGTCGACGCCCGCACGCCGCTCGATGCCCTATAGACTCGATCGCCATAAAGCACACCCGAACAAGCGTCGGCTTGCCACCCCGCGGGTTGGTGATGGGCACGGCTTGTCACGACCTGGCCAACCCCGCCTCAAGCGAGATCAAGCCCTTCTCATTCCCGCAAAAAAAAACACCTTCCGCTCAGACGCAGGCACAGTCGCGGTTCAACTGCCTGACTTGCGCCCGCGCTCGTCGAAATGAGCCAGTAGAGCGGCTTCGAGCTCGGCATTGTGTTCCTTGGCGCGCGCCATGTAGTCGGGGTTTTGCTCGACCGGCATGCCGGGCTTCCAGACCTGTGACAGGTCGCGGACCGCGGCACGGTCGTAGTCGAAATAGGTGCGTTCGAGTTGATGCGCCTCAAAATCGGACAGCCCGAGGTTTTCCAACACGTAGCGCGCGGCGCGCAGGCTGGAGTCGAACAGCTCGCGCACGACATCGTCAGCCCCGGCGCGGTAAAGCGCGTAGACGTGAAACCGATCCCGGGCGCGTGCAACGATATGCAGATCGGGGCGTTCGCGCCGGGCATAGGCCACCAAGCGGGTGGCGGCGTCGCGGTTGTCGAGCGCCACAACCAGAATGGCGGCGTCGCGCAGGCCCGCCGCGCGCAGGACCTCGGGGCGCGTGGGATCGCCGAAATACCCGATGTAGCCAAATTTGCGCATCAACTGGATCGTGGCCAGGTCGTGGTCAAGCACCGTGGTTCGGAACCCAGACATCTGCACCATGCGGTTCACGGTCTGCCCAAACCTGCCGACACCGGCAATGATGATCGGGCCTTCCGGGTCGACCTCGTCGTGCGGGGGGGTGTCCTCGGCCGAATCCATCCGATGCTTCATCCGGTCGTAGGCGATGAAGAACAGCGGGGTCAGCAGCATCGACAGCGCGGTGACCAAAAGCAGCGTTTGGCCAAGAAGAGCTGGTAGAACGCTCTGCTGAACGGAAAACGAGATCAAGACGAAGCCGAATTCACCGGCCTGAGCTAGGCTCAATGTGAACAGCCACTGGTCGCGTCCCTTGAGCTGAAAGGTCCAGCCCAGAAGGTACAACACCGCCCCTTTGGTCAGCATCATCGCCAGCGTGAGGCCGAGCAGTGTCAGCGGTGCGGCAAAGACGGCGCGCAGGTCGATGCCTGCACCGACGGTGATGAAGAACAGGCCCAGAAGCAGGCCTTTGAATGGCTCGATGTCGGATTCAAGCTCGTGCCGGAATTCGGAGGTGGCCAAGACCACGCCGGCAAGGAACGTGCCGAGTGCGGGCGACAGGCCGACAGCGGTCATCAGAAAGGCGATACCGATAACGATGAGAAGCGCGAAGGCGGTGTACATCTCGCGCAGGCGCGTGGTGTGGATATAGCGAAACAGCGGATTTGCGAGGTAGATTCCGGCCAGGATGACAAGCGCGATGGCCGCGAGGGTCACCAAGGTCGCTTGCCAACCGGGCAGGCCGGCGACAAGCGAAAGAGCGGCGTCGTGAGCCTCGGCTTCGCCGCCGCCGACGGCGGGGCTGACCGGTCGGCTGACCGATCCGTCGGGGTTTATGGTGGGCGCAGGCGCAACCGCGAGCAGCGGCAGCAGGATCAGCATCGGGATCACGGCGATGTCCTGGGTCAGCAGGACCGAAAAGGCCGAGCGCCCACCTTGGGTCCGCATCAGACCCATCTCGCTGAGCGTCTGGAGGACAATTGCCGTCGACGACAGCGCAAAGATCATGCCGATTGCGATCGCCGCAAGCACCGGTTGGCCGAGCACCACGGCCCCGGTCGCGACCAGCAATCCGGTGAGCAGAATCTGCATCACCCCAAGGCCGAACAGGCGGTGGCGCAAATCCCACAATGTGCGGGGATCAAGCTCCAGACCGATCAGGAACAGCATCATCACCACGCCGAATTCCGCGAAATGCTGCAGGTCCACGGTTTCGGCGCCGACCAGCCCCAGGACCGGGCCGATGATCAATCCAGCCGCCAGATAGCCCAAAACCGAGCCCAAGCCAAGCCGCGCCGCCAACGGCACCGCGATGACGGCGGCGGCCAGGTAGATCGTGGCTTGGAAGAGCAGGCCTTCCATTCAGGTCTCCGGTGCTGCGGTCCCAGCATCGCGGCGGGGGCGTGGGAACTCAAGCGTTGTGCGTGGCTTTGAACACGGTTTTGTGACGAAGCGCTTGAGAACCAGCAGTTTTTCAAGGTCCGTGCGCGTCACGTGGGCAACGGTGCGTCGGGTTTGAATTGATCCATGACGATTTGGCTTTGCACCCGCGCGACGGCGGGATGGGGCAACAGAATCTGGTGAATCAGAACATTCAGCTCGGCGAGGTCGCTGCAATACACCCGAAGCAGGTAATCGGCCTCGCCGGTGAGCGTCCAAGCGCTGACGATTTCCGGGCGTAACTCGACGATGCGGGCGAAGGTCTTAACCTGATCGGGGTCGTGAGTGGCCATCTGCACCTGGACGAAGGCCTGGACCTGCAGGCCCAGCCGGTCGGGCGAAAGCCGTGCGCGGTAGCCGTCGATGATGCCGGCCGCCTCGAGCCGTTGGCGCCGGCGGCCGGCCTGGCTGGGGCTGAGGTTCAGAATCGCGCCCAGGGCCTCGGCCGTGAGGTGGGCGTCGTCCTGCAGTGCGCCGAGCAGGCGTTTGTCGGTGTCGTCAAGGGTCATGCGGGGAATATGCGTCAAATCTAGCAATGTCGTCAAATCCCCGCGTAGTTGATCGAATTTGCAGCCCAGAACGCGCGGAAATCCCGCAAAAAACGGCGTAGATTGGGATCAAACGCGAACAGTCAGGAGAGCTGCCATGGGTCCGTTCCCGCACGATGCCCCGAAATCCGTGATTTCCCCCGAAAACCCCGCCGGGACCGACGGTTTCGAATTCGTCGAATTCGCCCATCCCGAGCCGGACGAGCTGCGCGCGCTTTTCGCCAAGATGGGCTACCGGTTGACCGCCCGGCACAAGACCAAGGCGGTCGAGCTGTGGCAACAGGGCGACATCACCTACGTGATCAACGACGAGCCCGGCAGCCACGCCCGCGCCTTCGTCGACGAGCATGGCCCTTGCGCCCCGTCGATGGCCTGGCGCGTTGTCGATGCCCAACACGCCTTCGATCACGCGCTGAAGAACGGCGCCCAGCCCTATGACGGCCCCAGCAAGACCATGGACGTGCCGGCGATCGTCGGCATCGGCGGGTCGCTGATCTACTTCGTCGACCAGTATTACGATACGTCACCGTACAATGCCGAATTCGACTGGGTGAGCGACGCGCATCCAAAGGGCGTCGGGTTCTACTATCTCGACCACCTGACCCACAACGTCTTCAAGGGCAATATGGACACCTGGTTCGACTTCTACGGCCGGCTGTTCAATTTCCGCGAGATCCGGTTCTTCGATATCGAGGGCAAGTATACCGGGCTCTTCAGCCGCGCGCTGACCTCGCCCTGTGGCCGGATCCGGATCCCGATCAACGAGGACCGCGGCGAGACCGGGCAGATCGTGTCGTACCTGAAAAAGTACCGGGGCGAGGGGATCCAGCACATCGCGGTCGGAACCGAGGACATCTACGGTTCTGTCGACGCGATCGCCGAAAACGGTATCCGCTTCATGCCGGGCCCGAACGAGACCTATTACGATCAGAGCTACGAGCGGGTGAGCGGCCATGCGGAGCCGAAGGATCGGATGATGCAGCATGGCATTTTGATCGATGGCGAAGGGGTTGTGGACGGCGGCGAGACCAAGATCCTGCTGCAAATCTTCTCCAAGACCGTTATCGGGCCGATCTTCTTCGAGTTCATCCAGCGCAAGGGTGACGACGGGTTCGGGGAAGGCAACTTTCAGGCGCTCTTCGAGTCGATCGAGGCTGAACAGATCGCGACGGGCGAACTCACGCCCGATGCAGCCTGAATTCCGGCAGTTGCCGCGACCAACGGGCGCGTCGGCGGTCGCCGGCGCGCCCTTATTTGTCCGCAGTCGCTGAACTCCCTGCTTTCCCGCTCCTTTGCGTGCGTCTAAGGGCACCTTTGGCTTGCCGGCGGATGCTGTGACGGTAAAGCGCCGTTTCTGGTCGCGGCGCGCCGGAATCGGGAGACTTCCGCGGTCAGCCCTTCGGCAGCTTCAGCGTGATGTTACGGCCGCCTTTGATATATCGCAGTTCGCCTTCGCCGATCGCCGCGACGCGGCCGCCATCGACCCGGTCGCCGACTTCGACCTTCACGAAGCGTCCGGACTTCAACCGGACCAACGCGCTGCGGTTCGAGGGCGTGCCATAAACGCCAATCAGATTGACCTTGTTGAGGTTGATCGCGTTGCGCTCGGTCGCCTGCTTTGCGACCGACGCCCGGGTTGGGATCGACGGCACTCGCGCCGTGGCGACGTTGTTTTCGCTGTCGGGCTCGGCGCGCGGGTTCGGGGTCGATCGGGCGGCCTCCTGCAAGGCCGCCTCAACCACATTGCCGAAATTCCCCGGCCGCCCGGACGGAGGGTTGGACACCGCGACCGCAAGATCGGTCGATGCCGACAGGTCGGGATCGGCCGCTGGTTCTGGCTCGTCGTCCTCCGCGGCCGCCTCGCGATCGGTCAGAGGCGTCTCGGCCTCGGGGTCGACCCAAAGTGAGGCGGGCCGAATGGCCGGACGGATCGCCGCCAATTCGTCGCGGGAAAACCCGCCTAGCCTGGCGACCTCGGTGGCGCCGTCCAATGGCTCGGTCGTTGCAGCGGGCTCAACTTCGGCTGCCTCTGGCGCGGCGCCATCGAGAAGCGTTTCGTCCTCGTTGGCGCGTAGACCCTCAGGCCTTGGCCCCGGCACAAAGGCCGGCTGGCCAAGGATGACCTGGAATCCGCCGGGTGCGATGGCCCCGTCCGAGGTCGCGCGGACCAGGCCGCGATCGTCCAGGTCGAATGCGGTGCCAAGGGCCGCGGGCGGCAACAGCGCCGCCAGCCGCAGATCGGTGTCGAGTGCCTCGGCCGCCGGAGGGCGCGTGGCAGCGGTGCTGGCCAGCGCAGGGTCGATCGCGGCGACGGTCAGGCCCTCGATCCGATCCGAGCCCGGGACCGCAAGCGGGTCGGGATCCAGCTGCCAGATGCCGGTGGCCGCATATCGCGCCTCCGCCTCGCTGCGGGTCAGCGGACGGCGGATCACCGGTGCCGGCGCCGTCGCCTCGGGCAGCGCCACCTCGGCATCGGACGGGTCCTCAAGCCGCGCGATCTCGAGGCCGTCGTCCGGGGCCGGCGTATCGCCGGCCGGCGCATCAACCGGTGCCTGTCCGGTCTCCGCGCCTACCGGCAGCTCCGCGGCCGGCTGTTCAGGTGCTGCGCTATCCAGGTCGGGGGCGATGCCGGTCGTAGTGGTAGCCTCGGTCCCGGCGGCGGTATCCGTCGGCGTGGACGCGGTAGAGGGGATCGGGGTCGGTGCGATCACCAACGGGGGCGGCGCGCTGGCAACGCCGGGGACGGCCGCTGTGATCTCGGCGTCGTCGTCGAAGGTGCCAAACCACCCCGAGGTCACGTCGCTCATGAAATAGGTTGACCAAATCGCAAGGATAGCAAGAGCCAAGAGCAGGATCAGCGTCAATGCGAGGCCAATGTAGCGCGGCGCACCGATGCCAGGCTGCTGTCGACGCGCGCCGAAAACGGTCATCGCCTCGGCTTCGGTCGAGGGCGCGCGGCCAAGCGGAGCCGGTGCTGCGGTTGCCGGCGCTACGGCGCCTGGCGGCGGTGGCGCAGGTTTCCGGATCGGGCTGCGACGGATCTTTTGCAACGTGCCGGCCAGCGTCGCCCCAGTCGCCTTGGCAGAACCACGGGTTGACCGTCGTGGCTTGCGCTCGGCGGCCGCCACGATATCCGGGGAGGTCACCGGCAAAGGCGTTCGCGGCGGCGCAGATGGTGCGGAGGGGGCGGGCGACGGCTCCGGAATCGCGCGGTCAGGTGCGGCGGCAGAAACCGGCGGTTCCGCGCGGGCAGCCTGGGCGACGGGAGGTGGCTTCGGGATCGGCGCCGGCTGGCCATTGGCACGGCGCGAGGCAAAGGTGACGGGTGTCTCCGGCGAAGGGTCGGGAGCCGCTGCCGATGCGGCGGGCTTTGCCCGGCGATGGCTGAAGGCCGGCTCGGGGACGGTCGCATCCTCAGTTGCTGAGGCCGGCACCGACTCCGACGCCGCTCCGTTTCCGGCCGGGGCGGGCTTTGCTTTCGGCTTTGGTTTCGGCTTGGGTTTGGATTTCGTCGCCGGCTGCGGGCTTTCGGAGCCCAGGACCTGGATGCTGACGGCGTCCGGTTGTACCGTCTCGCCGCCGGTCAACACCGTTGCGGCGTGTCGCGTGGGGCCGAAGAACGGCTCTCCGCCAAAGGTGCCGTCGGCGGGCATCGCGACGAAGCTGACCGGGTTGAACCGGTATTGGATCGCAAAGGCCTCGGCCTCGTTCAGGGTTTCGCGGGCGACCACGGCGACCTGCGCCCGGTCGCCGTCTTGGCGCCAGTCGAACACTAGATCGCGCACGTCGTACGGTGTCAGCCCCACCAGCCCGTCGCGGATCTGGGCGATGCGGTCGGCGGTGGAGGGGCCCGGTGCGTCGACCTCGGTATAGAGGATCTGCGAATTCGGGATGACCAGCTTGGTGGTCATGCCGCCGGCCTCGAGATCCGCGGCCGTCCGACGCAGAACCCCAAGCTCGTCAACCAGCGATGGATCGTCCAGCGAAACGCCGCCGATGGCAAGCCAGCCCGCCTTGGCCCGGTGCAGAAGGCTGATCCCTTCATGGCTGAGATTCAGGGCAAAATTGGGCTTCATCCGCCTGATCTATCACACAGTTCGCGGGCTTTTGGAGTCCCGCCCCGGGTGGCCGGACCCTATAGCAGGAAATCGCCGAGGGGAAGTACGCCGGGCGGCAATTCCCTTGCCTGCGGGCGCCGCAATCGGGACAATCACAGGCAACTGGGAAGGGAGCCGGGTCATGAGGTTTTGGATTGCGGCGGCCGTGCTGGTGCTCGCGTTGCCTATCTGGGCGCAGGAGACCGCGCCGGGACGGTTGACGGTGACCGGCGAGGGCCGTGTCGAAAGCGTGCCCGACATGGCAACGATTACCCTGGGCGTGACCAGCGAAGCGCGGACCGCGGCCGATGCAATGCGCGAGACGTCCAAGGCGACGGCGGCGGTTCTGGGGCGTCTTGCAAGTGCGGGCATCGAAGACCGTGACATGCAAACCCGCGATCTGTCGCTGTCGCCTGTTTGGGATAGTCGGTCGTCGTCCTCGCCACCGAAAATCGTCGGCTTCCAGGCGCGCAACACGGTCGTGGTGCGAGTGCGCGCGCTCGATGCCTTGGGCGGCATTCTGGACGAGGTGATCGAGGCGGGTGCGAACCTGTTCCAGGGTCTGTCCTTCGGCCTGCAAGAGCCGGGTCCGGTGCACGACGAGGCGCGGCGGCGTGCGGTGGCGGAGGCTCGGCGCAAGGCGGCGCTCTATGCCGAGGCCGCCGGGCTGAGCCTCGGCGCGGTGCTCGAGTTGAACGAGGCCGGTGGCAGCCCGCGCCCGATGATGCTGGAGCGTGCCGCCATGGCGTCGGCAGTCCCAATCGCTGCCGGCGAGGTCGCGATCCAGGCCGCGGTGTCGATGGTGTTCGAAATCCGCTAGCCAAGACGCCTTTTGGCCAACCCGGTCGACGCGGGGAGCTTTGGCGCGGCGCCTATTTCGACACGGGGTCAGGCTCACGATGCCGCCAGCGTCACCGGGGCCTTGCCGTAGCCGCGCAAAAACTCGACCAGCCCATCCAATGGCAACGGTTTCGAGATGCCGAAGCCTTGTGCCATATGGCAGCCCAGTTTGCTGAGCACGGCATATTGTGCCGGGGTTTCGACACCCTTTGCTACGACGTTCAGACCCAGGTCGCAGGCCAGCCCGATGATCGCCCGCAAGATAGCCTCGCTGCAGGTATCAGGCAGATTGGCGATCATTGAGCGGTCGAGCTTGATCCCGCTCAGCGCAAGCGTGCCCAGCGTCGCCATTGCTGCATAGCCGGTGCCGAAGTCGTCGAGTTCGACCGAAAATCCCGCCTCGGACAATGCCGCGATGTTCTGTTCCGCGGCGCCGGTGTCGTCGGCGACCAATTGCGCCTCGCGGAATTCGATCACCAAATCGTCAGGCGCCAGGCCCTGGCCCAAGACCTCCCATAACAGGTCGCAGGCCAGATCCGGATCGGCGAGGGTGCGGGCCGAGGCATTGAACGACATCTTCGGCGCGTCCCAGCCGTCGGCGCGCAAGCGGCGTAGCGCCGCAAGACCCTTGGACCGCACAATGGCGTCGATCTTGTCGGTCAGGCCGGCCTCGGCAGCGAGGTCGAGGAAGGCTTGGGGGTCAAGCAATCCAAGGCGCCAATGTGGCCAGCGGGCCAGCATCTCAAAGCCGCTGCACCATCCGGTCGCCAGCGAGACCTGCGGTTGGAAATGCGCCTCGAACGCGCGCGCCTCGACGGCGTCCTTCAGCTCAGCCAGCAGGGTTTGGCGGGTTTCATAGGCGGCGCGCATCTTGGTCGAAAACGCCTTGACGCCGCCACGGCCGGCGCGCTTGACCTCATAAAGCGCGATGTCGGCGTTGCTGATCAGGCGGTCGGCGGTACGGTCCTTGGGTCCGGCGACGGCGGTGCCGATGCTGGCCGCGACCCGCGCCTCGGCGCCCTCGAAACGCACAGGTTCGGCGATGCGTCCGGCGATCTCGTCTGCGAGTTTCGCCAGATACGCCCCGCGGCGATCGGTGCGCGTGACGACGATG
>JASJCA010000184.1 GCA_030066215.1 Rhodobacter sp. | reverse complement strand
CGAGTTGCTAGCAGTACTTGTCGGCAGGCGTATCCTCCGGAACATCACAGACGACGCCTAGTACTTGATCACCGTGCCAATCGTTATCAGCAGTCTCTTTGTCCTCGTAGCACCAAAGCTCCCACAGGTCTCTGCCGTAGCCGATTTGCGGGACACTCTGCAAGACGCGATGCCCTATTTTAGTGGACGTCCGTTCTTCGATCTCGCTCTCCGCTAGCCTTACGTCCGAGCATGCAACACCCAATTTTTCATTCGTCATTCCGTCATCTCCTTGTTTGTTCGTCTTGTACTAATAGTAGCACTGCCCTCCCCAGAGTCAATCTTTTTCAAAAAAGTTTTCCAATAAAATCAATCACTTACCTACATCTCATGAAAAATCTTACATGTAGGTGGAACTTTTACCTCTCCGAAGTTGTCTGCTAAAACGCACATGTCGTTCTCCCACCTACCATCGCAGACTGCCCTTAGGCTGCGCTAGGAAGGGCTCTTGACAGCTGAACCAATCGGAGCAGATTGCTGCACCAAACCGCGTCACATGGGTTGAGGCTCAATATCGAGAGGTACCGAGGCTTGCACGCTCATGTCAGCGGCCCATTGTGACCGCGCAACGCGGTGTGTTTTTCCGCGAGATAGCAAGGTCTGAGCCGTGCCTGCGAGGTAGAGCATGCAGGCAGGAAAGCGCCAGTATGGGGAATTTTTTTTTTAGGCAAGCCGAAATCTCGGCAAAGACTCCATGTAGTCGATTAACTTACATGTCGCCGGATAACACCCCCCTGGGTTTACAAACCACATGTGGTCTCGGGTGATCTGTAAACCTACATGTAGGGGGGTGTAGGAGAGCGCTTACATGTGTGGGACGGTAGTCAGGGGTAGGACATGACCCCCTGCCCCCTGACGTGTGAGGTGGTGTAGGCGGAGGTACTCAGCACACACTATACCCCTATTTCCCAACAATATCGGTACTTTATACCCCTATAGGCTCTTAAACACTCGCATTTCGGCTTCTGCCAATGCCACAATAGGCACAGGGATGCCCCCGGGGACGCCGGAGGACTGCGGTGAGGCACAAGGCGAGGGGTGCCGTGGTGGGGGTTGACATTTTTGGCGGGGGCGTAACCGTCAGTAGAAAGGAGTAAGCTTTGGATACGAGAACCTTAAGGCAAACAGAGGTGGAGCTGGTGCTCCGGAAGCTTGGGTGGGAGCTGAGCCTAGGGGGTAGCCGGTGGGAGCTTGAGGAGACTGAGGCGCTGCAGGGGGGTGGAATTCGGCGAAGTTACTTTGCTATACCGGCGTCAGTTGTGGAGTCTGGCAAGCTAGAGGAGCTCTCTGGCCACCTGGTCGGGCTTGGGCGTAGCGAGGACTTCGACGCGATCTTGGATGCATGGTGGAGTCGAGGCAACGGTAACCCTTGGCTCGATGAGGCGGTGAGTAATCGTGGCTAAGAAAAAGATGAAAGAGGATAGGGTTGTCGGTGTCTTCCCTGAGGGGAAGAAATGGGTGGTCCGCTACTACGTGGGGAACGCTCGCCGGAGGAGGGGTTTCAGCTCAAGGGAGGATGCCGTCGTCCACATGGGAAATTTGGAGCGCCAGTTCGCCGGAGAGGAAGGGGGTTCAGACGGAGTCGTCTACAAGGAAACGCTCAAGGGTGAGGTCAACAAGGTTCTTAACCGGAGTATCAGCTTGGCCTACGAAGAGCCATCGGACTCTGACCTAGAGTCAGCCTGTGACCCTGTCAAGTGGTTGGCACTCCTCTACAGGTCGGCACTGCATCTGCTCCAATCTGCGATGGAGTCGGACGTTGTCGAGGATAAGCGAAAGGCAGTGGACACAATAGCTAAGTCGGCCTCCAGTGCGGCCCAACAGATGCGCCATATCCAGCAAGTAAGCGACGAAGATGTGGCCACAGCCATGACAGAGCGGACGACCGAGGAGCTCATTGAAGCAGCCAAGGCGGTTGTTAGCTCAGAGTCAGGCGGGAAACGCCAACTGTCGATTGTCTGCGATGAGTGATTTTTGTCGGAACTTTTCCACCCCGGTGGCCTCCAACATATAGGAGGTTACCGATGACAACTGGCAGTGGACCCTATCTGTTGGCGAGACCACGTAATTGCGGCGAGTGCGGAATACACATGGGGAGGATGGAGCCATTCTACATCTTTGGCGATGCCCCGATAGTCTGCTCTCACTGCATGAATAGGTGGTGGAGGACCATGGAATATCTTTCCCTGCATCCGGAGGAGTACCCCGCCGGGGTGTTGCCCCGGATTGGCCTATTATCGGAATGGTGGAAAAACGAAAACAGGCGGCTTGACGCGGCCGCCTCGGCTGAGGTGGGACCATGAGCGACTCGGTGGAGATGTCGCTTGCGCCTGATGGGTGCCCCAGGAAAAGGAAGGGCTCGGACAAAGGATGCCGGGAAAACTCGTGTCGTTACCACGGCAGGACCCTCACCAACCGGTGTGTGCTTGCTCACGTGGAGGAGAGTGGAACCTCTACTCTCGACGAGGTGGCCAGTCACTTTTCGCTGAGTCGAGAGAGGGTTAGGCAATTGGAGGAGGTGGCTCTGGGTAAGCTTCGCCGGCGGGTTCGTGCGTTCGGATTGTCGTCCGCCGATGCAGGCTTATTCGCGTCGGTGGTCCCGGTATCCCCCTATCGCAGCCGCGCTGAGGATATACCCTTCCAGTGCGAGAGCGAAGACAAGAGGGCACGCCGGCGTGCCCTTAGGGATCTGAGGATTAGTCGGCACGGTGCGGAGGCCCTTCAATGCAGGGTCGATGCGGGGGTGTCGAGAAGGGAGCTCGAGGAGACCTACGGTCTCCGGCCGGGGATTATTGGCAAGGTTGAAACCGGGTGGGCTCGGATGTCGAGTGAGCTGGCCGACATCTACAGAACACTAGGAGCAGACGTGGAGGCAGAGAGATGAAATTCCAAAAGGACATCGTGAAATCCCTTAGGCATCACCTAGCCCTTGGTGATGTGTCTGGAAGTGATGTAGAGCTGGCTGTTTCTACCCTCCTTCGGATGGACCCCAGCGACGAGGACCTTGTTAGAGCACTGTGTCTTACGGTTATCGGCATGCCAGGGTGGCGGTCGACTGTGAGGAACTGCTGTCAGGTTAGGGTTCTCGCCGAAGGTCAATCCTCTCAGGGTCCGCTAGCCAGTATGTTTGCAAGGCAGATCAGCAGGATCGAGGGGATGGTCGCAGGAGAAAGCCTGTCGGGGTCTTGAAGGGACGAGACCCTTCGAAGGGCGGAGGTACCGGGCCGGCCAAGCCGTGTCTAGGGTGCGGCTGCGACAGGCCGCACGACTGGAACCCTAAGAGTAGGCAGTGGATATGCTCTGTCTGTGGACTAGTGTTTATGCCTTCGAAGGTTTACACGCCAAGCTGGGTCAGCAAGGAGGATGACGGTGAAACAGGAAAAGCTGGAAGTGATCATGGGGCAAAGCCCCGAGGCCAAGCTCAGAGCTGAGGGGTGGCTCCTCTTTCAGAGAGAGACGTATCCGAGCATAAGCAATGTCCACATCGAAAGGTGGGCGAAAGATTTCGACAGGCTCCAGGCCACGCTTGGATCGTGGGCCGCCGTTGACGAGCTGGTTAGCACAGTCAAGGAGGATGATTTCCTGACCAGGATAATCTTGACTCCTACCAAGCTCCTCACGTACGACAAGAACGGGATCCCCTGGTGGGAGCGGATAGGGAAAAGAAAAAGGGCCAGAACCCGAAGGGCCATCGTGGAGGATCCCAGGTCCGGGGAGGCACTATGAGTTCCGGCATTAGCGGAATATTAGAAGGCATCATGAACCGGTGTAGGGTCATCGATGAGGATGGGGGGCGGGAGGAGAAGGCTCAAAGGATAACCGAGGACAGGAAGAGCCGGGAGTTCAAATCTACCGGGGTCCCCAAACTTATTTACGGACTCATCGGCGGAGAGGGGTTCTCTCCCTCGGATATTCAGCGGGATGTGTCCCGATTGCTGGATTCCGGAGCGCTGCACACCATACTTCTCGGCGTCCCCGGCACCGGAAAATCGGTTGCGGCGGCCGTCGAGCTCAGAGAGAGGGGCGGCAGGTGGGTGAACTCTGTAGACTGGTGCGCCACGTCCGATTGGGACCAGTGCAGGGCGCCCTATCTCAGGTCCGGTCTTCTGGTGGTTGATGACGTTGGAATCGAGCCAGATAAGGCATCTTATAAGCTTGGGCATCTGGTATTCCACCGGCACGCAGAGGCAAGGCAGACCATCTACACCACTAACCTGACTAGGAGTCAGCTTATCGAGAGGTATGACGAGAGGGTAATCTCCCGATGGAGAGAGGGGATCGGCGAGTCGTCGGTTGTCGATTTCAAGAAAGTCCTAAGACCAAAGAGAGGAGCATAGCGATGTTGAACGAAGTCACACTGATAGGGAACTTGGGCCAAGATCCCGAGATGAGGATTACTAACTCAGGAACCCCTGTAACCCAGCTAAGGCTGGCCACGTCGAGGAAATGGACGACAAAGGACGGGGAAAAGAAGGAGGAGACAGAGTGGCATCGCGTCGTTGCCTGGGCCAAGCAAGCCCAACTGTGCAATGACTTCTTAAGAAAGGGCAGTAAGATCTTCGTCAGGGGGAGGCTTGCAACGCGGTCATGGAGCGACAAGGATGGCAATCAGCGGTATATCACCGAGGTGATAGCCGAGTTTGTGCGATTCCTGGACAAACGATCTGAGAAGGTTGGCCATGAGCCACCGGCGGCCAGCCCTGGCCTAGCAGATGACATACCGGAAGATAATATCTTTTTTTAGAAAGAAAAGTAACCCCGCCCGGAACTTTCCCTGACTATGCGTGTCCTACCTATCAAGAACGCAGAAAGGGAAAGCATGACAAAAGCACTAGCAGCTAAAAGGTCCGGACTTCAGCTCGACTCCTTCGAGTCAATGCAGCGGTTTGCTTCCGCCTGCTATGCCGCAGGGACCTTGGGAACGAGAAACTCCAGAGAGAAGGCGATAGCCGTTGCCGTCGTTCAAATGCAGTACGGGGCGGAACTGGGGATGGGGCCCATGGAATCGCTCTCGTCTATCAGCGTCATTGGTGGACGCCCTGTTTTGAATTCGGCCGCTATCGCCGCCAGAATAAAGGCAAGCGGGAAATACGACTTCACCGTTGACGAGTTCAATAGCGAAAAATGCGAGCTGACGGTTATTAACAATGACGGCCAGGTTCTGGGTAGCAGCACCTTCTCCCTTGACGATGCAAAGACGGCCGGGTTGCTCGGAGGGAACCAGAACTGGAAGAAGTACCCGAGGAACATGCTTTTTGCCAGATGCGTAACGAACGCCGCAAGGCTCTACTGCGCAGACGTATTCATTGGCGCGGTCTACTCCGAAGAAGAGATGAAAGATCTCGAGCTGGAGGAAATGCACCAAGGTGTCGCCCCTGACGTTGGTCATGAGGCTGCTACCTCTGACGAAGCCGCAGAGGGCGCATCTGACACTGAGGGTAGCGGCGCGCCCCCTGACGTCGAGTACCCCTGGGGAGAGGGCAAGCCAAGCAAGAGGCAATGGGAGAGAGTCCTTGAGTATGCCGAGGAACCACGGCTCCTTACCGAGCTGAGAGACCGGTGCATAAAAGCGTCGAAGCTAAACCCTGCGGAGATGAGCAGCCGGCACGTTGGAGCTCTCAAGGCGCTCATCGGCGAATGCAAGGAAGCACTCTCCGAAAGGGAGCCAGGTGAGGAAGGATGAAGAAGTCTGGGGTATCGACAGCCATAACCCACGAGGCGATCAGGGCTGTCATCGTTGGAAGCCAGGCCCCGGTTGATCTGGAGGACATTTGCAAGGGTATCGGGGTCCTCCCGGGATCTGGCAGAAGCGGACTGTGCAGGCAATCCATGGAGAGGATTGGTCGAATAATCGGAGACCTGGTCGAGGATGGCCGGGTGGTCGAGATAGGCAACGGTTGGAGTGCCACTGTCACAGAGAGACTAATATGGGAGATAGCAATGCTGAGGGGTCAGCTATCGCTTGGGGTGGCAGGCCTTGTCAGCGGAAACGAGGGCGGAGTATGAACCCGTGGGATATCGTCGGAGCGATAGGCCTAATTGTTATCGCGTTAATTTACATCGTGTTTGTCATAACGGTAACCCCTGCGTTCAACTACCTAACCGAATGGACCAGGGAACACGATGACAAGTTCATCCTGAGCATTGACTGGGGCGATGAGCGAGCGGCGATGTCCGTGTCAACATGGAACAAACGACGCTACCCCTGGTTGATCTTCATTGATGCGGTGACCTTCTCCGGCGGCACAATGGAGGACTACATCCAGAGGATCCGCAGGTACCAGTCGATGTACGACAACCTAACCATCGTTGCCGACTATGGCGGAGTAGCCAAGAGCATTGTCAGGGAGCTGAGGGAGGTCCACCGGATCCCTATCGTAAATGCCGAAAAGACCGA
>JASJCA010000183.1 GCA_030066215.1 Rhodobacter sp. | reverse complement strand
GACCGGCACCGGCGCCACGAAGGGTTTGGGCCGCGCCGCGACCTCGACCGCGTCGCTCGGCTGATAGATCTCGGGCTCGACCCGCACCGCCTCCAGCATCTGAAACTCGGCTTGATCGACCCGGTCGACCCGGAAATCCGCCGGGCCGTCGTCCGACGGCAGACGCACAACGTCGCCCGCCCTGACGCCCAGCATCGACGGCGGCAGCGAGAACTTCGCCGTGTCCCGCGCCACCCGCGCCTCGGCCAGCCAGCGCTCGACGATGCCGCGCGCCTCGGCCCGGGTCAAGACCAGCGGTAGTTCCGAGCCCGCCACCGAATGCGTCGTCTCGTCGGGGAACACCGCCTCCTCGGCCCGGGTCGCGAAATCCGCATCCGCCTCGACGAAGCTCAGCCGCAGCCGCCCGGCCACCTCCGCCGCCGGCGCCCGCGCCAGCATCAGATCGGTCTCGGCCTCCGGCGACACCGCCAACCGGTCCGCATCAACCGCGGCCCCGGCCCGCCCGTCGCGATTGCGGAACACCAGCGTGCCGTTGCGTTCCACCGCGTCGAAGCCATAGGCCAGCATCAACGGCTGCAACGCCGCGCGCCCGGTCTCGGATTCGCCCGCAGCAAACCCGCGCACCACGCCGTAGAGTTCCGACACGTCATAGTCGGCGATCCCCGCCGCCCTGCAGATCTCGGCCACCACACCGGCCAGCGAACGCGCCGAGCCGCGCCCGTTCAGCCAGTGGCCCAGCATGTAGTTGTCGCCGTCGCTCCAAACCTCTGTATTGTTGGGGAAATACGGGTAGGGCCGTGCGTCCCAGGCCCAGACATGGGCCTTCGACATATCGACCATCGGCCCGCCATAACTCTCGGACATCGGGTTGTTTGCAGCCTCGGCGAAGAACCCGGTCATCGCGCGCAAATACTGCATCTGGATGATGTCGTCGCGCCGGCCGTTGGAGAACTTCGGCAGGCTCGATTCCGACGATTTCGGGTCGACGAATTTGTTGGGCTGGTTCGTCGCCTTATCGACTGCGGCACAGCCCAGCTCGGTGAACCAGAACGGCTTTGACTGCGGCACCCAGCCCGTCGGCGTCTCCTGCCGCACCCCGGCGATTCGGTCGTGATGCTCGTTCGACCACCACGATTTGAGGTCCTTGTAGCGATAGACCCAGGGCTCGCCATGGGCCTCGTCGGTGATCGGCGTCCGGTCCTGCGCCGCCGCGGCCGCGCCGTGGCGATAGTACCAGTCGAACCCCTCTCCGCCGGCGATATTGGCGCGTAAATAGTCGAGGTTGTAGATCGAGCCCCAGCCGGCATCGGCATGCTCGAACCCGTCGCGCCAATCGCTCAGCGGCATGTAGTTGTCGATGCCGATGAAGTCGATCTCGGCGTCGGCCCAAAGCGGATCGAGGTGGAAATAGAGGTTCCCGTCCGGCGACTGATAGCCGAAATATTCGGACCAATCCGCCGCATAGCCGATCTTGCAGTCCGTCCCCAGGATCGCCCGCACATCCGCCGCCAGCGTCTTCATCGCCTCGACCGCCGGAAAGCCGGCGGCGCCGCGGATCTGGGTCAGCCCGCGCATTTCCGAGCCGATGCAGAACGCATCGACGCCGCCTGCCGCAGCGCACAGATGCGCGTTGTGCAGGATGAAGCGCCGGTAGGACCACTCGGCGGGCCCGTGATAGGTTACGCCAGTCGCCGTCTGGGTGAAGTCGCTCACCGCCGCGGTGCCGAAGAACGCGGCCACTTCGCTGTCCGCGGTCGCACCGCCGTCGGGGCTGCCGCCGACACCCGGCGCCAGCGACAGCGTGATGCGTCCGCGCCAGGGCAGCACCGGCTGGTGGTCGCCCCCGCTATAGGGATCGATCAGTCCGTTCTCGGCCAGCTGATCCATCAGAATGAAGGGGTAGAACATCACCGACTGGCCGGCGTCCTGCAGCGCCGCGATCGCCTCGATCACCGAGTGGTCCGCCGGCGTGCCGCCATAAACCGGCCGGCCGTCTTCTTGCGCGATCTCAACCGCCGCGGCCCGGTCGAGGCCCGACACCGACCACGGCATGCCGACGCCGTCCTGCAGCTTCTGCTCGACCTTCGGCTGCAGCGTGCAGGTGCCGCAGCGCAGGTCGTCGCCGAACCAGCACACGATCAGCGAGGTCGCCGCGCAATTCGGCAACTCCGCCCGCAACCCGTCAAGCGAGGTCAGAAGGTCGGTCTTGCCGCTCGGCGAATTGACGTTGGCCGACCGGTTCTCGCCCGGCCCAATCTCGAAATGCACCGGCGTGGTGGCCAGTGCGTATTCGCCCGAGCCCGGGATCATCGCCACCGCCCGCACCGCCTCGGCGACGTCGTCGGCGTGGCCCGGCAGGTCCGCCGGCGCCGGGCGCATCACCTCGAAGCTGAATTGCGGCACCCGGTTGCCGAACGGGCCGAGGTCGAGGTCTTCAAGCACCACATAGGCCACGCCACGATAGGCCGGCGCCTGGCCCGCGCCCTCGACCGCCTCAATCTTGGGGTCCGGCATCTGGTCGCCCGATCCGGGGTAGACCCGCGGGTTCAGCCCGTCGGTTCCGATCTCCTGGCCATCGGCCCAGACCCGCCCGAGACCCGAGATCTCGCCCGCGCAGACCGCCACGGCCAGGCTCACCGAATAGGAATACTCGCGCACCTTCGGCTTCGGCGGCCCACCCTTGCCGGACCCGCCCGAGGTCGTCACCCGCTCCACGAACCGCGTCGCCCAGATTACCTGGCCCGAGACCCGCACCCGGCCGTAGATCTGCGCAATCGGCGCGCCCTCGCTGGCGCCGGTCAGGCGGAACCGGTCCACCTTGCCCGACTCGACCACCTCGGACCCCGATCCCATGATCCGCTGGTCGATCACCCGGCCCAATGTCGCGCCCACGGCGCGCCCGATAACCGCCGAACTCAGGCCCAGAACGCCGCCGCCCCAGGCAGAGCCCGCCGCCATCCCGACGGCAGACAATACGATCGTCGCCATTCCTAGCCCCTTTCCGGAAATTCAAACCGCGCCACGATGCGGCGCCGCCAGGGCGCCGATAGCGGGCTTTCCACCACGCCGTGCCCCGAATAGGCATGCACGAAACTCGGCGACGCCCCGATGGCGCCGGCAATGCCCAGATGCTTGGCCACACCGCCGCCGCGCATCCGAAACAGCAGCACGTCGCCGGCGCCCGCGTCTTCGATACGTTTCACCGCCAGATGCCGCTCCGCCGCGCGCCAGAGCCGCTCGTCCCGCGACGCCTCGCTCCAATCGGGGGTGTAGGCCGGCGCCGCCTCGGGCTCGGCGCCGTAAAGCGCCCGCCACACCCCGCGCAACAGCCCCAGACAGTCGCAGCCCGCGCCCTTGGCCGAGCCCTGATGCACATAGGCCGTCCCCAGCCAGGCCCGCGCCTCGGCCAAAGCCTCCGCTCCGATCCCGCTCATTCGACCAGGCTTCCGCCGTCGTGCAACTGCCCGTCGGTGGGATAGGCCATCAGCCAATCCTCGCCCGGGATGTGCGGAAAACCACGGAAATTCAGAAAGTTGTTGAACTTCAGCCGGCATGTTCCCGCGCGCTTGTCACAGCCCGCCTCGATCCGGATCGTATCGCCTTCGGCCACCGCCGCGCCTAGCGCCTGCCACAGCTCCAGCGAACGCCCCTCGGCGGTCAGCCGGTCGTTCTTGATTAGCCCGACCAGCCCCTCGGCCGCCCCGCTCAGCACCCTCAGCCGCCCGCGCTCGAACCAGCGGTCGTCGAAGCCCGCGAGTGCTGCGAACCGGAACAGCTTGCGGTCCTCGACCGCCTCGACCGCAATCTCGGCGGCATAGCCCGGCGTGTCCAGATCGAAGCCACACGCGGCATCCCCTAGAACCGCCGCGCAGGGCGTCTGATAGACGCGCCCCGTCGGCTGGTTCAGCGCCTCGGTCAGCCCGCGCAGCTCGGCCTGGAACGCCCCGCTCGACCGCTTGACCTCTCCCAGAGTGCCGCGGAACTGCACCAGCCGCTGGTCCACATCGGCCCAGTTCACCAGCCAGGCGGTCACCGCGGCGCCGTCGAACCGGCCGGCCTGGATGTCGTCCTCGCGCAAGGCGGCATCGCTCAGGACGCCGACCGCCTCGGTGTTGTCCACTGCCAGCCCGGTCGCCTGGCTGATCGCCGCCGCCGAGAGGCCGCTGTCGGCCTTGAAGTCGATGCCCTCGAAGCTCAGCGGCCGGTCGTGATCGGTGAAGCCGAAGGCCGCGCCATCGGCCCGCACCACCGCCCAAGCCCTGCAAAGCGTCGTCGTGCCGGACTCCAGATGCGCCTGCAGCGCCGCGCCCGGCGCCATCAGACCCGCACCTCGACGATCGGCACCGTCGGCACGTCGCCGGCCTGAAATGAGGCGACCGAGGTCTGGATCCGGTCGGTGTCGAACCGGACGGGGACGTCGAACTCGAACCCGGCATAGACCTCAACGCCCATGTCGGGCGCATCAAAAAAGCTTACGATTCCAGTAGCTTCGTCGATCTCGTAATGTACCGTCTCGACCAGTTCATCGCGCTGGACGCCGATCAGAACGCTGCCCTCGACCGGCTTGGCAATCGGCCGGGTATAGCTCTGCGCCCCCGACCGGTAAGCCTTGCAGAGCTGAAACGCCTTGGTCTCGCCATCGCCGATGCCGATCACCTGATCCTCGAAGGCGGGCGCGCGCGAGGCCGGGCAGGACTTGTAGTCCGACCAGTCCTTCCAGCGGAAGCCATAGAGCTGGCCCTGCCGCGCTTCGAAGAACGCGATCAGCGTCTCGATGTCGTCGAGCGAGCGCATCGACACGCCCGCGTCATAGCGCCGGCGGGCATGCGCCCAGGGCGAGTTGCGCTCTTCGAACCCGTTCGCCAGCGTGACGATCTCGGTGCGGCGCTCGGGCCCGCCGACCGAGCCGAAGCTCAAACTGGCGGGAAAGCGTACCTCGTGAAATCCCATGGATCCCCTCCTCAAAACTCAACGATTGCGCTGGCCGCGCGCCAGCGCCCGGCCCATCTGCGCCGCGATTTGGCTTTGGCTCCGGCGGAAGCCCTCGGCATCAGGCGTCTGGATGTTCATCACCACGTTGATCGGCCGCCCGCCGCCGGCGGCACGCACGCCCAGCCGCCCGTCGGCGCCGCGCGCCAGCGGCATGATCGCCTCCGGCCCCGCCTCGCCCATCAGGCCAAGCCCGCCGCGCATCGGAAAGTTCACCGGCCCGCTGACCACGCCGCCGCGGGCGAACGGGATCACCCGGCCCTGGCTGAACGCGCCGCCCTGTTCGAACGGCAGGGCGCCCTGGATCAGCCCCTCGACGCTGCCGGCGATGACGCCGCCGAAATGCTTCATCACCGGCTTGACGGCCGCGTTGTAGGCCGCGTCGACCATCGACTGCGCCACCGTCTGCAGCGCGTCCGACAGCTTCATCCCGTCGAAGATCAGCCCATCGAACGCCTTTTTCAGCCCCTTGCTGATGCCCCGCGACAGGGTCCGCACCTCGCGTCCCGTATCCGAGATCGTGGCGCCCATGCCGCGCAGTTCGGCGTCGAACCCGCGCGCCTTTTCCTGCGCCTCCGCCAGGCTCGTGGCCAAGGCCTCGACCAGGCCGTCGAAGTCGTCGATATCATCCATCGCTCAATCCTCCATCGCCGTCGGGGAAGGCGCGCGCCAGCTCGTCGAGCCGCGCGCGGCTCAGCGGCGCCTGGCCGTCCTCCCGTCCCAGCATGATCATCAGCTCGGCCGGGCTCAGCCGCCAAAACTCGTCCGGCCGAAGCCCAAGCCCGCGGATCCCGGCCCGCATCAGCGCAGGCCAGTCGAACCCCGTCATTCCGCCGCCGGCGTCTGGAACGCCCGCACCAGCAACACGCCGACGACCCGAGCGGCCTCGACCGGCCCGCCCTCGATCTCGGCGGCGAGCAAATCCGCAGCCCCGCCGCGCCAGCCGCCGCCCCGCAAGCCCGCCACGATCAGCGCCAGCACGTCGCGCGACGAAAACCGCCGCGCCTCGAAGCGTTCGATCAGCCCGACCAGCGTGTCTTCCTGCAGTTCGGCCTCGAGCTCGGCCAACGCCCCCAGCGTCAGCTTCAGCACGTGGGGCTCCCCATCGATGGTCAGCGCCACCTCGCCCGCCCACGGATTGGCCATCTCAGAGCGCCGTGAAAGTCAGCGCGCCGGCCGAGGCCATCGACAGCTCATAGGTCGCCTCGCCGTTGTGGCTGCCGGCATATTCGATCGCGGTCACCTGGAACGGCCCCTCGACGATGCCGAAATCGGGGATGATCACCTGGAACCCAGGCGTCTCGCTGTCGAAGAAGATCTGCCGCGCGCGCTCGTCGGTGCTGTCGTCCTTGAACACTCCCGAGCCCGAAATCGTCGCCGTGGCCGAGCCCGCGCCGGGGGTCGAGATGGCGCCCTTCGACGTGGTCGGGCCGGTCTGCGAATCGGGCG
>JASJCA010000177.1 GCA_030066215.1 Rhodobacter sp. | reverse complement strand
CAGCCGTGGCGCCGTGTCTGGCGCTGAGCAGCAGATTACTCCGACTGGTGCTGGAACAGGTTGAAGCAGACCCGGCCGTGCTCGTTCTGGCTGAGCTCGAGCTCGAAGTTGAAGGCATTGGCCATGATCGCGGACTGGTAAAGACCGATCCCCATGCCGCTGCCCGAGGATACGGGTTGCGTGAACAGGTTTTCCTCGATGTCCAACGGGATGGCGTCGCCGTCGTCGCAGATCGACAGCACGATGATGTCGCGGCTCGACATCAGGCGAACGTCGATTTGGTTCGCAGATTCTTTTTTGAGCGCATTGTTGATGAGATTCTCGGCCACACTGTCGAACAGGTCGACGGGGATCGTGATGTTGTTTTCGATGTCGCCATGGAATCGCATGCGAGTATTGGCGTTATGCTGTTTGCCGATGCGGTCGATCCATTGTTCGCAGTCGACCAGCTGAACCTGGGTGTTCAGTCGCGGTGCACGCAGCTTGTTCAGCGTGCTCGACAGGCGCTCGCCGATCTGTTTCAGGTTGGCCTGCAGCAGTTTCTGTGATTTGCGATCCTCGCGTTCCATGTCGACTATGTCGATCGAAGTCTTTATCGACTGCAGAATATTCTTGATATCGTGCGTCAGGCGGGCGCCGGTATGGTGGATGGTCGCGAAGTGTTCCTGCGCTCGCACTTTTTCCTGGTTGAGCTTGGCCAGGTAAAACTGGTATGCCATGCGGATCAGCAGGATCGTGTGCTGTTCCAGTGCGGTGCCCGGATCGGCCTTGAAATAAATGACGACACTGACCTTGTCGTCGAGTTCGTGTTCCAGGTGCGGGCCGGTCTTTTCACCGGCGCTGATACGGAAGTTTTCGAACTGCCACTCGATCGCGTTGAGCCAGTCGTTTTCGACCAGGTGTTCGCAGGCGGCTTCGAGATATTCGTTCGGTGTCAGGTAGCGTTCCTCGATCAGGGTCGTGAGCGTGTTGATCCAGGTTTCGAAAGGGCCGCCGATCGTCATCGCGTAGCGATTCCACAGCACGCCGATGCCGGAATAGCCGACACCCGGATTCCAGAACCAGCTGATGCCGATGGTCAGGGTGGCGACGATGAATACCGTCAGCAGCAGGCCGTCGATGTAGTCGACCAGGTAGAGCAGGTTGATGACGATGCCGCCGAGCAACACGATGAACAGCAGCGTGGCGGCGAGCAGTCCGTGCATCAGGTCGACCTGGCTGCGACCCTGTTTCTGCAGTTCGGGATTCGGCGCGAAGAAAAACAGCAGTACCGGGATCAGGATCACCGTCTGCATGTAGTCCTCGAACAGCGCCGGCAGCTGGATCTGGCGGAAGGTGTCCGGGATCAGGCCGACCGCCATTTCCAGTGTAATGATCAACAGCGCCAGCAGGTCGAAAGAACGGAACGCGGACTGGCTCAGCAGCCGGCTGCCGATCAGGCCCGACAGGATCAGGCCGAAGAAAACCAGCGTTTCGTTCGGGAAATAATAAGTCAGGAAGATGAAAACGATCCCGACTACAATAATCGATAGCCGGTTGACACGCGCTTCCTTGTTCCACAGGGGTTGCCACAGCAGGAACAGACCGTAGAGAATGAAAGACAGCGCAAACTGCAGCAGGCTTTCGTCGACCGCCCAGATGAGAAAATGATAAATCAGCAGGATCGCGGCCAGAATTTGCTGGCCGAATTGCAGCACCGGATTGATTCGAATCAAGGTCAGTGAATTACGCATGCTCGCCCAGACTATAGCACTGTTTCGTTACCTCTGGCGGGGAATAATCGGCCGTCGATTCTTCGTCCTGGTCGGCGTGCTGCTGCTGGTGGCGGTGCTGTCCGGCACCTTTCTCGGCGAGCTTGCGATCATTCGCGGCGACGCCATCGTGGCCGGTTTCGTGGCCGATTTTTTGCGCTATGGGCTGGTGCTGCTGGTGCTGCTGATGGTGGCCGCGAGCGTGGCCGACGACTACGAGTTCCGCCAGTTCGAACGCTTGTTGAGCATGCCGCTGTCGCGCTGGCAGTACATCGCCGCACAGGCGCTGGTAATCGCCGCGTTGACCTTCGTGCTGGTGATGCCGGTATTGCTGCTGATGGCCTGGTACAGCGAGCCCGCTACCGCTTTCTACTGGGCGGCAGCCCTGTGGCTCGAGCTGTTCCTGGTTGGTCTGCTCGGCCTGCTGGCGATCATGAGCCTGGAAAAGGTCCCGGCCGCGGTGTTTTTTGCGCTCGCGGTCTACCTGCTGGCCAAGTTGTCCGGGCTGATCGGCCTGATCGTCGAGGAGTCGGTGCGGATGGCCGAGGGCAGTGCCGCCAGCCGCGTGGTCCAGCTCATCTTCGAAGCTATTTTGTACGTAATGCCGGACAGTTCGCACTTCGCGCGCAACGACGTCTTTTTCACCGCGCTCGACCCGCTGGCCGCGCTCGGGCAACAGGCGCTCGGCGTGCTGATCTACGGCGGCTTCCTGGTGACGGTCTGCCTGGTCGATTTTTACCGCAAGGAATTCAATCTTTAGCTCAGTAACATGCGCCGCGCGGAACGTCCACTGACCGGTTTACCGAAAATCCTGCTCGCGGGGTTGGGAATTTTTTTCCTGTTGCAGGTGCTGTTCCATCAGCTGACGCTGCAACAGCTCGCCGCGACCTATCGCCCGCTCGGCCAGCCGCTGTCGAGCGCAACCTACCGCCAGCTGTCGATGGGTTCCGAACAGCTGACGGGTTACCTGCTGGCAATCAGCCTGCAGCTGCACGACAACCAGGCCGGGCAACACTTCAGCTATCGCCTGATCGACTACGACCGGCTGATCGCGTGGCTCGACCGCGCTACCGAGCTGAGTCCCGGCACCGAGTACCCGCTGCTGCTGGCCGCGCGCATCTACACCCAGACCGGCGACCGCGACCGCCTGCACAAGCTGCTTGCCTTCATCGAGCGCCGCTTCGACGAGGATCCCCAGCGCCACTGGCGGCGCATGACCGAGGCCTGCCTGATCGCGAAACACAAGCTCCAAGATCTCGAGCTGGCGCTGCAACTGGCGGAAAAGATCGCGAACCAGCCGGCCAGCGTGGTCATGCCGCACTGGGCACGCGATTTCCGCTTTTTGCTGCTCGCGGAACTGAACGAGTTCGAGTCGGCAATTGCCGTTATCCAGGCGCTGCTCGAAACCGATGCGGTCGACGACCCCGACGAGCGCCGCTTCCTGCTGGAAAAGCTGTCAGATTTCCAACAAAAGCTGTTCGAATCTCAACAAAACCCGCCGGGTTGAGATTTTTTTCGGTCGTGTATCACAGATTTAAAAGGTTTTTTTGGCCTTGGCACGCTAACTGCTATATAAAATCTACAGCTACACACAACTACCGACACGACTGGAGAATTACATGCAGTTGAACAAGCAAAAAGGTTTCACGCTGGTTGAAATCGCAATCGTACTGGTCATCGTGGGCCTGCTGATCGGCGGCGTACTGAAGGGCCAGGAAATGATCACCAACGCCAAGCTCAAGCGCGTCGAGAGCGACAACGCCGGTATTGCCGCTGCGATGTTCTCTTACCAGGACCGTTACCTGCAGCTGCCGGGCGACGACGACAGTGCCAGCACTCGTTTCACGATCTTCGCCGGACCCCCGGTCGTGGCGGGCATCGACGGTGACAGCGACGGCAGTATCGCCGGCGGCTGGATCGGCGATTCCGCGGCAGCTGCTCCGGACCAGGAGACCGGCAACTTCTGGCGACACCTGCGTGCCGCGGGCCTGATCCCGGGCGGCGGTCTCGACGACACCCAGCCGACCAACGCCTACGGCGGTAATATCGGCCTGCGCGACGGCTCGATGGACCTCGCTGGACACGTTACGGTGTTCGGTTCGATCGAAGGCCCGATCGCCAAGATCATCGAGGCTCGTCTCGACGACGGCGATCCGACCACCGGTCGCGTTCAGTCGACCTCTACCGTGGCCGAAATCGACGCCTTTGCCACGTCGACCGACGCGGCCTATGTCGACGACGATCGCTACTTCATGGCGTTCCGTCTGTAATTGGTGAATCCGTGTGGCGATGATGGCCTGCCCTCGCGGCAGGCCATTTTTATTTCGGGGTGGTCAGCCGTTACCACGGCATATGCATCACGCTCGGCGCCGCCAGTCGAAAGCCCGCGGAGTGCCCTAATCCACGCCCTGATCTACCCGTGAGACACGGTCTCACGAAACACGCCGACCGATGACAGCTGCCCTTTCGATCGAAAAGATAAACTACTCGGTTGCAGGACTCGACATTCTCAAGGCCCTCGACCTGCGGGTAGGTGATTCCGAATACTACGCTATTGCCGGGGTCAACGGTGCCGGCAAATCGACCCTGATCAAGCTTATCCTCGATCTCATACGGCCGGCAGCCGGTGGGCAGATTCGTATTTTCGATCGCGACAACCGTGACAGGGGGTGCCGCAAGCGGCTCGCGTACCTGCCGGAAAAGTTCGACGTCAAGCGCAATATCAGCGGCCGGCAGTATCTCGAGTTCATCGCCAGCGTTTATCATCAGCGGGTTGACTGGAACAAGGTCGAGGAGCTGTCGGAACGGCTCGATTTCCCCCCCGACCGCCTGCATTCGCGCGTCGGCAGCTACTCCAAGGGCATGGTGCAAAAGCTGGGGCTGGTCAGCTGTTTCATGCTCGAGCGGCCACTGATCATTCTCGACGAGCCGCTGAGCGGCCTCGATCCGCGCGCACGCTACTGTTTCAAGCAATTGATGCGCGACGAAAAGAGCCAGGCGCGTACCGTGCTCTACAGCACCCACCTGCTGGCCGACGCGGAAGACCTGTGCGACCGCTTCGGTATCCTGCATGCCGGCGAGATGAAGTACCAGGGCACGCCGGCCGACTGTATCCGTGAATTCGAAGCCGAGTCGCTCGAGCACGCCTACATGAAGGCCATTACCCCCGCCGATAGCTAGGCGAAGACTATCTCAAGGACGCAGAAACACCAGCAATGCGCAGACCCGCGTGTCAGTCAGGCGCGGGTGAAAACTTGTCGGGGCAAGTTGATAAACATCACCGGAACCGATCATGGAACATGTCATCCCGCGACTTGATCGCGGGATCCAGCATTTATCAGCTATAGTTGTCGACTTCGCGACCTGAAGCTTTATGCTGTGTCGTTAGCCCAGTTCTTTCAGCTTACGTGTGAGCGTATTGCGTCCCCAGCCGAGCAGCTTGGCGGCATCCTGCTTGCGTCCGCGGGTTGCCTCGAGCGCGCATTCCAGCAGGATTTTCTCGAAGGTGCGGGCCGCTTTCTTGAGTATCCGCGTTTCGCCCTGAGCGAGCTGCTGCTGCGCCCACATCTTCAGCGACGATTCCCAGTCACCCACATCGGCCAGGCCGCCCGGGCGGTTTTCCGCGTTATCGGCGCCGGGCGGGGTTTCGCAGGCGCGCGCAACCAGCTGCAGCGCGTCGTCGATGTCGAAGGGTTTGGGCAGGTACTCGAATGCGCCATCGTGAAAAGCCTGCACCGTGGTTTCCAGGTCGGTGTAGGCGGTCATGACGATGATCGGCGTCTGCGGCGATACGTGCTTGATCTGCTTGAGCAGTTCGAAGCCGTTGATGCCCGGCATGCGCACGTCGGTGATGATCAGGTCGGGTCGCTCCTCGAACGGTGAACGCTTGAAGCGCGCCAGCGCCACCGAGCCCGATTCGAAAGCCGTGACGTCGTAGCCGTTGTTGCTCAGGGTTTTTTCCAGGACCCAGCGCATGGATTGATCGTCGTCGATGATCCAGACGGAGGCGGGTAGGGGTTTCATCTGCGGTAACGTCATGTCGACTCCAGGGGAAGTATGGTGCTGAAAGTGGTCCCGGCGGAACTGCTTTGCAGCAGGATCGTACCGCCGTGACGGGACACGATGTCCTGTGCAATCGGCAGCCCGAGACCGCTGCCGTCGGGTTTGTCCGTAATCATGGGCAGAAAAATGGTCTCCGCCAGCTCCTCCGCGATGCCGCGGCCGCTGTCGACGATGTCGATCTGCACGGCCAGCGGATGGTTCTTCTTGCCGATGGTGCACTGGCGCAGGATGCGGGTCCTGAAATGCACTTCGCCTTCGCCGTCGATCGCCTGCACCGCGTTGCGCGCGATGTTCAGGAACGCCTGGATCAGAAGGTCGCGGTCCGCCGTCATGTCGGGGATGCTGGGATCGTAGTCGCGGTGAAAGCGGATGCGCTCGGGCTCGGCCGCTACCATGATCTTGCGGATGTGCTCGAGCACTTCGTGAATGTTGAGCGGCGCCATCTGCAGCCGGCTTTCCGGCCCGAGCATGTTGTTGATCAGCGCCTGCAGGCGGTCGACCTCGCTGATGATGATCTCGGTAAACTCGCTCCACTCGGGATTGTCCAGTGCCCGCTGCAGCAGTTGCGCCGCTCAACATTCACGAAGTGCTCGAGCACATCCGCAAGATCATGGTAGCGGCCGAGCCCGAGCGCATCCGCTTTCACCGCGACTACGATCCCAGCATCCCCGACATGACGGCGGACC
>JASJCA010000178.1 GCA_030066215.1 Rhodobacter sp. | reverse complement strand
TCTTTCGGCAGCGCGCCGAAGCTGATGACCGCGTCCAGACGGTTGCGGAATTCCGGCGTGAACGTGCGTTCGATGGCGGCGGTGTCCTCGCCCTCGCGACGGTCGCGGCCAAATCCGATGGCGGCCTTGGCCTGTTCGGCTGCACCTGCATTCGAGGTCATGATCAGGATCACGTTGCGGAAATCCACCGTCCGGCCGTTATGGTCGGTCAGGGTGCCGTGGTCCATCACCTGCAACAGGATGTTGTAGACATCTGGGTGCGCCTTTTCGATTTCATCGAGCAGCAGCACGCAATGCGGGTGCTGGTCGACCCCGTCGGTCAGCTGGCCGCCCTGGTCAAAGCCGACATAGCCCGGAGGTGCGCCGATCAGGCGGGAGACGGCGTGTTTCTCCATGTATTCCGACATGTCGAAACGCAGGAGTTCCACGCCGAGTGTATCGGCCAATTGCTTGGCGACCTCGGTCTTGCCGACGCCGGTAGGGCCAGCAAAGAGGTAGTTGCCGATGGGCTTTTCAGGTTCGCGCAGGCCGGCGCGGGCCAGTTTGATCGCCGAACTGAGCGCCTCGATCGCGGTGTTCTGGCCGAAGACCACGCGCTTGAGCGTGGCTTCGAGATCCTTGAGCACCTCGGCATCGTCTTTCGAGACGTTTTTCGGCGGAATGCGCGCGATCTTGGCGACGACATTCTCGATCTCTTTGGCGCCGATGGTCTTGCGGCGCTTGGATTCGACCACGAGGTGCTGCGCAGCGCCGGCCTCGTCAATCACGTCGATGGCCTTGTCGGGCAGCTTGCGGTCGTTGATGTAGCGGGCACTGAGTTCGACCGCCGATTTGATCGCATCGGAGGTGTATTTGACGCTGTGATGCTCCTCGAAATAGGGCTTGAGGCCCTTGAGGATCTTCACCGTGTCATCGACCGACGGTTCATTGACGTCGATCTTCTGGAAGCGGCGGGAAAGCGCGCGGTCCTTTTCAAAGTGCTGGCGGAACTCTTTGTAGGTGGTGGAGCCCATGGTGCGCAGCTTGCCGCCCTGCAGGGCGGGTTTCAGCAGGTTGGACGCGTCCATTGCACCGCCCGAAGTGGCACCGGCACCGATCACGGTGTGAATTTCGTCGATGAAGAGCACCGCATCGGGGTGTTCTTCCAGTTCCTGCACCACGGCTTTGAGCCGTTCCTCGAAATCCCCGCGATAGCGAGTACCAGCCAGCAGCGCGCCCATGTCGAGCGAGTAGATCGTGGTTTCAGACAGCACCTCGGGGGTTTCGCGCGAGACGATCTTGCGCGCCAGACCTTCGGCGATGGCGGTTTTGCCAACGCCGGGGTCACCCACCAGAAGCGGGTTGTTTTTGCGGCGGCGGCAGAGCACCTGGATGCAGCGCTCGACCTCAGACTCGCGGCCGATCAGCGGGTCGACATCGCCCTCACGCGATTTGGCGTTGAGATCGACGCAGTATTTCGCCAGCGCGGATTCCTTGTCCTGGCCACTGCTGGCCGGTTCGGCGGCTTGCGCCTCTTCTTCGTTGTCCGAGGATCCGGTCACCGGGCGGCTTTCGCCGTAAGCGGGGTTCTTGGCGACGCCGTGGGCAATGAAGTTGACCGCGTCGTAGCGCGTCATGTCCTGTTCCTGCAGGAAGTAGGCGGCGTTGCTTTCGCGTTCGGCAAAGATCGCAACCAGCACGTTGGCGCCTGTCACCTCGGTCCGGCCCGAGCTTTGCACGTGGATCGCGGCGCGCTGGATGACGCGCTGGAAGGCGGCGGTAGGCACCGCTTCGGAACCTTCGATATCCGTCACTAAGTTCGACAGATCCTCGTCGATGAATTCGACCAGCGTGGTGCGCAATTCCTCGGTATCGACCGAGCAGGCTTTCATCACGCGAACGGCATCGGGTTCGTCGATCAGGGCGAGCAGCAGGTGTTCCAGTGTCGCAAATTCGTGGCTGCGCGAGTTTGCCAGCGCGAGCGCTGAGTGAATGGCCTGCTCAAGGGTGTTTGAGAATGAAGGCACAAGCGTGCTCCTTCTTATCTGCGCTGTTCCAGGTGGGCCCAGCATTGCCTCTTAGTATTAAAGTTTGGTCGATTGTGGCGGCTCTTCAAGTTTTTTCTGCGGATTCCTCGCTCACTTCTTTGCTGTGTTGCGCAACGTGCCGTGAGAATAAGCGTCAAAACCGATCTTTGCGGGCGCGGATTTCGGCAAAGACCGCGGCGTCGGTGGCGCCCTCCATGCCAAGGGCGGATTTGACCTCGGGTCGGCTGGCCCGGAGGAACGGATTGGTCGCAAGTTCAAGCGAAAGCGGCACCTGGGCGGTGGGTTGGCCGGCGGCGTTGGCCGCGGCGATCTCTTCTGATCGCGATATAAGATCGGCGTTGTCCGGTTCAATGGTCAGCGCAAAGCGAGCATTGGAAGCGGTGTATTCGTGGCCCGAATAGACCATGGTTTCGGGCGGCAGGGCGGCGAGTTTCGACAGGCTCTCCCACATCATTTCAGGCGTGCCTTCGAAGACGCGCCCGCAGCCCAGGGCCATCAGGCTGTCGGCGGTGAAAACGGCTTTGCCTTCGGGATAGTGATAGGCGACATGGCCCAACGTGTGGCCGGGCACGGCGATCACCTCCATCACGCTGTTGCCCGAGCCGCCGCGCATGCCGTCGGGCAGGGCAAAGTCCAGCGGTGGGAGTTTTCCTTCTTCGGCCTTGGGGCCCATGACTTTGCAGCCGTATTTGGCGCGCAGCTCGGCGACGCCACCGACATGGTCGTGGTGGTGATGGGTTAGCATGATGACACCCGGCGTCCAGCCGCGGGATTCGAGTGCGTCGATGATGGGCGCGGCCTCGGGCGCGTCGATCACCGCCACCCCGTCATCGCCGCTGACGAGGTAGGCGTAATTGTCGCTGAGGCAGGGGATGGTGACGATGTCGAGGGGCATGGCTTTTCCTTGCGGGCTTTGACAGGATACCCGCAGAGTGGCGCATCACGAAGGGTGCTGCAATGCATCTGGACGTACAACACCTGCGGGACTTTTATTATCGCAACGCGCTGGGGCGTGCGGCGCAAAAGGTGATCCGCGCGCAGGTGCAGAATTTCTGGCCCGAGGCCAAGGGGCTGACGATGGCGGGGTTCGGCTTTGCGGTGCCGTTGATGCGGCCCTATCTGGGCGATGCGCGGCGGGTGATCGGGCTGATGCCGGGACCGCAGGGGGTGATGCCCTGGCCCGCGGGGCAGCCCAATGTGTCGGTGCTTTGTGAAGAGACGATGTGGCCGATCGAGACCGGTCATGTGGACCGGCTGATCCTGATGCATGGGTTGGAGACGTCCGAGCGGCCCTCGGAGTTGTTGGATGAGTGTTATCGCGTGTTGGGGCCAGGGGGAGAGGCGCTCTTTGTGCTGCCCAATCGCTCGGGTCTGTGGGCGCGCAACGATGCGACGCCGTTTGGCTATGGTCGGCCGTATTCGCTGGGGCAGCTGGAGGCACAGTTGAAGCGGCATGACTTTGTGCCCGAGGATCACGTTTCGGTGCTGTATCAGCCGCCGTCGACCCGGCGGTTCTGGATGAAGACGGCGCCATTCTGGGAAAAGACCGGACGGTCGATCCCGGCGGTGATGGCCGGGGGGGTGATGATGGTGGTGGCCTCAAAGCGCCATCCGCCGTCGCGCAAAGGGGTGGGGGAAGCGGTGCGGGTGCTGAACCCGCTGGACGTTTTGGCCCCCAAGCCCGCCGGCAGCGCCAAGCCGGTGTGACGCCGGGACGCCGCTCGCTGCAAGCAGCGTCGCCCCGCCCGCCGTCCCGTCACGCTGCGCGCCACCAATTCAGGTCACGATGACGACGGCATCCTGCGACAGGCCGGTGACGCCATCCAGCCGGATGATCGCGACACCCGGCGGGAGCCCGGAGGTGTTGGCGATATTGACCACGACATCGGTGAAGCTGCCGTCCGGGGACTCGGAGAGGGCAATCGAGTCGACGGCGCTGCTGTTGATGTTCCAAACACCCACTTCCAGGATGTCTTCGGCCGGATCGAAATCGGTGATCCGTGCGTATGGCACCGCGTCGGTTTGATAGGCGTTTCGTATCAACATGTTGAAGGTATCGGCGCCTTCGCCTGCGGTCAGAACGGCTGTTTCGGTCTCGTCGTTGAACTCCCAGACTTCGATGAGGTCGTTGCCTGTGCCACCGTCAGCCCTGCCGCCAGCATCCACCTGCATGCGGTCGTCGCCCGCATCGCCATATCCGGTTGCGCCGTTCCTGACACCGAGGAAATCATCGCCCGGCCCGCCATGGCCGGTGGCACGCGCACCGAAAATGCCAAGGGTGTCGGCTCCTTCGTTGCCGTACAGGACGACATCAGCGGTGTTACCATATCCGGTCAGGTAGTCGTTGCCGGCCTCGCCAAAGGCGTCGCCCGCGTTCACGGTGATGCGGTCGTCGCCATCGCCGCCGCGTAGTGTTGCAGGCGCCTCAAAACTGCGCACGGTGTCATCGCCGGGACCACCGAAGATCGCGGCATCGCCGCCTGTTGCCAGAATGCTGTCATTTCCAGCGCCACCTTCGATGAGAGTGTTGTCGCCATAGGCTTCCAGTCGGTCGTTGCCGTCCTGGCCATCGAGGGCCGCATCGTTGCCCCGGGACTGGAGAAGATCGTCGCCACCACCGCCAAAGAGCGATATCCCGTCGCTGCCTTCGGGAATCGAGAGCCAATCGCTCCCGTCGCCGCCCTGCTGGTCGGTTGTCACGACGATCTCTTCCACGCCGTTGAAGGTCACCAACGGATCATCGGGCAGAAAAGACCACAGCTCATCACCATCCGTCTGAGCCTCAACGTCGTAGATTTCATAGGGGGCGTTTGCTTCGATGGGCGGCAACTCATCTGACACATCCACGATGAGAAACCCGTCACCCCCTTCGGTCACCAGCTCGAGCTCAACGGCACCCAGAAACTGCAGGCCGAGGTTTTCCTCTAGCTCTTCGAGTGTGATGAGCTCTCCGTTGGAGCCGGGGATGTTGCTGCGTTCTTCCGAGGTGTTGTTGGGCAGCTCGACGTCGGCGGGGACGAGGTAGAAGCGTGCTTCGTAGACTTCGAAGAATTCCTCGCTGTCTTCGGTGTCGACATATCTGAAGATGGCGAGCGAGCCGGTTTCATCCTCACCCAGTTCGATTTCGACCGTGCCGTCGTCGCGCAGCAGGAAGCTGGCGCCGGTGTCGAGCTCGGCGTCTTCTGGGGGCGCGGGCGGGTCGTCGGGTGTGTCGTCGATGGATGGGGTTTCGGGTGTGTCTTGCTGGAGGTCTGCGCTGTTGCCGGTTTCCGCGTTGTCGTCCTGGTTGTCGGAGGACATCATCATTGCGCCCAGAAGGCCAAATCCCATCAATGCGAGTAAAACGGACATCATTACCCTTTGATCAAAGCGTCACAACAAACGCGCGTGGCGGGCAAGGCGGGCGTGCCTGGTCGCCTGAAACGCGACATGACCCCACGTTAAACACTTTATGCGGTGGCGCAAGCCGCCAAAGGTTTGATCTGATGCGCGTTTTGCTACGGGTGTGGGGTGCCGGACGTGACGCGGCCGGTTGCGCAGTAGTGTGTGGGCGCGGCCCGGGTGTGGTGGCGGGGCGTCGTGCGCCGCTCGCTGCAAGCAGCGTCGCCCCGCCCGCCGTCCCGTGGGGTCTGCCGTTAACCTTTTTGCTCAGGTGGCGGTGGGGGTGGGAATTGCCGCCAGAGGGGCAAGGAATCGTCTGGCGGGACGGAATTCGGGGCATTTTTTGACGCTGCGTGAGGCGCGTATGGTCGCAGTTTGCGCCAACGGCCATAAAAACAAGACGTTTTGCCCCTGTGTAAAAGGGTCATACCATGTTGCGGGGGTGGGGAGGCTCTGCTACATCCGCGCTGATTTTGATGCCTTGGCGCGCCCAGGGTGCAGCAAGAGGCCCTCGGACGCCGGTGCCGCCGCGCGTCACGGGGGCAAACTATCGGAAGGGTGGACGTGTCTGAATCAGCTTCGATTTCCTCCGGCATTGCCGAACGCTATGCCACCGCGGTCTTCGAGATCGTCAAAGAAAACAAGAAACTCGACAAGCTCGAGGGTAATCTGGACGATATGTCCGCCGCTCTGACCGAAAGCGCCGATCTGCGGGATCTGCTGACCTCGCCGATCCATTCGCGCGATGCGCAAGGCGCCGCGATCGGCATCATCGCCAAGAAGATGGGCCTGATTCCCGCGATGCAGCAGGTGCTGGGGCTGATGGCGAGCAAGCGGCGCCTGTTTGTTGTGCCGCAGATGCTGACGCAGCTGCGCGAGATGATCGCCGCCGAGAAAGGCGAAGTCACCGCCGATGTGGTTTCGGCCACGGCGCTGACCGCCGCGCAATCGGAAAAACTTGCCGAGACGCTCAAGGCCCAGATGGGTCAGACCGTGAAAATCAATGCGACCGTCGATGAAAGCCTGATCGGCGGTCTTGTCGTAAAAGTGGGCTCGAAGATGATCGATACCTCGATCCGCTCCAAGCTCAACTCCCTCCAGAATGCAATGAAAGAGGTCGGATAAATGGGTATCCAAGCAGC
>JASJCA010000180.1 GCA_030066215.1 Rhodobacter sp. | reverse complement strand
CGTGATGTTCGTGTTCCGAGAGGAATACTACAAGGAGCGCGAGAAACCGGGCGATCACGACTTGGAGGCCATGGCGAAGTGGCAGGAGGAGATGGAAAAGCTCCACGGCCGCGCCGAAGTGATCATCGGCAAACAGCGCCATGGCCCCATCGGCAGCGTCGACCTGGCTTTCGAGGGCCGGTTCACGCGGTTTTCGAACCTGGTGAAACCCTGGCAGCAGAGCATTGCCAGCGATGACTTTTAGGGGTCACTCCCGGCCGGTGGTCCTCCCCCACCGGTGAAGGCGCGCTTTGGGGGGAGGACGGGCCCCCCAAAGCACGCCGCGGTGATTCACAAAGACCGTCGACCGACGATCAGACACCACCGGCATGCAATTCCCGGCAGCCCCAGACGTTGCAGCAAAGCAAGGCGTGCCGGCCGCTGCGACGAGCACCGTGGGACTCGATACACCCTGATGAAGCCCAACGCCACGCAACCGCCGCCCGCTTCAAATTCCCGCGCGATGCAATAAGCTCGGGTGATGGAGATCCCCGTTCTCGACGCGACCGGCCTGGACGGCGGCGCACCTGCAGAGCTCGTTTCGGCCTTCCGCCGGGCCTATGGCGACGTCGGCTTCGCCTATCTGATCAACCACGGCATTCCTGCCGGACTGATCGACCGCGTGTTCGACGCCTCCCGCCGCTTCCACGCAATGCCGCTAGCCGCCAAGGCAGCCATCGCGCTTGACCAAAATCACCGCGGCTACATCGCCATCGACACCTCCACCGACGTCAATTCCAAACTGGCCGATGTGACCAGACCCAATCAATCGGCCAGTTTCATGATGATGGCCGACGAAGCGCCGGACCCGGCACGCTATCTCTCGGGCCATAACCAATGGCCTGCGCTCGAAGGGTTCCGCGCGCCGGTCGAGGCCTATAACGCCGCGCTCACCGCGCTGGCCCGGCGCCTGATCGACATCGCGCTAGCGAGCTTCGGCGCTGACGAGACCGCGCGCGCCGCCTTCGACCGTCCCACCACCTGGCTGCGTCTTCTGCACTACCCGCCACAGCCGCCGGACAGCCCTGAAGACCTCTACGGCAGCGCGCCGCATACCGATTTCGGCTGTCTCACGCTTTTGGCGCAGGACGCCACGGGCGGCCTGCAGGTCCAAACGCCGCAAGGCGGCTGGATCGACGTGCCACCCCGCCCAGACGCCCTGGTGGTCAACACCGGCGACATGCTGCATCGCATGTCGAACGGCGCCTTGTGCGCCACGCCGCACCGAGTGATCAACCGCTCTGGCCGCGAACGGTTCTCCGTCCCGTTCTTCTACGATCCCGATGTCGCCTTCACTGTCGCTCCGCTGCCCGGCACCGGAGCGCCAAGGTTCGAACCCCTGGATTTCGGTGACTTTTTGCGCGCTGAACTTCAGGCCGGCTACGACGCCCACAAACCGGATCGTGCCTGAGACCATGCGAATGACCCGCCGCGCCTTTCTCGCTGCCACCGCTGCCCTGACCGCGGGTCCCGCCATGGCCCGACCCGACTGGATCGTCCCGCCCGAAGAGGCCCCGCATCAGCGCACCTTCATGATGTGGCCTCAAAGCCGCCAGGTCTACGACGACGCGGTTTTCCTCGACATTGTGCAGGACACCATCGCCGACATCGCCAACACGATCGCCGCCTTCGAACCGGTCACCCTGCTCGCCCATCCAGACGCCCACGCGGCGATCCGCCAGCGCGTCAGCTCGGCCGTCGAGCTGTGGGACATCCCGACCGACGACCTCTGGGCCCGCGACGCCGGTCCGCTGTTCACCAAAAACGCGGCCGGCGACCTTGCGGTCAGCCACATCCGGTTCAACGGCTGGGGCGACAAACAAACCCACCTGCACGAAGGCCGCGTGGCTGCCGACGTCGCCGGCCGGCTCGGACTCGATCTGATCGAGAGCGGCTTGGTGGGAGAGCCCGGCGGCGTCGACCACGACGGCCACGGGCTGCTGATGGCACACGAAAGCTCCTGGGTCATCGGCAACCGCAACCCCGGGCTCGACCGCGACGCCATCGGCCGGCGGTTGCTTGCCGCCTACGGCGCCGAGCGCATCCTCTGGTCCCCCGGCGTCAGGGGCCAGGACATCACCGACTACCATATCGACAGCCTCGCCCGTTTCACCGGGCCGGGTCGAGTGCTGATAAATCTGCCCGATGAACCAGACATGCGCGACCCGTTTCACCGGGCGGCGCACGAGACCCACGCAGTGCTGCAGGCGACAGGTCTCGATATCGAGGTGATCCCGGAGCCAAATATTCGCCGGATCAACAGCCCCGATTTCGTGGCCAGCTACGCCAATTTCTACGTCTGCAATGGGGCCGTCATCGCGGCGCAATTCGGCGATTCTGAGACCGACGCCATCGCCGCCGACGCGCTGGCCCGGCACTACCCGGGGCGTGAGATCGTCACGCTCAACGTCGACGCCCTGGGAGAAATTGGCGGCGGCATCCACTGCGCCACGCAGCAAATGCCGGCCTGACGCCGCAACCAATTCGCCGCCCGGCCTGTGCGTCGCCCTGCAAACGGCAAGACCGGCGCGCGGAAGCGCACAATTTGATTACCGCCCGCCCGGCCGAGGCGCTAGGCTTCGGTCATGCGCCGCCTTGCCCGCCGCCTCGCCCTGCTCGCCGCACTTGCCGTGCCTGGTGGACCCGTCGCCGCCGACGGTCTCGAAGTCGACCTCGAACTGATCCTGATGGTCGACGTCTCGCGTTCGATGACCGAGCGCGAGCTCGAGATTCAACGCCGCGGGTATGCCGAGGCCCTGCAGAGCGACCCGGTCTTTGCGGCGCTGCAATCGGGGCTCCTGCAGCGGGTCGCGATGGCCTACGTGGAATGGGCCGGCTGGGGATCGCAGCGGATGATCGTCGATTGGCGCCTGCTGCAGACCCGCGCCGACCTTGACGCCTTCGCACGGACGCTGACCGCCGAGTTCGATCCCGCGCTGCGGCGCACCTCGATCTCCGGCGCACTGCTCTACGCCGCGGAGAGCCTCGACGGCAATGCCTATGACGGGCTGCGCCGGGTCATCGACGTCTCGGGCGACGGACCGAACAACCAGGGTCGGCCGGTCGAACGCGCCCGCGACGCCGTGATCGGCCGCGGCATTACCGTCAACGGCCTGCCGCTGATGACGCAAGAGGGCATGGGCAGCCAGTGGCATCTCGACGACCTCGACGCCTATTACCGCGACTGCGTGATCGGCGGCCCCGGCGCCTTCTTGATCCCGGTGCACGACTGGGACGACTTCGCCGAGGCGGTCAAACGCAAGCTGGTCTTAGAGATGGTGTGGCGCCCCCCGCCCGGCCCGATCCCGGCGCAATACGCGCCCCGCGACCGCTACGACTGCCTGATCGGCGAAAAGATCTGGGAGCGCTATTTCGGCGACGACCTCTGGCTGCCATGAGGCGGGGGTCGTAGAGCGACGAGCCGGTGGGCGTTTTGCGGTGTGGTGAGGGCGGTGCGGCGGATGTGGATTTGTCGGCCTGGAACCAACACTCGAACGTTGCACCGGGCACGGAATCGAGGCCGCAGGCCGCCTTGCCCATCGCCAACCCGCCCCGGAGGGGTGGCGATTGGTCTATTTCAACGCACCGCGTGACGTCCTACGGATTCGACAGCCATAAAGCGCCGCCGTTCAAACGTTGGTTCGCCACCCCGCGGGTCGGCGATGGGCCCGGCCCGTGGAGCAGCAGCCAACGTCTCATTCAGCCCGACTTCAGATCGACTTTCCATGCAATTTGACCGCACAGCGAATTCGCCCCGGCGTTCAATCCCCGGCCGTCCCTATCAGACGCCCCGCCACATTCCGCTTGCCTCCCCCGCGCCCCGCCGCCAAAACCCAGGCCCATGAGCACCGGCCGCCTGACCATCGATCTCGACGCCATCGCCGCCAATTGGCGCGCGCTCGACGCGCTCAGCGCCGCCACTGTCGAAACCGCCGCCACCGTCAAGGCCGACGCCTACGGGCTTGGGATCGGTCCCGTTGCCCGGACACTCGCCAAAGCCGGCGCCCGCAGTTTCTTCGTCGCCGTCGCCGAGGAAGGCGCCGCGCTGCGCCAGGCGCTCGGCCCCGGCCCCGCCATCCTGGTCTATTCCGGCCACATGCCCGGCGACACCGACATGATCGCCGATCTCGGCCTGATCCCGATGCTGAACTCGATCGACCAGATGACCCGACAGTTCGAGGCGCTGCCCGGCGCGCCGTTCGGCATCCAGCTCGACACCGGCATGAACCGGCTCGGCATGGAGCCCGCCGAATGGGCCGCGGTGCGCGACATCGCCATGCGCCAGGGCCCACAGCTGATCCAAAGCCACCTCGCCTGCGCCGACGAACCGGACCACGCGATGAACCGCCGGCAGCTTGACGCCTTCCACGGCCTGACCGACGGCCTGGGCGTGCCGCGCTCGCTGGCGGCCACTGGGGGCCTGTTGCTCGATCCCGGCTATCATTTTGAGATCACCCGCCCCGGCATCGGGCTCTACGGCGGCCTGCCCTTCGACAAGGCCGCGCCGGTGGTGCGCCTCGCCCTGCCCGTGGTGCAGACCCGCGAGCTGGAACCGGGCGAGACCGTCGGCTATGGCAACACCTGGCAGGCCGAAGCGCCGGCCCGCATCGCCACGGTCTCGGCCGGCTATGCCGACGGGCTGCTCAGGGCGATGTCGAACACCGCGGCGCTGTATTCCGGCGACACCGCCTGCCCGCTCGTGGGGCGCGTGTCGATGGACCTGATCACCGTCGATATCACGCATCTCGAGGGCGCGCCGAAGTCGCTCGACATCCTGTCGGGCCTGCAGACGGTCGACGACGTGGCCGCGGCCGCCGGCACCATCGGCTATGAAATCCTCACATCGCTCGGGCCCCGTTATCACCGCCGCTACAGCGGCACCGGCGCATGATCCTGCTGCAGCCCGTCGCCGCCGTCGGCCGGTCGTTTCTGTCGCTCCTAGCGCTCATCGGCCGCGTGGCGCTCTATACCGGCGCCACGCTCAGCCACCTGGTCCGGCCGCCGTTCTACTGGCGCGAGTTCCTTTCCGCGCTGATGAGCATCGGCTATTTCAGCCTGCCGGTAGTCGGCCTGACCATGGTCTTCACCGGCGGCGCGCTGGCCTTGCAGATCTATTCCGGCGGCGCCCGGTTCAACGCCGAGGCTGTGGTGCCGCAGATCGTCGCCATCGGCATCGTGCGCGAGCTTGGGCCCGTTCTGACCGGCCTGATGGTCGCCGGGCGCGTCTCGGCCGCCATCGCCGCCGAGATCGGCACCATGAAAGTGACCGAGCAGATCGACGCCCTCGTCACGCTCTCGACGCATCCCTTGAAATACCTCACGGTGCCCAGGGTTCTGGCCGCCACCATCGTCGTGCCGGTGCTGGCCGCCGTCGGCGACACCATCGGTATCCTCGGCGGCTACCTCGTCGGCACCACGCGGCTCGGCTTCAACGCCGCAACCTACCTGCAGAACACCGCGGACTTTCTGGAGGCCGCCGACGTCGTCTCGGGCCTCGTCAAGGCGAGCGTCTTCGGCTTCATCGTGGCGCTGATGGGCTGCTACCACGGCATGAACTCGGGCCGCGGCGCGCAAGGGGTGGGTCTGGCGACGACCAATGCCGTGGTTTCGGCCTCGGTGCTGATCCTGGCGTCGAACTACTTGCTGACGGAGCTGTTTTTCTGATGCGTGGGCGGGGCGATCTGATTTCGAATTGCCTTGCGGCAATCCGACCGACTGGGGGGAGCGCCGCTCCCCCCAGACCCCCCTCGGCGTATTTTCGAAGAGATGAAGGGGGCAGGGTCGGGCCATGATCGAGCTCCGCGACGTCCATAAGGCCTTCGGCGCCAACCAGGTCCTGCGCGGCATGACCCTGACGATCCCCAAGGGCGCGTCGATGGTGATCATCGGCGGCTCCGGCACCGGCAAATCGGTTGCGCTGAAGTGCATCCTCGGGCTGATCCAGCCCGATGCCGGCACCATCCTGCTCGACGGCCAGGACGTGCAAAAGGCCGACCGCGATCCGTTCCTCGCCCGCTTCGGCATGCTGTTCCAGGGCGGCGCGCTGTTCGATTCGCTCACCGTCTGGCAGAACGTCGCCTTCCGCCTAATGCGCGGCGCGTTGAAACGCCCCAAACCCGAGGCCCGCGCCATCGCCATCGAGAAACTCCGCCGCGTAGGCCTGACCCCCGAAACCGCCGACCTCTACCCCGCCGAGCTCTCGGGCGGCATGCAGAAACGCGTCGGTCTCGCCCGCGCCATCGCTGCCGAGCCCGAGATCATCTTTTTCGACGAGCCCACCACCGGCCTCGACCCGATCATGGCCGGCGTGATCAACGAGCTGATCCGCGAGATCGTTACCGAAATGGGCGTCACCGCGATGACCATCACCCACGACATGAGTTCGGTCCGCGCCATCGCCGACAACGTCGCCATGCTGCACGCCGGCAAGATCCGCTGGACCGGTCCGGTGGCGGAGATGGCGCGGACCGAACTCATGTCGTGGGTGATGGTCATCGCGGTGACGCCCATTTCGGTAACGATCTCGCGGATCAGCTCGTTGAT
>JASJCA010000020.1 GCA_030066215.1 Rhodobacter sp. | reverse complement strand
CCCAGAACAGCCAAAGCGGCAGCCCACCCGGGCGGGCCGCCGCTGGGCCGGGGCGCTTCGCGCTGTTAACCCGGCCTGGGGGAATGCTTTGGTTTCTGCCCGACGCAAGAACTCGGCGCGACTGTCTGTGTTTGTTCAAACCACCTTCTAGGGCCCGGACGGGCAATTCAATTCAGAACCCAGAGATCGCGTGCCCCTTACCCGCTCAGCGGGCGTGCTCAAAAAACCGCGCGATCCACTCCGCAAACAGCGCCCGGTCCGCTGGCCGGTCGAGCGAGGCGCGGGCGCGGGCGATCACCGCGGGGTCCATCTTGCCGTCCAACGCGTCGATCAGCGCCGCCACGAAGCCATGGGTCATTTCCGGATGGTACTCGGTGGTGAAGACCCGGTCGCCGATGTGGAAACCGCCGATCGCGCAGCCGGGGCCCTCCGCGTTCACCACCGCGCCGTCGGGCAGCTTGGTCACCTGCTCGCCATGGGCCGCCGCGATGCGTACCCTGGCCGGCGCTGGCGTCATCCAGGGCGCCGCCTCAGCCAACAGCACATCGACCAGGCCCAAAACGAACGGCCCGTCGTTTTCGCCCACCGCCCCGCCGAGGGCCCGGGCGATCGCCTGGTGCCCGAAACAGGCCCCGAACAATGGCAACCCCTCCGCCACCGCATCGCGGATCACCTGCAAAAGCTCCTGCACCCAGGCTGCGTCCGACCGGGCCGAGGCCGGCGAGCCGGTAATCACCACCCCGCCCAGCCCCGCGAGGCTTTCGGGAAACGCCCCGTCCTTGACGCCATGCACCTCGGTCGTCCAGCCCGGCCGCGCCTCCTGGATCAGCGCGGTGAACTTCTCGCCGTCCCTAGGGTGGCGCGCGGCAAAGGCGGACTCATCGGTGTTTGTCATCAGAATGGCGATGTGCATAGCTGCTTCCTAAGCCCTGGATCGGGGTGACGGAAGGGGGGGGGCATGACGGTCTGGACGCCGCAGGACGACGGGTTCGCCGATCTGTCGAGCCACGACGCCTTCACCCAAGGCCCACCGCATAACACCTTCGCCCGCCTGCGCGCCAAGGCGCCGTGCCACTGGACCGACTGGGACGGCGGCCGGGGCTTTTGGTCGGTCACACGGCACGCCGACATCGCCGCACTCCTGCGCGATTACCACGCCATGTCCTCGGCCCGCGGCATCCGCATGGAGGACCAGACCGAGGAAGAAGTCCTCGCCCGCCGCACCTTCCAGGAAACCGACCCGCCCGAGCATACGCGCGTCCGCAAGAAGCTGATCAAGGCGTTCTCCCGGCCCGTCGTGGCGGGGTTCGAGGCGCAGATCCGCGCGCTTTGCGAGGACATCCTCGACCGCGCCCTTACCGCCGGCACCTTCGACGCGACCAAGGAGATCGCCCGAGAGTTGCCGATGCGCATGCTCGGCCGGATCCTCGGCGTGCCCGAGGCCGACTTGCCCTGGTTGGTCGAGAAGGGCGACGCGCTGATCGCCAATACCGATCCCGACTTCACCACGCATGTGCTCGACAAGATGCAGACCGACGCCTTCCGGTTGATGCCGTTCAATTCGCCCGCCGGGGCCGAGCTTTACGACTACGCTCGCCGCTTGATGGCCGACAAGGCGGCGCGCGGCGACACCGAGGGCGTCCTGCACCTGATCCTGGAACCGGACGAGGACGGCCAGACCATCTCGGAGACCGAATTCCGCAACTTCTTCTGCCTGCTGGTCGCCGCCGGCAACGACACCACACGTTATTCCATCGCCGCCGGGATCCAGGCGCTGTGCCATCAGCCCGAGTTACTGGGTCAGCTCCAGGACGGCGCGGTCTGGGACAGCATGGCCGACGAGGTGATCCGCTGGGCGACGCCGGCGCTCTACTTCCGCCGCACTGCGACAAGGGATTTTGAACTGCACGGCCAGACGATCCGCGCGGGCGACAAGGTGCTTCTGTGGTTCGCCAGCGCCAACCGCGACCCGGAGGTCTTCGACGAGCCGTTCCGCGTCGACCTGGCCCGCAGCCCGAACCGGCATATGAGCTTCGGCCAGGGCGGCCCGCATGTTTGCCTGGGCATGCATCTGGCGCGGCTCGAGGTGCGGGTGTTGTTTGAGGAATTGAGCCAACGGATCAAGGCCATCGCCGCCGCCGGCCCGCACCGGTTCCTGCGGTCGAATTTCGTCGGCGGGATCAAGGCGCTGCCGGTGACGATGGATCTGGCATAGGAGGGCGAAAGATGGGCGACCGGCTGCGGGTTCTGTGGTGCGACCACCTGTCGATCATGCGCGGCAAATACCTGCCCGGCGCCAAGATCGGCGACGGCGCCACGCGCTTCGCCCAGCCGGTCTTCGCCACCCACTACGACAAGGACCTGGTGCTCGACGCGCCGGGCTCGGGCTGCCGCGAGGGGCTGCCCGACATGGAGTTCCGCTGGCGCGGCGAAGAGGTGCGCCAGGGCTGGGAACGGGCGACGAAGGTGGTGCTCGGCGATCTCTTCGCCGCCGACGGAGCGCCGCTGCCCTTGTGCCCGCGCGGGGCGCTGCGGCGGGCGATCGCGGCCTGGGGCGGCCGCGGGCTGGTGCCGAAGATCGGCATCGAGCTTGAGGCCTTCGTGCTGCAGGCCGACGAGACCGGCGCGCTGCGCCCCTACGACACGCCCGGCGGCGTGGTCTACGGCACCGGGAATTTCACCGACCCGATGCGGTTCACCGATGCGGTCTGGGAAAAGGCCGAAGAGCTCGGTTTTCGCATCGATATGTTCACCGCCGAATACGACGCGCCGCAATTCGAGTTCACGCTGAGCTTCGACGAGGCGCTGCGGGCGGTCGACGACGTGGTGCTGTTCCGGCTGATGGCGCGCGAGATCGCGCTGGAACACGGGCTGGTGCTGACCTTCATGCCGAAACCGGTGGCCGAGGCGGGCGGCTCGGGCATGCATATCAACCTCAGCTTCTGGGACGGCGACGGGCGCAACGCACTGTCGAGCGGGCCAGTCGGCGGCCCCGATCACATGAACGACCTCGCCCAGGGTTGCATCGCGGGCTGGATGCGCCACCACAAAGGCCTCGCCGGGCTGATCGCGCCGACGGCGAATTCGTACCAGCGGCTGCAGCCGGCGGCGCTGGCGGGCTACTGGGCGAACTGGGCCGGCGACCACCGCGGCGTGACGGCGCGGATCTCCGGTGAGGGCGGGGCGAAGGCCCGGCTCGAACACCGCATGGCCGACGCCTCCGCCAACCCCTACACGGCTGTCGCGGCGGTGCTGCAGGCGTCGTTGTTGGGGGTCGCGCAGGGCTACGACCTGCCGCCGATGGAGACCGGCGATTGTTTCGACCGCGTCGACGCGAGCGTCTCGGTGGCCAGCGATCTGAAACGCGCGATGGACGACCTGGAGGCGGACGAGGCGCTGGCCGGGGCCGTCGGAGCGGGGCTGGTGGAAAACCACGTCTTCATGAAGCGCAAGGAGGTCCGGAAGACGCGGGATCTTGAGGGGGATCAGCTGCGGGATTTCTACGTGTATTTTGTGTGAGTCTGGGGGATGTCCTCATGGGGGCACTGGATTAAGTGTCTGGAATTGTTGATGATTGCGCTAACAGTGGGTGGGGACACGGGCGCGGTTTTGGCGGGGTGAGGCGAGTCCGGGCCGACAGCAAAGAGGGCCGGAATTGCGCCCTGACATTGCGTTTTCTGCAATGACATTGTAATTACAGAAGCGTTATGGATGCCAAGTATGCTTGGAGCGATGAAAAGGACGAGGTGCTACGCAAAGAGCGCGGGTTTGGGTTTGCGGACGTGGTGGCCGCGATTGACACGGGGTTTATGCTGGACGACATCGCGCATCCCGGCGCGGGGTTCGAGCATCAGCGGATGATGTTCGTGCTAATCCGAGGCTATACCATCGCGGTGCCCTACGTGACCGACGGCAAGGTCAAGTTCCTGAAGACCGCGTACCACAACCGCCAGGCGCACCGCCGATACATGGGGAGAGACTCAGATGGCCGATCCTGATCTGAAAATCCTGAACACCGAACCGCTCGACGACGAGGAAGCGGCGTCGATGGCCGCGCTCGATGCGGCGCTGGAGGCGGGGACCATCGTGTCCGAACTAACGCCCGAGCGGAAGGCCGAGCTGGAGGCGATGGCGCGGGCGACGATGTCGCCGCCGAAGACGCAGATCACCACGCGGCTGGCCAAGCAGGACCTGATCAAGCTGAAGGCCAAGGCGCTGGAGATGGGGATGCCGTATCAAACGCTGCTGGCGTCGATCGTGCATCGGTACGTCGAGGGACGGTTGGTGGATAAGGAGTGATTGTTGCGGAGGGCCAAAATGCGCCCTACGCTCAAGTAGTCGTGCCGAATGGATAACCTATGCGTCCCAGTGAGCGGTTAAAGGTGATTTCGGAGCTGTCAGCCGAGCTGCAGGCTCGATACACATACAACGAAATCGACACCTACCTCAGCGCATTCGGTATTGAGCCAATTACCGACTGGCAGGGACCAAACAGCAAGCGTGTGTATTCTGCAGAGTTGTTGAATGGTGTCGCGGATGATCGCCTAAGCGAAATCGCAGAAGACCTTGAAGTTTCTATTTCGGCAGCGGCGTTGCCACTACCGAGAATTTGGGCGACTGGCTCCGAGCTGCGGTTGTTCGTGAGCCACATCGCCAAAGACAAAGATAAGGCAATAAGGCTGCGGGACTGTCTAAAGCCATACGGAGTCACTAGCTTTGTCGCGCATGAAGACATCGAACCGACGGTTCTGTGGCAAACTGAGATTGAGCGGGCGCTTGCCCACATGCATTGCTTTCTCTCAGTTCACACAGTTGGGTTTTCCGAAAGCAACTGGACGCAGCAAGAAATTGGTTTCGCTGTGGCCAGAAGAGTAAAGATCATTTCCCTGAAGATGGGCGAGACGCCCACTGGATTTATCGGGAAAGAACAAGCGTTGCCACGACGTCGAAGAACTGCAGAAGAGATTTCAAAGGAGATAATTGCGCTCCTTCGTGAAGACGATCGCACATGTGATCTGTTACCGAAAGGGTTTTCCGGTGATCTCGACGAGATCCCTTTCTAAAACAGCGTTAACTGAGTCCACCTTTTTGGTTCTTTCTGTGCCGGTTCTGAAAGGAGCGACGAGGATCGCGCCCGGCGCCGAGGGTGGGCGCTTTGCAACTTGCTCTGGCATCGCTTCGAAGCATTCACGGGTCAACCAGCGGGACCATTTCAACGCATCGCGCCCGCCCTGGGGGGCGGGGTCGGGCGCGATCCGGGCTTGCAGCCCGGGGGAACGGGTGGATGATGTGGCTCCCGGGTTGGGGAAGTTGGGTTTTCTCGCGAGGTCCCGGATCATGTCCGGGACTGCGTTTCTTGTTGCGAGAGAGTACGTGCGCAATGAATGCGCACCCTACAGCGATACGGAGAGGTCCCGGGTCAAGCCCGGGACGGTGCGGTGCGGGGCGGGGTCAGACCGCGGAGAACCCGGCCTCTAGCGCGGTGAGGACGATCTGGACGTCTTCGGCGGTGAGCACCAGGGGTGGGGACATGAGGATGTTGGCGCCGGACATGCGGACCATGGCGCCGTTCTGGTAGGTGACCTCGTGGACGCGTGCGATGGTGTCCTTGTCGATGGGGGTTTTGGCCGCGGGATCGCTGACCAATTCCAGGGCGAGCATCAGGCCGTGGCCGCCCCGGACGTCGCCGATGATGGCGTAGCGCTCTTTGAGGGCGTTCAGGCCGTTCCAGAGCTCGGCGCCTCTCGCGGCGGCGTTTTTCTGGACTTGCAGCTTGATGGTCTCGTCGAGGCAGGCGAGGGCCGCGGCGGCGCCGACCGGGTGGCCGGAATAGGTGTAGCCGTGGCCGATCATGGCGGCTCCGGTGTCGTCTTTCTCGAAGGTCTCGGCGACGTGTTCGGCGATCATCACGGCGCCGAAGGGGAAGTAGCCGTTCGTAATGGCCTTGGCGGTGGTGGCCATGTCGGGCTGCACGCCCCAGTGGCGACAGCCTGTCCAGTCGCCGGTGCGGCCGAAGCCGGTGATGACCTCGTCGGAGATCAGGAGGATGCCGTGACGCGCAGTGATCTCGCGTACGCCGGGCATGAAGCTCTCATGGGGCACGATGACGCCGCCGGCGCCCAGGACGGGCTCCATGATCATCGCGGCGATGGTGCCGGGGGACTGGAAATTGATCTCGTCTTCAAGGGCTTGCAGGCAAAGCTGGGCAAGTTTTTCCGGGTCGGTTTCGTTGAACGGGTTGCGGTAGGCGTAGGGCGCGGGGATGTGGTAGCAGCCGGGCAGGAGCGGCTCGTAGGCGGTGCGGAAATTGGCGTTGCCGTTGACCGAGGCGCCGCCGAAATGGGTGCCGTGGTAGCCTTTCTTGAGGGAGAGGTACTTGATGCGGCCATGCTCGCCCCGGATCTTGTGGTACTGGCGGGCCAGTCTTAGTGCGGTGTCGACTGAATCGCCGCCGCCGGAGGTGTAGAAGGCGCGGGTGAGGCCGTCGGGCTCCCAGAAATCCCGCAAGACCTCGGCCAGTTCGATGATCTTGTCGTTGGTGGTGCCGCGGAAGGCGGAGTAGTAGGGGAGTTCGTTGAGCTGCTGAGTGATGGCGTCTTTAACCGGCTGGCAGGAGAAGCCGAGATTGACGTTCCAGAGGCCGCCGACGGCGTCGACGACTTCATGCCCGTCGATGTCGGTGATGCGGGTGCCGTGGGCCTTGGTGATGATCGTGGGCGGGTTGGCCTGCATGTCGCCGGGATGCGCCATGGGGTGCCAGAGGTTGCGGGCGTTCTTTTCCTTGAGGAAGTTGGAGTCCTTCATGGGGCGGTCCTTTCGGGGATCAGGAGGTCGAGCGCCTGGGCGAAAGAGGCGCCGGGGCGGGCGACGTCGAAGAGGATGGTGCGAAGGCCGGCATCGGCGGCGCCGGTGACGTTGCGGGGCTGGTCGTCGACGAAGACGCATTTGTGCGGGGGCAGGTTGAGCGCGTCGAGGACCTGGGCATAGGCGCGGGGGTCGGGTTTCAGAACGCCGGTATGGGTGGCGTCGACGATGGCGTCGAAGTCCTGCAGGAACGGCAGTCTGTCCCGGAAGTCCGCGCCGTAGAAGAGGTCGAGTTCGTTCGACAGGATCGCGGTCTTCAGGCCGGCGGCTTTGGCCTCGGCGAAGGCGGTATGGAATTCGGGGCGGATGATCGCGGCGGGGTCGGCGCCGCGGGCGGCCTGGACGAATTGGGACATCTCGGTCCAGTGTTCGCCCACCAGGGCGCCGACCTCGCGGGCGCGTTCCAGCCAATAGGCGCGCTCGGTGATCTCGCCGCGCTGCATCGCCTGCCAGAGGCCGTCGGTTTCGGGGTGGAACGGGCCGGCCCAGGTCAAACTGCCCGGCGGCAGGCCCAGGGCACGCTCGGTCCTATCGTGGGTTTCGAACAGGGTCCGGGTCACCACGCCGCCGAAATCGAGGATGAGCGCGCCTGCGCCGGACATGCCGCCTCCCTTTGCGCCTTGTCCCCTGATAGGCGCGCGGCGGGGGCGGCGTCAAACCCCGGAATGCTTGACAGGGCGCGCCGCGGGCGGTCACCTGGACCCGGAGGCCCGGCGGCGGAAGACCGGGCCCGAGACCCGGGAGGTGATATGCTGAGAACGATGTGGGTGGCGGGCGCCGCGGCGCTTGGCCTTGCGATGGGCGCCGGGGCGGCGCTGGCGGAGTATCCCGAGGGGCCGGTGAGCTTTGTCGTGCCCTGGCCGCCGGGCGATCTGGAGGACGTGCTGACGCGGATGATCGCCGAGGATTTCCAGGCCGAATACGGCGTCTCGGCGGCGGTGGTGAACAAGCCCGGCGGCGGCGGCGGGCCGTTTCCCGGCGCGATCGAGGTGGCGACGGCGCCGGCGGACGGCTCGATGATCGGGTCCTTCGTGATCGGCGTGCCGGTGGTGGGCCACCAGATCGGCATCCCCGAGCTCAGCCCCGAGAAATTCGACCCCATCGGTATCTTTCTGACCTATCCCTTCGTGATCGCGGCGTCGGGCAGCGCGCCCTATTCGACGATGGAAGAGCTGGCCGCGCATGCCCAGTCGAACGACGTGGCCCTGGGCCATTTCGGCGATCCGCTGACGCCGACCCAGGTGACCAAGGCGTTGGCCAAGAACCTCGGCTTCGAATGGGGCTCGGACGCTGCGTTCGACGCGCTCGACTGCAACACGCTGGCCTCGGGCGACGCGGATGTGATCAACACGACGCTGCAGCTGATCCTGCCCTGCCTCGACCAAGTCAAGGTGCTGGTCTCGATCACCGACGAACGGATCTCGAAGGTGCCGGACGCGCCGACCGCGGGCGAGGTCGACCCGACCTTGAACATCGCGCTCTGGAACGGGCTTTTCGTCACCAAGGAGACGCCGCAGGAGGTGCGCGACAAGATTGCCGCGGTGGCCTCGCAGACGGTGATGTCGGACCGCGCGCAGGCGGTGGCCGAAGAGACCGGCGCACTGGTCTATTGGCAGGACGCGGCGGCGAGCGCGGCGCGGATCGCCGGCAACATCGCGACCATGGCGGCGATCGAAGAGATCATGAACTAGGCGGGGCAGATTTTCGCCGAAAATCTGGGGACAAACCCGCGTCGCGGGTTTGCCGCCGGGAGGTCGGGGAAATCCTGCGCCGCTGGGCGGGCGATGCGCTACGAAGACGACCCCACGGCTCCGAAGGGCGTTCCGCGCCGCGGGCAGCTTTTGTTCGCGGCGGGCTTCGCGGTCGTGGCGCTGATCCTGGCGGTCAGCTATCCCAGCCAGACCACCTGGGTGGAAAAGACCAAATGGGCTGCGCAGCCGGGGTTCTGGCCGCTGGTCGCGGTCGGCGGCATGGTGCTTTTCACCGGGCTGCACCTGATGGGGCTGCGGCCGCGGCGTGTCGGGCGGGCGGACCTGGCCGAGGGCCGTCGCTGGGGCGCGGGCGTCGAGTTCTGCCTGTGGTTTCTGGCCTACGTATTTCTGGTCCCGGTCATCGGCTATGTCGTCGCCTCCGCCGCCTTCGCCCCGGCCCTGGTCTGGCGCATGGGCTACCGGTCTCGCGCGATGCTGTGGCTGGCGGTTGGATTTGCGCTGGCCGTCGTGATCGTCTTCAAGGCTCTGCTCGAGGTCAAGATCCCAGGTGGCGCGGTTTATGACTATCTTCCAGGGGCTTTACGCTCGTTCTTCATCTTAAATCTGTGAGGGCGGCGGTGGCGCGGGGACAAAATTCTTTGAAGACTTTTGCCAAGACTTTTGCAAAAGTCTTGTCCCGCCCGGCGCCGGCCTGAGGCGCCGGCATGGAGCTGCTGCTTGCCGCCATAGAGGTGCTGGCCCGCTGGGACGTGGTGGCGGCGCTGCTGGTGGGCTCGATCGGCGGTGTGCTGATCGGCGCGATCCCCGGCGTCGGCCCGGCGGTGGCCATCGCGATCCTGCTGCCGGCGACCTTCTCGCTCGACCCGATCGTCGGGCTCACCGTGCTTTTGGGCATCTACGGCTCGTCGATGTATGGCGGTGCGATCCCGGCGATCCTGATCAACACGCCCGGCACCGCGGTCAACGCGCTGACCACCTATGACGGCTTCCCGATGACCACCCGGGGCGAGGCCCGCCGCGCCCTGTCGCTGGCCTATTCGGCGAGCTTCTTCGGCGGCGTGGTCAGCGTCGTCGCCCTGATCCTCTTCGCGCCGGTGCTGGCCAGGGTCGCGCCGATGTTTGGCAGCCGCGAGATCTTCCTCGCCGCCCTTCTCGGCATCCTCCTGGTGGTCATCGCCCATCGCGGCCAGACCCTGATCGCCGCGGCGCTGGCCTCGTTCGGGATCTTTCTCAACACCGTCGGGCTGGAGCCCGTCAAATACACCCGCCGCTACACCTTCGAGCAGTCCTGGCTCGCCGGCGGGATCGACCTGATCGTCGTGGTGCTGGGGCTCTTCGCACTGAGCCAGGCCTTCCTGCTCTTGACCGGCGAGGACGAGCGCATCCGCACGACGCGGCTGCGCGGCGGCCTGTTCCAAGGCTTCCGGGAACTGGCGCGGCACCCGCGCGTGGCGTCGGTCAGCTCCAGCTTCGGCGTGGTGATGGGCATGATCCCCGGCGTCGGCGAGTTCACCGCGCAGTTTCTCAGCTATACCTACGCGCAGCGGACCTCGCGGCGGCCCGAGGATTTCGGCCACGGCTCGTCCGAGGGGCTGATCGCCAGCGAGGCCGCCAACAACGCCGTGCCGGCGGCCGCAATGGTGCCGCTCTTGGCGCTCGGCATCCCCGGCGAGGCGCTGACGGCGATGATGCTGTCGGTGTTCTACGTGCACAACGTGGTGCCCGGCCCGGGCCTGTTTCAGTTCCAGATGGACTTCGTCGTCGCGCTCTATCTCGCGCTTCTGATCCTGAACGTGCTGGTGCTGGTCTTCCTCCTCGGCGCCACCAACCAGCTCATCCGGGTCGTCAACATCCCCAACCGATTCCTGGGCGTCTGCATCCTGACGCTCAGCTTCGTCGGCGTCTATTCCTTGCGCAACTCGGCCACCGACTGTGCCATCGCGGCCGGCTTCGGCATGCTGGGCTACATCCTGAAACGCCTTTCGCTGCCGATCGTGCCGATCATCCTCGGCATGGTCCTGGGCGGGATCATGGAGGTCAAGCTGCGCTCGTCGATGAACCGGGTGAAAGAGCCCCTGGATTTCATCGACCGGCCGGTGGCCTTTGTGCTGTTCTGCATGCTCGTGGTGATCCTGGCCCTGCACGCCCGCCGGGTCTGGCTGGATGCGCGGTTGCGCAGGGACGCCCGCTGGCGCATCGAACACCGCGCGACCCGGTTCGGGGCGCATCTGCACCGGCGGCAGGGGCTGATCGCGGCGGAACGGGCCAAGGCGCTGCGTCAGGCGCGCCGGATCGTGCCGCGCTCGGCCAAGGCGGAGGACTGACATGGCGACGCGCATCCTGGTCGTGGGGACTTACGACACCAAGGAGGACGAACTGGGCTTTCTGGCCGATTGCATCCGCGGCCAGGGCGGCGAGGTCGTCACGATGGATGTCAGCGTGCTCGGCGACCCGTCCGGCGCGGTCTCGGTGTCAAAGCACGACGTCGCGGCCGCGGGAGGCGCGTCGATCCGCGAGGCGGCCGACAGCGGAGACGAAAACCACGCGATGCAGATCATGGCGCGCGGCGCGGCGGTGCTGGCCGCCCGGCTGCAGGCCGAGGGCCGGATCGACGGCGCGATCGTGCTGGGCGGCTCGATGGGGACCGACCTGGCGATCGACCTCTGCGCCGCGCTGCCCTTGGGCGTGCCGAAATACATCGTCTCGACCGTCGCCTTCTCGCCGATGATCCCGCCCGAGCGGCTGCCGGCGGATGTGCAGATGATCCTCTGGGCCGGCGGGCTTTACGGGTTGAACTCGATCTGCAAGGCGTCGCTCAGCCAGGCCGCCGGCGCGGTCCTGGGTGCCGCGCGCGCGGTCGAGCGACCTTCCTCAGCTTTGCCGCGTATCGGTATGACATCGTTTGGAAAAACCGTGTTGCGCTACATGGTGCCGCTGAAACCGGCGCTGGAAGACCGCGGCTTCGAAGTGGCTGTGTTTCACGCCACCGGCATGGGCGGGCGCGCCTTCGAGGCCTTGGCGGCCGAGGGCGCCTTTGCCACGGTGATGGATTTCGCGCCGCAGGAGGTGGCGAACCACCTGATGGGCTCGGCGATCACCGCGGGCGAAAGCCGGATGACCGCGGCGGGGCGTGCGGGCGTGCCGCAGATCGTGGCGCCGGGCTGCTACGATCTGGTCGATTTCGTCGGCTGGCAGGACCCGCCCGAGCGGCTGAAAACCCGGGAAATTCATGCCCATAACCGGCTGCTTTCAAGTGCCCTGCTGAATGCCGGGGAACGCCGCGAGGTGGCCCGCGCGCTCTGCGCCCGGCTGGCCGAGGCGACCGGTCCGGTGGTGTTTCTGCTGCCGCTGCAGGGATGCAACGAGTGGGACCGGCCCGGCGCACCGCTGCACGATGCCGAGGGTCTCGCCGCGTTCATCGACGAGATGCGCCGCGTCTGCCCGGCAAACGTAGAATTGCGCGAACTAGACTGCCACATCAACGATCCCGAGTTCGCCGAGGCGGCGCTGGCGGTGCTCGACGGCTAGCTGGCGGACGGGACTGTTCGGGTCTGGTAGAGTGGACCCGGTTTCGCCTGGGAAGCGCATTGGCAACCGACTCCCGGAGCGGAATCAAGGCGCGTAGCGTCGCCGCGCCATCGCCGACCCGCCCGGGTGGGGCGGCGATTTGCTCAAACTCGCGCATCGCTCGATGCCCTACGGACTCGATCACCGTAAAGCACTGCCGCTCAGATGTTGCATCGCCACCCCGCGGGTCGGCAATGGCGCGGCTCATCTCAATGAGGCGATGTCCGCTCCAGGCCAAAACCGGCGGCGCGCACCAGCCCACCGACGCGGCATCCGGGCCCTTCCGGCCCGGGCGCGGGGGCCCTATATCTGAGCTGGGCGAACGGGAGAGGCGTGCTGAGCCAAACTGCGACATTCCAGGTCTCGGCGATGCATTGCGGCGGGTGTGTGGGCCGCATCGAGCGGGCCTTGGCCGCCGTGCCGGGCGTGACCGAGGCGGCCGCCAACCTCGCCGCGGGCAACGTGACGGTGCACTACGACCGCCCCGCGAAAGTCACAGGCCTGACCGAGGCGCTGCGGGCGGCAGGCTATCCGGCGGATGCCGAGACCGCGGTGCTCGACATCGATGGCATGCATTGCGCCAGTTGCCTGGGCCGGGTCGAAGCCGCGCTGGCCGCGGTGCCGGGGGTCCTTGAGGCCCGAGTAAACCTGGCCGCCGAGACCGCGCATGTGCGCTATCTGGCCGGCATGACGGCGCCGGACGCGCTGACCCAGGCAGCGGCGCAGACCGGCTATGCGGCGCGCGCGCGCGCCGACGAGAGCGCGCCGGAGGACCGCCGCGACGGCGAGATTGCGCGGCTGCGGCGCAAGGTACTGATCGCGGCGGCGCTGGCCCTGCCGGTTTTCATCGCCGAGATGGGCGGGCACCTGATCCCCGCCGTCCACCACTGGATCGGCGCAACGATCGGGCACCAGACCAGCTGGGTGATCCAGTTCGTGCTGACATCCGCGGTGCTTTTCGGGCCGGGGCTGGGGTTCTATCGCACCGGCTTCCCGGCGCTCTTTCGCGGGGCGCCGGATATGAACTCGCTCGTCGCCCTGGGGACCTCGGCCGCCTATGGCTATTCGGTCGTGGCGACCTTCACGCCCGGACTGCTGCCCGCCGCGAGCCGCGCGGTTTATTTTGAGGCGGCGGCGGTGATCGTCGTGTTGATACTCGTGGGCCGCTGGATGGAGGCCCGCGCCAAAGGCCGCACGGGCGCGGCGATCCGGCGGCTCGTCGGCCTGCAGCCCAAGACCGCACGCGTACGGCGGGGCGCCGGTTTTATGGACATGGCGCTGGCGGATGTGCGGTTGGACGACCTCATCCAGGTGCGTCCGGGCGAGCGGGTTGCAACCGACGGCGAGGTCGTCGAGGGCCGGTCCTTCGTCGACGAGGCGATGATCTCGGGTGAACCGACACCTGTGCCCAAGGCGCCCGGCGACGCGGTGGTCGGCGGCACCGTGAACGGCGCGGGCGCCTTCGTTTTCCGTGCCACGGCGGTGGGCCGCGACACCGTTTTGGCCCAGATCGTGCGCATGGTCGAAGAAGCGCAAGCGGCGAAACTGCCAATCCAAGGGCTGGTCGACCGGATCACACTGTGGTTCGTGCCGGCGGTGTCGGCGACGGCGCTGTTGACGGTACTGATCTGGCTGGCCTTAGGACCCTCGCTGACGCATGCACTGGTTGCCGGGGTCTCGGTGCTGATCATTGCCTGCCCGTGCGCCATGGGGTTGGCGACGCCAACCTCGATCATGGTGGGCACCGGCCGCGGCGCCGAACTGGGGGTTCTGTTTCGCAAGGGCGATGCGCTGCAGCGGTTGCAAGAGGCGCGCGTGGTGGCTTTCGACAAAACCGGGACCTTGACCGAGGGGCGGCCGGACGTGACTGATTTCGTGGTGGCCGACGGCGTCGACGCCGACATCGTGCTGGCGACTGTGGCGGGCGTCGAAGCGCTGTCGGAACACCCGCTGGCCGCCGCACTGGTACGGGCCGCAGAATCGCGCGGGCTGGCTGCATCGGCGGCCACCGGTTTTGCCTCGGTCACCGGGCAGGGGGCCCGGGCCATCGTTGACGGCGAGGTGGTTCTGGTCGGGGCCGCCCGTCTGATGGACGCCGAGGCGGTCTCTGTCGCAGACTTGGTCGGTCGGGCCGCGGCCTTGGCGCAAGACGGCAAGACGGTGGTCTACGCCGCCATCGGCGGACGAGCAGTGGCCGTGTTCGGCGTTACGGACCCGGTAAAGCCGTCGTCGCGCCACACGGTGGCAACGTTACGCGCAAAAGGTCTTCAGGTCGCGATGATCACCGGCGATGCTCAGGCCACGGCACAGGCCATCGCCGCAGATCTGAAGATCGACCACGTGGTGGCCGAGGTGTTACCCGAGGGCAAGGTCGACGCCGTGCGGACGCTGAAAGAAGCGGGACCGGTCGCTTTCGTGGGCGATGGGATCAACGACGCGCCGGCCCTGGCCGAAGCCGATATCGGCATTGCCATCGGAACCGGGACCGACATCGCGGTCGAGGCCGCGGATGTTGTGCTGGCCTCGGGCGATCCCGCAGGCGTCGTCAATGCGGTGGCAATCAGCAGGGCGACGCTGCGCAACATTCGCCAGAACCTCGTCTGGGCGTTCGGCTACAACGTGTTGCTGATTCCGGTCGCGGCCGGTTTGCTCTATCCTTCTCTTGGCCTGCTGCTGTCGCCGATGCTGGCGGCCGGCGCGATGGCGCTGTCTTCGGTCGCGGTGCTGAGCAACGCGCTTCGGCTACGCTGGATCGCGCCGGAGACGGTCAACTCTGTGACACCCAATGCATCTCCTTCCACGTTGTCCGCCGCTGCGCCGTCGCGTGCCCACTGACCCGCCTCATCGCCGACATTTCCAATGACCACTCGCGTTCCGCAGATTGCCACCTGCGGAGCCTCTCAGCCCGGGCACGGGGTTACGCGGCGGGAACTGACCTTATGCAGACCTCAAGGGTGCAGGGCCCTTCGACTTGCCTCGTTGGCCAAGACGACCAGCGTCGCTTCACCCGTTCACCGATCGCGTCGTTTTCGTCACGCGTTATCCCGCGCTACGCGGCCTCACCGAGGGCCCGGCAACTTGCCACCGCCCTGCGCTGGCCCGGCGCCGTGATCCGTTCCAGCGCGCCGGTTCCGGACGTTCCGTTTACCGTGGGCCGTCGCCCGATGGGCCTTCAGCTAACTTTCAGCTCGCCAATTTCATTCATCAGCCGCCAGACGGGCAGCAAACCCTCGGCTCGGCCGAGTGTCGCCCGAATAAGACCGGAGGTACGCCAATTCCCGGCCAGCGGCGCCGTCACAGCCAGCGCCTTTCGCTTCAGGAGATCACCTTGGGGATGGTCGGGTTCATAGGGCTTCGGCACCCTTTTCAACGACTCCGGTCCCCAATCCGAGATCTCTGCCTCCGCGCTCTTTTTGGCGTCTGCGATGGCCGCCGCCAACGCGTCGCCGTGCCTGTCGACATAGGCGCGGTATTGCGTCAGCGCGGCGCCCGAAAGCCCCATGATGCCGACGCCAAGTATCAAATAGTCCGGAGCCGAACCGAAAAACCATGCGGGGCGGGCGTCGCCGGGCTGGCTCCACATGATGTGCAGGTGCGGATTATATGGCGTCTTGTCCTTGGAAAACCGCACGTCGCGGTAGATCCGAAAGAGCTTGGGGGCATGCGCAATCCCTGTCAGCCGGGCAATGTCCTCGGCCAGAATGGTCATAAAGAGCTCGGCGGGTTTCTTAATCTCGTCAACAAACTGCGCCTTGCGCGGCTCGAACCAGTCCTTGCGATTGTTCTGCGCAAGTTCACTGAAAAACGTGTTCGAACGGTCGATCAGGTCAGTGAAGCCGTCGGTCATCGCGGGGTCCTTCGCGTACTCATCTGAGTGCCTGCCGCAAGCCTATCACGCCGCGGCTGCCCGGCAACCGGCGGTGCGACGCCTGCAATCCCGCATCTGCGCCCGACGCCAAGACCTCTTCTACCCGGATGCCCAAATCTTGCGGTTTTCAGCGATCAGATGCTCACGCGTCAGCGCGGCGTTTCTTTGTTGCAGAGCTTGGAAGACCTCGCGGCGGTTCGGGCTGGGCTCGCCCGGGCGCGGGTCGAACAACGGGTTGGCAGGATCGGCGGGCTTGATCCCAGCCATCGACGTGTCCTGTATACCGCGGAACTTGTCGTAAGCGTTGCCGGCCGCGTCACCGATCAGATCGCTCAGCACGGTCTTGAGATCGGTGCCGAGTTTGCCCTGAATGTGGCTGCTCAACGCCGTGGAGGCTTTGGTGCGTGCCGACGCAAGATCCTCTGGCTTCGCCGCTTCGGCTGGGACGGCGCCGTAGGCCTCTGCGATCTTGCCGTTGAAGGCCTCGACCATGGTGTTCAGCGGCGCACTACGGGCCGCCTGCGCCGACGTCGTCGCCGCGCTGGGCGAATTGGTCCCGGCAAGCTGGTTGACCTGCATCAGGACGTTGACGGCGTATCCCTCTTGCTCGATGGACTTTGCTGGAAATACCGACGGGCTCGGTCCGAGATTTCCGGGATTGCCGAGCTCCGCCCATTCCGCCGCTGCGTCAAGCGGCTTTCCTTCCGCGTCTTTTTTGTCTTTCAACGCGTCGCTCAGCGTCTTGCTCGGCGCCTTGGCGCTGCGGTTGAAGCCGGCGACGCCAGAGGCGTCATCGGCAATCGCGGTGCCGGCGGGAATTGCGTTGACCTCGGCCTTGATGGCTTTCAGCACTGCCTGCTCGATCATGTGGTGGGTCTGCAGCGCGCGGCCGAATTCCGGCGCCTTTTGCTTTTTCAATGCTACGGCTTTGGAATAGGACGGTCCGTCGGTCAGTTCGGCGCCGATGGGGTCGTCGCGCATGCCGGTGCCGGAGAGGTCCGCGCCATGCGGGCCAGGGAACATCTCGCCCTTCGCGATCGAGCCCGACATGAACCCCTGGGTGGTCGAGACCATCTTTGGGCCGTTCGTGGTGACGGCATCGACGATCGACTGATCTGAATCGCGCACCTCGAGGTATTTCTGGTAGTTTGCCAGCAAGGCCGCTTGATGTTCGCCGGCCTTTTCCGCCACCTTCGCGGTCCAGTCCGGCGCATCGGCAGCCGTGGTTTTGCCGGACGCTTCGTCCTTTTTGTATTCATAGCGGTTTGCTGTCGGGTTCCATTCGGCCAGCGAATCGAACGTCCTGTAGAGCTCTCCCGCCTTGTTGATCTCGGAGGTGTTGACCTCGCGTCGTGTCGCCATGGCCATCAATCCCGCGCCCAGATCGCGGCTGGCGCTACCCGGATCGGTCAGATCGCCGCTGAACTGCGCTTTGAGGCCCGGGAAGGCTGGCTGCGCCGGGCCGGGATCCTGGCCCTCGCGGGCCGGCTGCGGGTCGGAATAGAGGAAGGCGACGCGCCGCAGGATCGCCCACTCGGGATTGTGATCCAATTCGATCAGGTATTTGGCCGTCGATCCGTCGGTTTCGAGTTTCTTCTTGACCACTTCTCGCTGCGCTTTGGCCTCTTTCCATGGTCCGGCGAAGCCCTCGCCTTGCGTGATGTTGTTGAGGACCACAAAGCGGAATGTCGGCTCGTTGAGGTCCGGTTTCACCTGGTCTTCCTGATCTTCGCGCGGCGGTTTGGTTTCGGCGTTGTGTTCCTCGCCCAACTCGTCGGCATCGACCTGGCCGGAATCGGTTTCCTCCTGGGTCAGGACCTGATCGCTGGTTCCGGCCTCCAACAGGGTTTTGATCTCGGCCAACAGCTTGTCGCGCTCCGCGGCGACCTTGGGCGTGTCGCGGTTGGGTTCGGGCAATTTGCTAAGCCGTCTCTCCTCGGCTTCGAGCGCCCGCAACTTCTCGACGCATTGGCGAAGCTGCGGCAGCAATGTCGTGGTGATCGGTTCAGCGCATTTGTCCTGCATCACGTCACACCGCCCTTGTAGATAATCCGCCGTCATCGGCGCAGGCTCGGACAGGATCATCAGCTCGCGCCGGGCTCCCTTTTGCTGCAATTCCATCGAATGCGTGTCGCCTTGCAGGACGACCGGGTTTTTGGGCACCCCCTTCTTGCCCTTGAACTTCTTCACCAGCCCGGCGATCAGCTTCTTGACCTTCTTGATGATCCAGTCGAGCGCTTTGTCGAAGGCAGCATGAACCTTGGCGCGGATCTTGGTGATGATGCCGCGGATCGTGCCGCCGATGTCGGGAAGCCCCAGGAAGCGCACGATGAACGAGATGATGATTGGGATCGTCTTGGCCATCGAGGTCTCAACGGCCAGTGCGGCGTCGCCCAATTGACCGCGGGCGATCTTGCCGATGGAATCGAAAATCGACGACGCGAAATCGAGGATCTGCTGGAATCGTTCCACGAAGAAGACGATCAGGTTGTAGATCGTCAGCAAGATGTCGATCAGCGCGCCGGCGGGGTTCGACCAGGCGACGAGCTTGCGAATGCCCGCCTGCACGACGGCCCGGACCACCCAGTCGCGGATGCCGTTGATGATGGTCATCTGCAGGTTTTCGACGTATTCCATCAGCTTGCGCCAGATGCCGACCAGGCCTTCGGTGCGCAGGATATTCACGACTTCGATCAGCCGTTCGACGACCGAGACCTTGACTTCGCCGTTGGGATTCAGCGCCTTGACGATGCGCGGACGCAGCTGTGGATAGGTCAGACCCAGCACCTGAAGGATCACGGACACGATGCCCTTGAGGTCCAGTTTTTCGGGCAGCGTGATCCCCATTTGCTGGAACGGCCCCAGGATCCAAGCCAGAAGCCCGGCCTTGATATGGGTCCAGATGCGCTCGCCGAATCCTTTGATGCCGTTGCCGACCGCCTTGATCAGGTTCAAAGCGAATTGCAGCGGGTCCGAGATGATCAGGCCGATGGTCTCGCCGATCGCCTGGATCTTCTCCCACACCGCCTTGCCCATCGGGCCGAAGCCGATCACGAACGCCTCTGCCACGAGTTTGGCGATGATTTTCAGGACATGCAGGCCGTAGGCCAGAACGTCTGAAAAGAACTCGCGGAAGACGCGGGTGAAGCTAGAGATCGGGGCAGTCCATTCGAAATCGTCGATGGCGCGCGAAAACAGGCCCTTCACCCGGTCCCACGTGATGTCGTAGGTGGTCAGGCCCTCTTTGATCGCGTCGAAACCCTTCTGCAGCGAGCCAGATTGCTTCATCTGCTCGAATGTTTCGTCCGCCCCGATGAATTTCATGAATGCGCCGACGTAATCGATGGCGCTTGGGTTCACCGATTGCCCGGTGAACAGCCGACGTCCGATCAGCACTTTCAGGACGCCGTAGGAATCGAGCCGGTCCGCCAATCCCTCGGCTTTGCGGGCCAGCCAGCCGTCGTCGCCTTCTTCCGAGAAGCGGCGCACCGTGTTTTGCGTCGTCTCCACCGGCGCCGGCGGCGGTGCGCGGGGCTGGGCTGCGCGTGCGCGGGGCCGCCGCACCGTTTCGGGGTCCGGTCTGGGTACGCGCCGTGCCGCGCCCTGTTGGACGGTGTGCACCACCTCATGGGCCATCAGCCGGGTGTCGGTCGCCTCCGAGGCCGACCGAAGCCAGATATTGCGGCCATAGGCGAAAGCGCGCGCGCCAATCCGGGTGCAAAGCTCGGTGGCGTCATCCCCGGTATGGACGCGGATCGCCGAGAGATCGACGTGCAGGCGGCCCTCGATCCGGGACCGCAGCGCTCCGGGCAACACCGATCCCCCCCGCGCATCTCGAATGCGTGCCGCCGTTCCCGGGCTCAACGCAAACCGGCCCGGACCGCCCTGTCCGGGTTGGAATTTGGGGCGCAATCCTTCTCCTTCCGACAGCGTATTGAAATCGCCGTCGGTCATTTCGTCGAACTTGTTTTCTTCGGGCGTCGAGACCCCGACCTCGGACATATTGCCGGGGAGCGCAGGCACTGCCGACAGGCTGTCGAGATTCGGCTGGCTGGCCGGATCGGCCACGCGCCGCACGGTGTTGTCGATCGCCAGGGTCAAAGCCGGGGGGCCACGTGCCTGATTGTAGGTTCGAGCGGGCTCTTCGCCCTCTTTTTGCTCTTTGCCTTCAGGGCCTTCTTTGCCGCCGCCGGCCGGCGCGTCCTTCATCACCTCGTCCGCGACTTTGTCGGCCTCTTTTTCGGCCTTTTCGCCTTTGCCGCCAACCTCCATCTTGGCGGCCTTGTCGCCGCCCTCTGGCCTTAGCATCGCCCCGAGCGCGGCCTTGTCCTTGGCAATCTCGGGCTTTGCGGCGTCTGCCGCCGGCGCTTTGCCGGCTTCGGCAGGTTTGCGCTTTTTGTCCTTCTCGGGCGCGGGGGCAGCCATGGCGACCTCTCGTGGTTTCAGGTTTCGTGTTTCTTGTTCGGCAACCAGTTGTCGTTAATCACCAGCCGGAAGGTGATATTGACGCCGGCATCGAGCTGGTCGCTGAGGTGAACGGCGGGCATATCGACTTCGCGGCGGATATACGGCAGCGCGCTGTTCTCCCGCAGAACGAAGTGGTTGGACGGCGGATGGTCGGCATCGAGCGACGTCTTCCACGGTCTGGCGTTGACGAACACGCAATGTCGCAGCAAGTATGCGGAGTTTCCGACGGCGCGCAGTTTCGGCCCGACCCTGCCATTGAAGGTGATGGCGGAAAAACTCGACATGCCCGTGGGGAAATTCGGCTCGTAAATCGGCTGAACTTGCTCCAATCCCATGTTGTCCGGCAGCACCTGAGCGATCGCATTGTTGTCGACTGTGACGTCTTCGTAGTTGGTCAGCGTGATCGGCTGGCGGCCCTCGAAGATGCCCTCGGCGCCCTCGCCCCATTCCGGTGGGAACACCCGGTCGAACCGAATGATCCGCCGGATCCTATTGTCGCTGATATTCGTTCTGCGCGGTGCGGTGAAAAAGTCGGCAGGAAGGTCGGTCTCATTGGCCGCCAGATCGATGGCGACGTCGAGCTCGACGAACGCATTGCCGGTGATCGTGGCCGGGATCGACGTGTTCGTGAAGCTGAACACACCCCAGTTGGGCGGGCCCGATTCCTTGTTGTCGGCCACAAGACCGAGGACCGTCGCCATCTGACCGATGAAACCGGCCACCTTGATGTCGCCGGCAATCAGCCCGTTCGCCGTGTTCACGAGCTTCAGTGCCGCCTTGTCGGACGCACTGAGATCATCGCCGGTCGTGACGGGCTCGTCGATGCTACCGCCGGCTGCCAAAATCGGGCGGAATTTTGTGAAATTGCCCACTAGGCCCGGTGTGCCCGCGCCGAGTTTTCCAAAGGTCGGCCGGGTGTCTTTTCCGGTCAAGGCCGCCAGCACCGGCAATCGTCGGGGCCCACCCCTGATGCCGGGACCTGGCGCCCGCGCGACCCGCGCCATATTCTCGGCCTCGAGAAGCCGGTTCGACGCCGCGTGGATCGTAGTCAGATTGGATTTGACCTTGGCGAACTCCTCGGGTTCGCCGATCTCGCCCGAGTCTTTCAGCATCCGAAGCGCCAGTGTCCAATAGCGTTCTGCCCCCGGTCGCACATCTGGCGGCAGGTCGGTGAAATTCAGCAAAAGTTCCGAGTTGCCCGGGTAGGGCGCGAACAGATTCTGTGCGATCAAGGCTTCGCGTTCCAAGGTGCGCCGGTCGACCGCTGTGCGGGCAACCAAATCGTTCGAAGCCGAAAGTTTGCCGGCCCCGCCAAAGGTCTCGAAGTTGATCGAGCGGAACTGGTTGTTCTCTAATTTCAGGCTGGCCGCCCCTCGCCAGACACCGATCGCCTGCGCGCCGGCGGCCACCCGAAAGATGCTTTCGCGGACGGTGACGTTTGTTCCGGCGACAGATTTTTCGACGGGGGCAACGACGATGCCCTGGGCCATGCCGTCGTCGCTTCGGGCCACCCGCATCGAGATGCGCCAGGCCTCGAAGTCGCCCACGTCGTGCACGCCGACCACCCAGGTCCGAGACTCGGGGTCGTCGATCTGCATGTCGCCGACAAAGCTCATTTCTTCCAAACGGCAGCTCTTCAGGCCGAAGAAGTTGACCATTCCGAGATTTGGTTTCGCTTTTGCGACTTCGAGCACGGTCAAATCCCTGCCGGCGCCGCGCAATGTCACCGCTACGCCGTTGCGGAATTCTACGGGTGCAACCAGCTCGAAGCGCCCGGCGGGGATGCAGATCAGCGCATGGCTGTTCTCTTCTTCCGACAGGTTTTCGGCGATTTTGGTCAGTTGTTCGGCAAGGTCCGCTTTGGGATTGATGCAAAACGTGCAGTGGCAATCGTGGCCTTCGCCTTGCGGGCGCGCGAAGAGAAGATCAAGCGCACCCTGCACCGTCCAGGCCTTGGCCTCTGATTGCGAATTGTCGTACCCGATATCGAGCGCGTCCAGCTCCGTGAGCGCGGGGAATGCCCGCGCGCGCATGTCCGGCTGAGCCTCGTTGCGGAATTCCTCGCCCTCGATCATCCCGATGAATGTGTAGTGATGCTCGACCTCAACCGGCTCGGCGTGCCAGATCAGCTTGTCGCCGGTTTCGGTGGCGTATTCCCGGATCTCGACAGACCAGGCGTCGCCGGGCAGCACATAAGGCACGGTCTCGATGTCGTCGGCCACCATCACCAGGTCGAGACCACCGACATCGAGGCTCAGCGTCCAAATGCCGTCGGTGACCTCCATGCTGCCCTCGACCGTCAAGGTCCCGACCGGTTCCGGCGCGAGGTCGTCTTCGTCGAGATCGATGCGCACGGCGCCGTCCCAGACACGCAGCATCGCGCCCTCAGGCGCAGCGGCCATCGCGGCCTTGATGTCGGACCGGGCATGCAGCGTGGCCAACCGATCCGTCATGCCGGCGGTGTAAAGCCCAAGCCGTTGCTCGGCGGCAAGCCATGTCAATTCGAACACCGCGGTGTCGAACGCACTGTCGGACAACAACGTGTCGGCGGCCGAGACCGGCACTTCGACGTGACCGTTGTCGCGCGACCATTTCAGAATGACGCGGGTATCCTCCGGTTGCACCGCGGGCACGCTGGGTGCTTCCATATTTGGCTTGTTGTGGTGCGAGGCATGCACCTCTAGCCGGAAAAGGTCGTTGCCGGCGTCCTGGTTGGGATCCTCCAGCGTGGTGGCACAGGGGTCGCAGTCGTCGGGTTCGATGATTTCGTTGGTGAATGCCACCTCAGTCAGGCGGAAGTCGCCGACCCGCGGCAGACCATTGTCCTGAACGCGCGTGGCAATCTCGGCGTCGGTCAACTCGCCCGGCGTCGGGGCGAGCTTAAGTTGCGCCATCAACTCGGTGCGCGTTGAGGTCTCCGCCGACAGGAAGGCGGGATCGACGAGCCTTGGGTCCTCGGCCGGACCAACATGGCGGTGCCACAAATCGGCAAAGAGCGCGACCGGCTGTGCGCCGGCGTCGATCTCGGGCGCGCCAAGGAGGTCCTGCTGCTGATGCAGCAAATCCAGTCCGGCGCCTTGCTCGAGGCTGGCGCCGTCTTCCGCCCGGACCTCTCCGACATGGCCGTCCGCCACGACCTTGCCAGGGCCGATGCCGTCGATCACTTTGTGGGCCGAGGGGCTCAATTCCTCGGACCAGCGGACGACACCGCCGGTTTGCGGCACGCCGGTGCGGATCGAGGTGTCGCCAAGTGCCGTTGTGTTGCGCAGGCCAATGGCCATGCCCTCGCGTTGGTCGGCGTCGGTGACCATTGCGCCCTGGCTAAGGATCTGTTGCGAATACCGCCGCTCTTTTTGGAAGGAATATCTGCTGGCGTTGCCACTCATCGGTTCAGTCCTTCTTTCAAATCACTCTGCCATCGACGGCAGTGCGGCAAGGAGCCGCTTGTCGTAATGGCCGAATACCTGTTGCCCGACCGGCAGGAATTGACGCGCCTTGGCAATGCCGGCGGCCAGCCGGGCCAGATGCCAGGCGTTGTGATAGACGCCCATCTCTCCGCCATCCTCCGCACCGGTCGCGATCTCGCGCGCTGTCCGGTCCGAGAGCACCGCGAACCCCGGCTCTCCGATCATGGGCAGTTGGTCGTGCAGCATCGAGCCTTCGCGCTCGATACAGGGCAGACGCAGGAACTGTGCCTCGCCCTCGACGGTTTTGAAGCTGTGCACATGGGCGGTGTCGAAGCCGACCGGCACAAGGGAATACCGCACACAGCCGACCTTTTCCCCGGTGCCGTCGCCGAGAGCAACGAAGCTGCCGGACATGATCGAATCCGAGACCCGGGCGATATGCAGGACGGCGGCATCCATGACCGTACAAAACTCAAGCTCGGCCACAGTTTCGGCCGGGGTCAGGTTATTGAGGTTCAGTGTCCCGAACGCCGAATTCCGCGCGGTGATCTTGGACCCTGGTCCACCGCGGACGCCCGGGCCGGTGACCGTGCCGATCGCGCAATTCAGAAAGGTGACATCCTGGCCGCGCATGACCCGAAGGGTCCCGGCAAATTTGAGGTCTTCGATCACATGCTGGCCTTCGGCGTCGGCACTGGCGTTGTTGAGGTCGACAACTGCGGCAGCGTCGTCGAAGAAGACATCCGCCAGCGCTGTTCCGTCAGGCACATTTTGGGTCGTCACCCGACCCTTGGCGATCGTGGGCTGGGCGAGGGTCAGCTCGGCCCCGGTAAAAAGGCCGTGCGGCGGACGCACGAAAAGCGTCACTGAATCCGGCTTGGCCAGATGGGTCAGCCGCGGACGGCGCGGCCGCGGCGCGCGCATGTCAGGCGCACGCAACGACCGGTCCTCGTAGGTGTTGGGAAAACACGGGGTTCCCCGGCGCGCACGTACCGTAAATGGCGTCAACGGCCCCGGCGCGCCGGCGCCGTTGACCGGGCGTACCTCGGCGTCTGGCCGTTCGATGCCGCCCTGAACCGCACGCATCGCGGTGCGCGTGTCGGGCGTTCCGACCGGCAGGCCGGCATGGGCGTTCGGGCGGCTGGCGCGGAAACCCTCGACGAACGGATTGGCGAGATCGGGTGCGGGCAACGGCTCTTGCAGGATCGCGGTATCCGCCGGATGCCAGAGCCCGGTGATTTCGCGATGCATCATCGGGCGGCGCGCAAGCGACGGCGTCCGCAAGACGCGGGCCGCGCCCGGGACCACCACGACCGGCAAACCTGTGATCAATTCGGCTGCCGTGTCGACCGCCACACGTGTACCGCGGCGGCGCGCCACCCAGATCGATGCCGAAAGCTCGCGCCGCCGGCTTTCTGGATCCGGTGCCACCAACTCGACACCGAAGAGCTGTGCCACATACGGCACCAGCCAGCCTTGGATCGCCTTGTCGCCGAACGTCTCGCCAACCGGGTCCATTACCCCGTCGGCGTAAAACTGCATCAAAGTGGCGTCGAACCGGTCCAACAGGTGCCCAAAGCCGTAGAGAAACGCCTCTAGATCGCCAAGCTTGTCCTGATCCGGGTTGCGGTTGTCGTAGAGCCGATGCACCTCGGGAAGTTCGCGATAGAGAATGCGCCCGGCGCGGGAGACGAAGAGCGGGTTCATGTGTTATCTCCCGAAGACCATTCGATCTCGATGTCTTCCGGTGCCTCGACGTACACCGTTTGCGTGGGCGCCGGGATAACGGCCTGGATGGCATCGCTGGCCGATGTGATCACGCGCGGCGGATCGAGGGCCGGCCAGGCCGGCGTCAGGGTGAAGACCAGGTAATCGACTGCTTCATGCGCCTCCAAAAGCGCCGTCATCTCAGTGACGTAGAGCGTGCGGCCCAACTCGCGCGCTTCCAGGCTGAATGCGGCGAACAGCGACTGCTGCAGCTCCTCCAACACCGTGACATCCTGGGCAAATCCCTTTTTCAGAGTCACCGAAGCGCTGCCCGTCACCGGCGCCGGACGATACGGCTGGATCGTCAACGCGGTGCCGGGAAGTGCCCGGGTCAGCAGGAACTCCTCCAGATCATCGCGCACGGGCTCGACCGAGCCGCCTCCGGCCGGGACGATCGTCAGCACGATGGTCGGCCGGCCTTGCGACCCGGCCTCCCGGACCAGATCGGCATGGGCGTGCCAGACGCTGGTCGAGCTTTCCGCCAAGCGCGCGAAGTCCCGTGCCGACAAAGCCCGATCCATCAGGGCGAAATGGCTGTTGCCCTGAGATTTCAGTGCTGCAGCGTCTTGCAGATCGGCGCCGAGTTGCGGGGCAAGTGGTTGCATCATTGCGCCGATGATCGGGTTCTTCGGCGTCGGCTTGGTGATCGCGAAAGGCGGCACCGAATTGCCGACCTGCCCCGATCCCTGGCGGAAGCGGGTCAGGCGCACGCCGTCGGCTTCGGTCGAAAGCCGCGACAGAAACACCGCCTCGGCGCTGCCGTCCTCGGCAAGCCGGACCAGATATGAGGGTTGCAGCAGATCGGCGTCCTCGGCCCGCGCCACGACGCGAAGCTTGCGGCCGGACGCGGTGATTTCGATATCGGGAACGGCACCGCCCGGAAAGCTCGGATCCGGCAAGGTCGCGATGTCTGACGCGGGCAGGGTCATCACCTGCCCGGAGACCGAGCCATCGCCGGACCCGAGCACTTTTTCAGGCAGGCTCTTGCCGTGGCCGAAGGCCAGGACATTGCCGTAGATCACTGTGTGGCCGATCCGGAAATCCGACAGGTCGGACAGATCCTCTTCGAAGGTCAACCGCAAATCGTCGGCAAGACGTTCCGCCGTGGCGATGGTCAGGGCCATCCCCTGTCCGGCGTCATCGTCCGTGGCGGTGTCGGGATCGGGCGCAACAAGCAAGACGCGACCGGGCTTGAGAAGATCGTCGAAATCGCTCGTCACTTCGAGGTCAAGTGCCGAGTTCATTGCGGCCGGGAACAACTCTGCATCGGATCGATACTCATGGACCAACCCGCTTTTGGCCCCGAAAGCGAAGGCGATCTCGCTTACGTCGTCGGCGCCATACCCGCTTGGGAGATTTGCGACGAAATCAAACCCATCCTCGTCCGTCGACAGGTCCGCGAATTCCGCGGCCGCGACCGCGCCGTCCTTCAATTTGACCGCCATGGGATCCCCGTCTGCCAGCCCCTCGGGGGACGGCGCGTCGATATGGACCCGCCCGGCATCGAGCGTGACCAGATCGCCCACAGGTTCGGCGTCCTGGGGCGTGATGTACGGGCCGAGGACCGGAATCTGGTCTGCGATGGGCAACGTATCGTCTTGGGGAATCACGCTGCGGACGGCCGGAAAGACGTTCTTCAGCCCGGACGGCTTGGACCGGTTGATCCGCACGTCGCGGCCACGAACCTCGAGCACGGTTGCGGTGTTGCCGAAGACGAACCCGATCATGTTTCCGATCAGGGTGATGCCGTTCAGAGCCGCGTCGATCTTGGCGTTGCCACTGACGCTGACGATCGCGGAGGCCGTCGATGTAAGGGCCTCAGTAACGACGGGAGAGGTTTCGACCGATTTGGCCTTGATCAACTCGGTTTGGGCGACGGCATCGACATACCACGTCAGGTTGTTGACGTGGGTTGAATCGGTGGATAGCGACACGACTTGGCCGACATAGACGTCAGGCGTGGCAGCGAAGTTCAGCCAGGTCGACCCGATGGGCCGGGCGGGATGCACCTCGGCGGGGGCAAGCAACATCTCGGCGCTTTGCATCGTGCCGACAAAACCGCCGGGACCGCGATCCAGAGTGACTGTGCCGGCGGACTTATCGGCCGCGTCGACCAGCGCGCCCTGCATGGCGTTGCCCTGGCTGAGCACGGCCATGTGGCCGGCAAGCGCGATCGTTAGAACCGAGGTATCGGCGATCTCAAAAACCGACTGCGAGGCGGGCACCGGATCGCTGCGCTGATCCCAGCCAGCGGCGCGCATCAGGTTCAGCCCGGGTTCGACGACTTGGGGATTGAGACTCTCAAAGGTCAGGATCGGGTTTCCGTCGGACGGCAGGTATTCCACAGCAAGGCCGCGCTCGATCGTCTGGCGCGGCGTGTCGTCCACAATCGACAGCGCGATCGGCACCTGCGCCGAGGCGGCCAGGCGCGGTTCGAAATCGATCAATTCCAAAAGCCGGCGCAGGTGCGGTGCCTGGGTCGCCGTTGCCAGAAAGCCCTCGTTTGCGTAGGCATCGAGCGTTTCGGTCAGAATGTGGAAGGCGCGTGCGAAGGCGCGGGAAATCTGGGCGGTCTGGTCGAGCGGAATACGGTCGTATTGTGCGCGGAGCGCCGTGCGGTAGTCCGCGTTGTCGTCGACAAAGCTCCAAGGCGTCGGCTGACGCCAGCTGGATTGGATCGCCGCCAAAGCGTCTTCGATCGGCAATTCATCGTCGAATTGGCCGGTTTCCACCGCGCTGCGCCAGGCATCGGGATCGTCATGCGAGGTCGCCTGCAGATTGCGCGCAAAAAGCAGCAGGTGCGCAATCCGCAGGTATTCCACCCACTCCGCCGCCCCGCCCTCGATATAGCGGAAACGGCTCAATCCCGCGCGGTTCCAACGCGTCAGGTCGCGGACCTCGGTATCGGTGCCGGCGATCTTCATCCCACCTGCCCACCGCGCAATTCAAGAACCACATAGCCGGTTTCCGAGCTTGGGTTGTCCGGATCGAGGGTCAGCGCCTCCTGGCTTCCAGGCCTCAGGATCCCGGACGCGGTTGCGTCCGAACCGGGCCGGCCGGCGATCTGCAAGCGGTTGATCAGAACGCCCTCGACCCCGGGCACCGCCATCAGCGCCTCTTGCACATCCGACAGATAAAGCACGTCGCCAAACCCGTAATTCGCCGGATCGAAGAGCTGGCCGGCCGCAGTCGACAGTACCTGCCGGACCGCCGCTTCAACCTCGGATCGATAGAACCGCGGCTGGATGTGCACGCAGAGCCGGATGAAGACTCCGACCCGGATCCCGTCGACCAGGCGCAGGCTGGTTCCAATCGGCAGAAGCGGCGTAACAATGCGCGAGATCACCGAGCGCAACGTGAAGTCTGGCAAGGTGGTCTCGTCCAATAGCAGCATCGGATGTTCGGCTTGATCGGGCGGTACCGCGCGGTCGCGTTCGGCAATGGCCCAGGCGATCAGCGCGTCGGCGGCGTCGAATTCGCTGACTTGGTCGTGCAGGCGGCGCGGCGGCTCGGTCAGCAGCGTGACCACTTCGTACACCCCGAACCCGGATTCCATCCGCCAGCGGGGATGCACATGGGCAATCAACGGGCAGCCGTCGAGGAAGTCGGCCAGATCGTCGAGTGTGATGAAGGAGATGATCGAGGTCAGGTCGCTCAGCCCGGCGACCCGTGCCACATCCATCAACTGCGGGCGCGCGGTCAGCGCCGCCTCCAACGCATCGATGGCCGCGACAGAGCCGTCATACCCGTATTTCTTGATTTCCTGGCTCGTCAGCTCGGCACCGACCGCTGCGAAGGCGGGATCAATCCCGTCGATCAACTTCAAAAGCAGCACCAGCGAACGCGGCATGCGCGCGGTCGCGACGAACCGCTCGGCGAACACGGTGTCGAGCGCATGGCTGGCGCGGTCCAACCCTGCGGCCAGGACTTCGACCAGCACGGTTTCGACATCCGCCTCGGTCCAACGCTGGCGTTCGGGGTCGGCGGCCGCGAGGTCTTCCAGCATGACGCGCCGGAACCCCTCGAAATCGCGTACCGACCAATCGAAATCATCTGGAACAACGACTGGATCCGATGGCAGCAGCACACGGCGACGACCGCAGTCCGGGCAACCATCGGGCAGGAACTCCAGCTCGGCTACGGGGCGGTTCGCCATGTCAGTTGCCCTCCTGAGTCGGCGGCACAAGTTCGCCACTGGAAATCGCGAACTTCACCTCTTCGTCGCGGTTCAATGCGGCAAGGCGGTAACGGACGAGGATGTCGAGCTTTTCCGGCTGGCCTTTGGACGGACCGGCGGAGACGAAGATCGAACCTGGCTCGGCCTCGCCGGTCAACGCCTCGGACACGCCGGCGGCCAGCGACGCTTCGATGCGCGAGCTCAGTTCGGCGGTCATCGGCATGAAGAGAAGCTGCTGCGCGCCGATGCCGAATTGCCGCAGAAAAACCCGCTCTCCCGCGGCTGTCAGCAACACTTGGGCGATTTGTTCGCGGATGTGATCGGTCCGGCCGGACCGGCGCCCGCCATCGGTCTCGACCCTAAATGGGAACGACAGGTAGCGGGCGGAGCCTTTGAGTTGCTCTGTCGCCATCTAGGCCCCCTTTACTTTCATCAGGCTGGTCGCTGTCGGCGGCAGCCCCGGCGGCACCGGCGGACCTGACGGGCCCACCGGGGTCGGATGCGTGTGCATGGAAAAGACCGTGTTGATGAAAGCCTCGGCGTTCAGGATCGACGAGGTCGCAGACTTGCCCAGACTGACCTGATCACCGTCGAGTTTGATCTGCGCCGCCGTCAGGGTCGCACCGGAGCTGTCCAGCGCCAGCTCGGTCGAGCCATGTTTCAGCACCACGCCGCTTTGGGTCATCTCTAACAGCCCATCGCCCTGACCCTTGAGCCGTGTGATCTTGTTGACCGGATCGAGCAGCAGTTCACCGCTTTCGGGGTCGGTCACGGTGACGACGCCGTCCTTGTCGATAACGATGTCGGTGCCAGAGGGATGGTGCAGCACCACCTGCTGGGTCCCACCGTCGCCGTTCGGGGTTCGGTCATCCTCCAGCCGCAATTCGATCCCGGCCTCGGTGCGCAGCATGTGCAGGGTTCCGGGATCGAGATCGAAGCTGTCGGGCGGGGCGAGATCGCCACCGGCCTCGGCATCGTCGGGGTAGTAGACGCCAGCCCAGATCGGAGATTTCGGCGAGCCTTCGACGAATTCCACCAGGACCTGGCTGGAAACCGCCGGCACGAAGATTGCGGCCTCGTTGGCGTTTCCGCCCAGCCCAAACTTTCCCATCGCCCATTTGTGCACGCCCTGACCCAGTACGGTGGGCACCTCGACAAGCAGCCTGCCACGGTTCTTCGGGTCCGCGTTGTCGATCACGATGCCGCGGTAGGTGCCGTAGAATTTGCCTTGCTGTTCCTTGACCAGGCCGGTCAGTGCGGAGATCTGGGCGTTGTCTTCGGGCATGGCCTATCCCTCGTTGATTCCGTTTTTGCGCAGCAGCGCCTTCTGGGTGTAGCCGGCGGCGTCGAAGACATGCTCGACCGAGTCGACATAGAACCGACCCCCGTATTTGCGGCCTACGCCGTCGACGGTGACCAGTTTGCCGGGCAACAAAACATGGCCGTAGATCGTGCTGTCGATGACCGCTTCTGCCGTGATCGACAGGCTGGCCTCGTTGATCTTGGCCTGCGCCAGCATCCGCGCCGCTTCGGGCGGGGTGTCGCCTTCTTGCCGCATCCGTTCGCGCATCACTGGGACGCCCGCCGCGGCAGCTGCCTCGTTTGCCGCTTCGGTCCCCAGGATCGGCAGATCTGGGCTGACCACGGTTTCCTCGGCCGCTCCGGTTCCGGCGGTATCGACCGTCGCCGTGACCGCCTCGTCGGGCACCGCGCTTTCCTCGTCGATCTTGAACGACATGCAATTGGTGTCGGGTCCGGCATAGACCAGCAATGGTGCTTGGGGCTCGCCCTCCAGCCGGATCGGACCGAAATACATCTCATCGAACAGGATCCGCATCTCGTAGCCGACCGCCTCGGCGCGTTCGGACAGAAAGGCGAAATCGGTCTTGTCCTGGGTCACCACCGTGTTGATCTGTCCATCGGCGCTCAGCGCGTCCAGCCGGAAGGCGTATTCGGCCAAGACGCTTGCCGCGATCGCCTTGTCGGTCAGGGTCTGGTCGCTTTCGCTGTCGCCCCAGTCGCGCGTCCGCTGTTCGCGGTCGAGCGCGATGGTCTGATCCTGGACTTCGATCGTGACCTTGGCCGCGCCACGATCTTCGGGGAATTCAGGCGTGATCTTAACCACATAGCCCCAAAGCACGTCCTCAGAGTAGGTGCCGAAATCGGCGAGGATTCGGATCGGGCTCCAGCGTTCGAAATAGCCGCCGTCGATCACCGGCCAATCGCCATTGGTGTCGCGCCCGGAGGTGAACACCAGCGAGCCTGCGCCGGCTTCGTTGCGGGAGACGGTCAGCGTGACGTTCTCCAGCACCGGATAGAGATCGGCGATCTCAACCGGCACGTTGCCCGACAGAATCTTGATCGATGCCGGCTCGACGACCTTGAAGATATCGGGCAACGCGATCATGGCGTGTCCGGCCGTCGGGGAATGATGATCCGGGTGCCGGCCAGGACCTGCGACAATGCGGTGCGCGGGTCGGGTTCGGGCGCATAAATCAGATCGGCAGGCAGAAAGACGTGCGGATTGGCTTCGGCGATGACCCACCACAACCTTGGGTCGTCGTAGAAATCCTGCGCCAAGGTGTCCAGCCGGTCGCCGATCTTCAGCTCGTATTCGACAAATCCGGTATGGCGGCGCACTGCGCGCGGCATCAGGCCCCGGAACGGCGCGAACGCGGGATCGTCCCACGCGAATGCGGCGGTGTCGGAATAGCGTTTGCGGGGGTCGCGGCGCATCACAGGCTCCCCATCACTTGCCCGATGATGTCAGAGGCAGATCCGACACCGGGCTTGGTCTTCAGACGAGAGGCCGACAGCTGCTGGCGTAATCGGTCTGCGAAGATGAACGGGTTGTGCGCCTCGATCAGCTGCATGGTCAGCTGCGCCTTGGCGCTGATCGGCGCGAGCGTCGAGAGAAACTCGTTGACCGTGTAACTGACGGTTTTCAGTACCACCGGCAGGATTTCCCCGCCCCATATGAACAGCACAACCGATGGCGTGACATCGCGGTCGAAAGCGCGGGCGCCGGTGAGCCCCAATTCGCTCAGCACCCGCAAACCGCCCATCTTCTGGCTGCGCGGTTCCACCAAAAGGCGCAACGAGTCGAGCACCGGCTGAAGCCCAGTGCGTCCCAGTTCCCAGCCTTCGAGATCCATGTAGTCGGCCGCGGAGAATAGCACTTCGACCGACAGCGTCTCTTCCTGCAGCGCTGCGGCCTGCATGATGCGCGGGGTCTGCATCGGTGTCTGGAACGCGAAATCCGTGCCGGTGCCGGGTGTGTTGTTGACCTTAAGATCGGTGCCGCGCGTGCGCGAGTATTCCTCTGGGTTATGCTGGAACGGCAGCACGATCGCATCGGGGTTGAGGTTAAACTCCAAGAGAATGCCGTGGGTCATCATCGGCCGGCCCTCGCAAGCGCGTCGGTCAAGCCGTCCACAGCGCGCGCCGCCAATCGTTCGGCCGTGTCGCCGGGGCGCGCCTCGAGCACCGGGATGGTCAATCTGGCGATGGCGCCATCGCCCATGTCTTTAGGCAGGTCGATCCGGCCGAGTGCCCTGGTCAGCGCCGTGCGAAACGCCACCGGATCGATCCCAGGCACCCCCTCGACGGCGATCGACAGACGGTCGATGACCAATTGGGCGGTCATGGCGCGTCCTCCTCGACAAACGGCGCAAGCGCCAGCAGGTCGTTCCGGGTGAAGGTCGCGATCGATTTCGTGCGCTCACGCATCACGGCGCGCGCCACATCGGCGGCCGTCAGCCCGCGGTCCGCAGCGTGCGCCAGCGCCTTGCCGTAATGGCAGGCGCTGGCGATCTCGGCCGCCGACAGATCAACCGTCGCCGCAAGCTCGGCCAGATGTTGGCGCGTGGCGGCGGGCAAACCGTCGCCGATTTCGCGTTTCCAAGCCTCGATCCGCAAGTCGAAGTCGGGCCGTTTGAATTCGACCACCGCCGAGAACCTCCGCAGATAGGCGTCGTCGAGATTGGTGCGTAGATTCGACGTCAGCCAAACCGGCCCCTTGTGCCGTTCCAGCAGCATCAAAAGGTGGCTCACGGTGAGGTTCACGTAGTGGTCGCGGCCCTCTTTCACCGAGACGCGCTTGCCCAGCAGCGCATCGCACTCATCGATCAGGATCGCGCCACGGGTCCCGCTCATCTGATCGAACACCCGCGAAAGATTGCGTTCGGTCTCGCCCAACCACTTCGATACGATGGTGCCCAGGTTCAGTTGGAACATCGGGCGTTCAATGCGGCGCGACAGGTGGAACGCGGCCAGGCTCTTGCCGGTTCCCGGCGGCCCGGTCAGCAGCACCGCCGGGCCGGCGCGACGCTGGGCTTCCGGCGCCTCGAGGGTGTAACACGCCAGTGCCGCCACCTCGTCGAGCGCCCGCTCGGTCTCGGGCCGCAGGATCAGCGCTGACAGCGGGGCAGAGCCGTCGTCGGCAAGGCTAATGCCGGCCGGCAAGGTGCCAAAGCCCTCGTCGCCAAGCACGCAGCGGATCAGGCGTGGCCCGGGACGGATCAGACGCGCGGGTCCCGAGCCTTCGACCTGCAGCCAATGCTGCGCCAATAGCGGGCCGGTCGGCGACAGGACGCGGTGCAGTGCGGTCTCTTCCTCGGGGCCGACCATCAAAAGCTCGTGCAAAAGCGCCTGACAGACGACGGGTTCAGAAATGCCTGACTGCAACGCCGCCAGCGCAAGCGCACGCGATGGCCAGGCCATCGGATAGAGCGCAACGGCCATCGCATCGCAGGCCAGCGGTTCGGGCGGTTCGGCCAGCCCCAGAAGATCCGCCCAGAAACCGTCCTTGCGCGCCTCGATCACCCGCGCGACGATCGCCTGCAGGTCGCGTTTCTGCTCGGCGGTGGCGGTCTTGCCCTCGCGGTGCCGTGCCGTGACGCCGATCAATGTCGCAATCCGCGACAGCTCGTCGGTGAGCGCGGCGGAATGATGCGCATCATCCGTGGCGAAGGCGAGCACCTGGGACATCACGGCGCCTCCATGGTGATGACCACCCGGCTGAGCGACAGGGTCTCGGGTTCGACCGTGCGCGCCGCTGACAGCCGCAGGACATCGGCGACGCCGGTATCTGTCAGCGTGATGTCCGTGGGCGCGATCAGGCCGCCGTCCAGCAACGAGGCGCGCACCAACGAAGTGAGCGAGGTATCGCTGAGCCGTACGGTCGCATCGACCCAGCCGTTGGCGCCGTCCCAGACTTCGAGCGTCAGGGTCAATTCCTCTTCGGCCTCGGTGACGGCGACGACCGACAGAACCTGATCGCCGCCTCCGGCCGTGAAGGTGATCTCGGGCACCAGATGCGGCGCGGCTGGGGTGCCGATCTGCAGCGCCAGGACCCCCAACGCGACCACCGGCTCCGGCTCTGGACCGGGCATTTCGGGGCGCACGCCGACCTCTTGCGGGTCGGCGGCCAACGGATCCTCCAGCAACGCCTGGATCACCGGCGGACCCTCGCTGCCGGGGCGCGACGGGGTGACGATCGCGAACGAGAAGGTATAGGCGACCGAGGTGCGTTGCGGCGTATCGCCCTGCGTCGACCAAATGTGGTTGGTGTCTTCGATATCGATCGACCGGGGCCGCGCCTCGATCATCAGATCGCTGTTGATCAGATCGGCGGCGGGTCCGATCGGCAGGGCGTTGGCGATACGGATCGGGCCGAACTCTGGCTCTTCCATGAAGAGCCGGATGATATGCGACAGAATCCGCAACTCGAACGTCCCGGCACTTTCTTCCGCCGTGGCGCCGGCGACGCAGTAGGCTGTGAACAGGGTGTGCAGCCGCAGCGCCTGCGCGCTGTCTGGGGTGACCAGCATGCCGGTGTTGTCGAAATCGATCGAATACACCCAGATCGTGACAAGCGGCGGCGCACTTTCGGGGCGCGGATGAAATTGCGCAGGATTGCCGATCTCGACCGTGATCGGGGTCGAACTAAACAGGCTCGTGTTCAGCGACTGAATGCGCTCGCGGACGGCGGTCATGACCTGGGCGGTATGGGATGCGCTGGTTTGCATCGCTTAAAGCCGCCTCAATCCGGCGCGGCGGAGTTGGCTGGAAATCGACAGGCCCTTGCCGTGGCGGGGCGGCGTCGGTGCCCGGGTTTGCGGCGGCGGCGGTGCCTCGGGTTTCGGCGGCGGTGTGATGCGAATGTCGATTTGACCGATGTTCAGGCTGGGTGAGGCAGGAACGGTTGGCACCGTGGGCGACGGTGCCGCCGTAGGACTTGGCACGGTCGCCGTCTGCAGCACCGGCGCCGGTGCCGCGTTAACCGTGTCCGCGACTGGTTCGGCAGCCGGGGGCGCGGGCCGATCGACGGGGTCGGCGGGCGCTCCGGCGGGCTGTGACGGCGGCGTGGGCTCGGCCCGCGCCAAGTGCTGTGCGGCGATCGCTGCCGGCGCCAGCGGTCCTGTCGGTCGATCATCCGTCTGCGGCGTCGGTACGATCAATGACCAGTCGCCGGACGGGTCTGCCGGCGCCTCTGGCGAGGCCGGACCGGACGGCGTTGGCTGGCTCGGGTCCGGATCGAAAACCGTTGGCGACGGGGTCGTGTCGGGCCTGGCAACAGGCGCGGCAGGTGTTGGCGCCGACGCCGCCTCGGTCGGTGCATGCAGCGCTTCGGGCTCGGCCGGCGGCGATGTCGGACTGTCGCCGGCGATCTCCGGTGCGGGCGGTGCGACGACGGGCGGTTGTGACGCTTCGGCGGACGGCGCCGGCTCCGGATACGCCGTCTCGCTGGCCTCGATCTCGGGCAGCTCCGTCGAGGTTTGGTCCGGCGTCGGGCGGCCGGGGGCGGTGATCCCGTACTTGCCGCGCGCGGCGTGTTCCAAGCGTCGCAGCAAACTCATCGACGCTCTCCGATAATCGACAGATACTGGTGACGGCGCGCTTCGGGCAGGGCCAAGATTGCGGCCTCGGACCAGCCATATGTGCGCGCCAACGTATCCACCTCGGCCAAGCATTGGCGGGTGTGTTGGCCGATCCAGTCGATGGGATCGAACCACCAACCCGAGGTTGCGCCGCATTCGGGGCAATCGAAGGGCAATTCCGGCTCAAATCCCGGCAGCACCTTGGCTAGGCCCGCGTCGAACGCCTGCTCCCACGCGTCGATTTCTGCCCTCGGCAAGTCCGCCGTCGCGCACAGCTCGGTCAGGCCCAGCGTCGGATCGCTTTCGAGCTTGCGCTCGTCCGACGCGGTGGGCACGCGGAACGTCACATGGCCGCTTGGCCCTTCGACCTCGATCTCGGCGGGTATCGGACCTGGCGCCGGAGTGATCTCGAACTCGTCCACGGCGACCCTCAGATCGACGGGCGCACCGCACGAAGAACAGGCCGAATTGAACCACGCCGGCCAGGCCCCGAGCGAGAACGCCAACTGAAACAGTGCGATCTGCCGAACCTGCATCGACAGCCCCTCAGGCCAGCCGGCCAAGCCCCGATCCGGCGAAACGAAACCGATTTCGATTAGCGCTGTGACCCGATCCGACCGCATCGCCCCGGGATCGGAGGCCACATCGTACAGCGCCAAATCCCGACCGGCGCCCGTGGGCGAGAGCATCAAATCCGCCGCGGCGATAGAAATTCCGCCGGGCATGCGCGGTCCTGCAACATCCGTCACCGAACATCCTCCAAGTGCCGAGGCGCCGCGGGGGGGCGATTATTGCTGGCGGTACCAGCCTTCGCAAACGACCGTGAAACTCGAAATACCGAATGTATTCATTGTGTTGGCATCAACTTCCGGCACCGGCGCGTATTCGCTGACCCAGGCGCCGGCGATGATATATGTCAGCGCCGTCTCGCCGTTCAGCCGCATGATATCGAGGCGCAGATCGCGCCGGAAATCGGCAAGCTGGTGGGCGCCGTCGCCCTCTTTCCAATTCGACACCGCCATCGCCCAATCCTCGAACCGCCCGTCGTCGAGGCCCAGGCCCTGTTCGAATGTGATCGGCTCGTACGACGTGCCGCCGGTGATTTGCGACTGACTGTTGCGGGGATGGCCGGCCGTGCGCACCGCCACGGCTTCGTTCTTGCACTTCAGGCCGGAACATTTCATGACCCCCGCTACCGGCAAATCGCC
>JASJCA010000179.1 GCA_030066215.1 Rhodobacter sp. | reverse complement strand
GGACACCGTGCAGGCTGCCGGCACTGCTCATTACCAGCCGGCGGCCGCCGTCGACCCGTGCCGACGTCATCAGCGCCTGGGTATCCCACAGGCCCTGGCGCCCGGGGATGACCTCGGCGGCCAGGGTCTCGTCCATCGGCTCGGTGGCACACTGGAAGATGTACACCGGTAAAGTCGATTCGCGCACGCCCTGGCTGTCGCCGTCGGCATAGGCATTGGTGGCGAGAATAACCTGGTCGGCCGTGACCGAACCGCTGCCGGTCGTGGCCTGCCAGCGACTGCCGTGCCGACGTAGTTCCTCGAGCCCGGATTCCTGGTACAGGCCGACGCCGAGCCCCCGGGCCGCCAGCGCCAGCGAACGGACGTAGCTGAGCGGCTGGATCGTGCCCGCACCCGGGTCGAGAATACCGCCGTGACGATAAACCGGTGATCCCGATATTTCCTGCGCCCTGGCACCGTCGATCAGTTCCACGCCGGCACCGAGATCCTGCAGCTGGCGGCAGCGCGTCTCGAGGTGGCGCATGCCGGCCGGCGCGTGCGCGATGTTGACCGTGGCGCAACGTTGCGCCTCGCAGTCCATGCCGTAGCGTTCGACCAGCTCGAACACCAGCGCCGGCGAATCGCGCAGGGCGAGATTGAATTTCTGCCCGGCCTCCGCGCCCAGCACTTCGACCACGTGCTGCGGGTTGCGCCAGACGCCGGCGTTGACCAGCCCGGCATTGCGGCCGGAGCCGCCGAAGCCGATGCTGCGGGCCTCGAGCAGGACTACCGATAGTCCCCGCTCCGCCAGGTGCAGCGCGCTCGACAAGCCGGTGTAGCCGCCACCGACCACGAGCACGTCGGCGTCGAGCGATTCCCGCAGGCGGGATTCGACCGGATTGGCGATCGCGGTGGCACCCCACAGGGAGCGTTCGCCGCTGTCTTCGGGCAGGTGTTCCGACATCGTCTGGCGGGCAGTTTGACGGCAGTGCCATTTTCCGCGATCGCAGGGTTTTATGCTAGCCAAGCCGAATGAAATACCCGAGAATCAGTGCGTGGGAGGATTGGCTTTATGTCCGAACAACTGTGTTACCTGACCGCTACCGAGGCGATTGCGCGCTTCGCGTCGGCGGAGCTGTCGCCGGTCGAGCTGATGCAGGCGCTGATCGAGCGCAGCGCATCGGTCGAACCCGCGGTCAACGCTTTCACCGAGCAATGGCACGACGAAGCGCTGGCGGCCGCGGCCGCCGCCGAGGCGCGCTACCGCGCCGGCAGCGCGCGCCCGCTGGAAGGGATACCGCTGGCGGTCAAGGACGAGTTTCGCCTCGCCGGCAAACGACGCAGCTCGGCCAGTCTGGTATACCGCGATCGCGTCGATAACGACAGCGACGTCCTGATTCAACGCCTGCTCGACGCGGGTGCAATCCCCCATGCCAAAACGACGACGCCGGAATTCTGCCTGCTCGGTTCCTGCCATTCGCGTCTCTGGGGTATCACCCGCAATCCGTGGAATCTCGATATCACGCCCGGCGGTTCGTCCGGCGGCTCGGGCGCCGCCCTTGCGGCCGGTATAACCACCATCGCCACCGGCACCGACATTGGCGGTTCGATTCGCATTCCCGCCGCACTGTGCGGCGTGGTGGGTTACAAACCACCTTACGGTCGCAATCCCGAGATACCGGTGTTCAACCTGGATTTTTACAGCCACTCGGGTCCGATGGCGCGCAGCGTGGCGGACACCGCGTTGATGCAGAACCTGATTTCCGGCGTGCATAACCGCGACATCGCGAGTCTGCGTGAAAAAGTCGTCATCGACAGGCGCATTCCCGACGACCTGTCAGGCTGGAAGCTGGCCTGGTCGATGGACCTCGGTTTCATGCAGGTCGACGAAAGCGTGCGGCAGAATACCCTGGCGGCGCTCGATTTGATGCGTTCACTCGGTGCGCAGGTCGACGAGGTCGATCTCGGCTGGGACGAATCGATCGTCGACGCGGCCCACCACTACTGGTCGCTGGGCTGGGCGGCATCGATGGCGCCGCTGTTGCGCGATCATCGCGACGAACTCTGCGATTACACCGTCTGGTTTATCGAAAACGCGGCCGCTACGACGGGCCAGGACTATTTCGAGTCGCTCGAGACAGCGGTGGCGATGTACGATCGCTTCGGACCGCTGCTGGACGACTACGACGTTTTCGTCTGCCCCACGCTGACCACCAGCGGGGTACCGGCGGATGCAACCTGGCCGGAAAACGAGGTGCTGATCAATGGCGAAATCCAGCGGATGCGCGAAGAACACTGGTCCGCCACATTTCCGTTCAACATGCTGAGTCGCTGTCCCGTCCTGTCGTTGCCCAGCGGTCTGGCGGCCAACGGCGTGCCGACCGGCATCCAGGTCGTCAGTCGCAGCTACGACGATCAGCGCGCCTACAGTCTCGCGCTGGCTTACGAACGTGCCTTCGAGGCGCCTGCCTGGCGACTCGACTCTCGAATCACCCGGGGAGACAATCGATCATGCTGACGGTCTACAGCGAAAAACACGCGCTGCGCGATGCGCGTACGGAACTATACGGCGGAGAACTGGTGCCACCTTTCGAATGCCCGGTACGCGCCGAACACATACTCGCACGGGTGCAGGAGGTTGGTCTCGGCGAAGTTATCAAGCCGCGCGAGTTCTCGCTCGAACCGGTTACGCGCATTCACGACCCGGCTTTTATTCGCTTCCTCGAGGACTGCTGGCAGGAATGGGTCGCCGGAGGCTTCAAGGGTGAAGCGATCGCCGCCAACTGGCCGGCGCGCGGCATGCAGCAGCGCGCGCCCCATCATATCGAAGGCAAGATCGGCTATTACGCCCTGGCCGCCGAAACCTCGATTACCGAAGGCACCTGGCAGGCGGCTCGCGCGAGCGTCGACGTCGCGCTGACGGCGCAGGCCGCGGTTGCCGAGAGCAGTGACTCGGCATTTGCGCTGTGCCGGCCGCCGGGGCACCACGCGGCCGGCGATATGTTCGGCGGTTATTGTTTCATCAACAATGCCGCGGTGGCTGCCCAGGCTTTTGTCGACCAGGGCGCCTCCCGAGTCGCCTTGCTGGATGTCGACTTTCATCACGGCAACGGCTCCCAGGCTATCTTTTACGATCGCCCCGACGTGCTGTTTGTATCGCTACATGGCGATCCCGCCGAAGCCTTTCCGCACTTCCTCGGTTACGCCGATGAAAAGGGACAGGGTGCCGGCGAGGGCTTTAACCACAATTATCCAATGGGTCCCGGCACTGCTTTCGATACCTGGGGTGCTGCACTGGATAACGCCTGCGACAAGATCCGCAATTATGGCCCGGATGCGCTGGTCGTCTCGCTTGGCGTCGATACTTTCGAGAACGATCCGATTTCGTTCTTCAAACTGACCAGCGACGATTTCCGCCGCTACGGCAGCAGCATCGCTGCACTGGGTCTGCCAACCCTGTTCATCATGGAAGGCGGGTACGCGGTCGAGGAAATCGGCATCAACGCGGTCAACGTCCTGCAGGGTTTCGAAGGCGCGTGACGCAGGCCGCCGGCGCCAATACGCGCGGCATTCTGTGTCTGCTCGGCGCGCTGGTGGTTCTGACGGCCAGCGATTCGATCATCAAATGGCTCAGTCCGAGCCTGCCGCTGCACGAAATCACGCTGGTTCGCTCGCTGGTGGCGCTATGCGTGGTGCTAGTCATCGTGCAGTTCGAGGGTGGCCTGGTCACGCTGCGAACCCGCCGGCCCGGTCTGCACCTCGCGCGCGGCGCGCTGCTGACCTTAGCCAACATATTTTTTTTCGTCGGCTTGTCGGCCATGCCGATCGCGGAAACGGTAGCTCTGTTCTTCACCGCGCCCCTGTTCATCTGCCTGCTGGCGCAGCCGGTGCTGGGCGAAAAGGTCGGCCTGTCGCGCTGGTTCGCGATCGGTCTCGGCGGGATCGGCGTTGTCGTCATGGTACGGCCCGGCAGCGAGCTGTTTCGCCTCGTCAGCCTGCTGCCGATCATGGCCGCACTGTGTTATGCCGCAATGACGATGATGACGCGCAAACTGGGACTGCGAGAAACCGCCGGTGCGATGACGTTTTATATCCAGATCGCCTTCATTGCGGTCAGCGTCACCGTGGGCCTGGTCATTGGCGGGGGCGAATTTGATCGCTTCGACGATCCCGCACTCGGTTTTTTACTGCGTGCCTGGCGCTGGCCGGCAGCAACCGAATGGATCCTGCTGGTAGCCTGCGGCGTGCTCGTGTGCTTCGGCGGCTACCTGCTGTCGCAGGCGTACCGGCTCGGCGAGGCTCCCGTGGTGGCACCCTTCGAATATGCCTCCATGCCATTTGCGCTCGCGGCGGGGTTAATCCTCTGGGGTGACTGGCCCGACTGGATCGCGCTCGCCGGCAGTGCCCTGATCATCGGCGGCGGCCTGCTGGTGGTCGTGCTCGAAAACCGGGCACGCCGACGCGTTACGCGCCAGGCCCAGATCGACTATTGAGCCGGCGGCAGCTATCGCCTGCCGACGCCGTTTCACTTGTCCCACATCAAGGATTTCAGCGTTCCGCCGGTCGATACTGACTGCAGCGCAGGCAACCATGCCCGCGACCGACAGACAACCAGGAGTACAATGCGGTGGACGAAAACAGTATCAGACAGCGCCTGCTCGACCTGAAGGCTGAGGTCAGCGGCCGTATTCGCGCAATCGACCGGGATATTCGCCACGAGGGCATGTCGGCCGACTGGAGCGAACAGGCCAGCGAGCGCGAGAACGATGAAGTGCTGGAGTCGCTCGGCAACAGTTCCGAGGCAGAACTGGCACAGATCAAGGCCGCGTTGTTGCGCCTCGAGGACGGCAGCTACTTTCGCTGCGACGAGTGCGGCGAGACAATTCCCGCGGAGCGTCTCGAGCTGCTGCCTTTTACCGCCCACTGCGTGACCTGCGCGGAAAAAATGCAAGCCTGAAGAGACCCCAAATGCTGACCGAAAAACACGACCTGGTGCACGAGTTCCCCGAACACCGCGACCGAATCCACGACCTCAAGATCGGCAACAATCACTTCGCCCGGCTGTTCGAGGAATATCACGATCTCGACCACGAAATTCACCGCATCGAGACCGGGGTCGAGAACACCTCCGACGACTACCTCGACGAACGCAAGAAACGCCGGCTCTACCTCAAGGATGAACTCTACCGGATGATCCGCGAAAGCTGAGCGCGCCGCTCAGACTGACGCTTCGTTGGTTTCGATAAAAACCGCCAGCAGGCAGCCGTTTTCACTGTAGGAATTGTGCTGGGTGCCGGCTTTCATCCACACGAGGTCCCCTTCCCGGTAAACCGTGCCGTCGTTGTCGCGAAGATCGCCGCTGATCAGCAGGAATTCCTCGTTACCGGTATGTTCATGCGCGATGGTGGTGTGCCCGGGCTCCATCTTGTAGACGTGAAAACCGGTGCCCAGCGGCTTGCTGCGATCGAGCTGCAGGGTAAAGCCGTCGGTTTCGCCGTTGTCGGTGACGAAGGGCTCGTACTCGGCCTCGTGAATATTGACCACGAGGCGCTCGCCAGGGGCAACGGGTTTCATGCTGGTATCTCCAATCAATCTTTCAGGCGGGTGACTTCCCGGCGAAATGGTAACCTATCGCCGGTGTCGGGTGTATCCAGTTCGCGCGCGTACCGGTGCCCGGCATAGGTAGCCCAGGCGATCGGCGCCGGCGCCTCGGCGTCACCAATGAGCCTGATCGAGGCGATACCCCGCTCGGACCACTCGGTTTCGCGGGCACTCAGCGCCTGCCACAGGCTGTCGTCGCCGAGCCGGGATGCAACCATGACGACGGCATCGCAGGCCTGCCGCCCGGCTCGGCCGCTATAGACGCAGGTGGTTTCGATTTCGCCGGATTCGATGCGGCTGAGCGCCCGGTTGAGTTCGATCTCGACACCGAGCTCGAGCAACCGTACATGGATATAGGGTTGCTCCAGCGTGTTGTTACTCCAGGCAGAAACCTGCGCGGCCGGCGTTAGCAGGGTGACCTGGCAACCCTGTTCGACCAGACGCTCGGCGATGACCCCGCCCATGTAATAGTGATCGTCGTCGAACACGACAACCCTGCCCTGCGGAAATCGCTCGTCCATGACGTCGTCCGGGGTGCAGACCGGGATCGAACCGTCGTTCGGCGGCGGCACGACGTGATAGCGCGACACGCCGTCGGCGCGCCAGCTCGAACCGGTTGCCAGCGCGACATGCTCGAAGCCGAAGTCGAGAATGTCGTCGGCGCCTAGCCTGTTGTCGAGATAAATCTCGACATTGGGCAACTGGCTCAGTTGATACTCTCGATAGTCGGCCACCCTGCCCCAGGCCGACAGGCCGGGCAGTTTGCGCTCGCGCGCGACCCGGCCGCCGAGCTCGGTACCGGCCTCGGCCAGCACCACCTGGTAGCCGCGCTTGCCGAGCGCGTGCGCGGCCTCGAGTCCGGCCGGGCCCGCACCCACTACCAGCACGCTGTCGCTTTCGCCCTTCGGATTCATCTTTTCCGGATGCCAGCCCTTGCGCCACTCTTCCATGAAGGTCGGATTCTGCGTACAGCGCGAGATCGACATGGTCATGTCGCCGCTGATGCAGATATTGCAGCCGAT
>JASJCA010000181.1 GCA_030066215.1 Rhodobacter sp. | reverse complement strand
TGTTTCAAAGACTTAACCGTCGCCGAAAATCTGCTCGCAGCCGCGCGGCCAGGCCCATGGGATCAGGCCACTGTCAGCACGCTCTTCCCGGTACTGGGCGAACGATCAGCCCAGCGCGCCGCGTCGCTGTCAGGCGGTGAACAACAGATGCTGGCAATCGGCCGCGCGCTGATGACTAATCCACGTCTGCTGGTGCTGGACGAGGCCACCGAGGGCCTCGCCCCAATTGTCCGGACCGAAATCTGGGCCGCGATCCGACGGATCAAACAGGAAACCGGCATGGCCATCCTTTTGATCGACAAATCGCTGAAAGAGCTCGCCAGCGTCGCCGACACCGCCGCAGTGGTGGCGCGTGGCCGCACCGTCTGGTCAGGCAACATGGCCGACCTCACCTCAGACATCACGGAACGGTACGTGGGGGTGTGAAAGGTTCCCATAGCTCGTTAGCCGAATTCTTCTGCGAGGCAAGACGCCCCAAAAGCGCGGTTCAGGAACTTTTTGTCTTCGGCGGATTCGCGTGAACTTCTTCGGAGCTTGTGGAGTCTGTCATCTGAGAGCGCTAACTAAGCAGTGTTGCGTTTTGTTCTCGGAATTATTGAGCTTCAACATTTAAATTTGTCCACCGTTACGATAGAAAATAGGGGGCGGAGAATGGTAGATTGCCGAAACAAGGCCTAAGAAAATCCAGTTGAAGTATTGGCGGGTTGATATGCGTGTCAGACAAGAAATGGCACTTTTCGACACCATCATGGATGTTCCCGTGACCCAATGAAGTTACTATCACTAGGTAAGCAGTTGAACGGAACGGGTACAGTCTCGTTGATAGAGTTTTTGCGGACCAAGAAGCGGAATAATCGATGTCGTAAGGCTGCGTCAGACCTAACGTAGAGTAAATTGATACTAAAGGAATTTGCAGAGCATACTTCTTTGCCTCCACGGCCATCGTGCTTGCTTGTACTTGATACACGGTCAGACAAAACCGGGGGATCTGTAGTGCACTGGGTCAGCCTCGCCGCGCCATGCATCGATTTCTGCTTTGCGGGAACAGTACCAATTCGCTGGGGATACGCGAAAGTCAGCTTTTTTCTTTTCTGGTCACAGCTCCAAGATGAGTGGGCAGTTATCGGAGACCTCAGGGTCGTTTATAACGTCGAAGTGCGTTACGGCTTTCTTCCGGTTTATCAGCATATAGTCGGCGTATTGAAGGTCAGCCAATGAAGACAGTTAGATTGACATCGCGATGTCACGAGCGCCCCTAGGCTGCTGGCTCTGTACTTCCTGTTTCAGTGAAGAAACTGAGTGTAAGGCGGGCCTTTCCATTCAATCATTGTGGGTTTGCGTTGCTGCAGCGCGGCCTTAAGTTGCAGATTCTTGCGGCACTTTCAGCATCTTTGGCCAGGCTATCGACTGAACACTCTACGAACCGGATCCATGCGAACGCAATCAAAGGTAAGTCGCCGGTTCTTTGCAGTAGTCCTTGATGGTCATCGCAGCATTACTTGGCTCAGAGACACTCCACCATGATCATTTAACGAAAATCGTCGGGAAGCTCCCGGTGCGAAGTCTTGCTTTCGACACACTCTGGAACGAAATCCGCCTTTTGGGCACGCGACAATTTCCGTTCGGGAACTCGTGTCAGCGTGACGGCGTAGCTGGGCGCGAAGCATAAAGGCGGTTTAGGTGCGGGTTATGGCGCAGTATCGAGGCAGCTTAGGGCGGCATTCTGCGGCCTGTTTCTGCTGCGTGCTTGAAAGCCAATTGGCTTGCACGCCATCTGGTTGCAGGCCGACCCGACCCGCCATGTCGGTGGGGATGCCATGACCACCTATGTCGTCACCTCCTCCAATTGGAACGATCCTGCGTTCTGGGCCAGCATATCCGAGAGCGGGCCCGGGCATGTCATCGACTTCTCAACACTGCCCGCGAATTTCACCGTGCGCTATGACTATTCCGTTGGCGAGATCCGGATCAGTGATGGGCTGATCGCACCCTTCGTCATCGGGGATGCCTCAGCCGGCGGGAGCTATGACGCGACGCTCGGCGGGAGCACCGAGCTTGAGTATTTCGACTATGTCGGCACCGACTTTGTGGACACGGTTGTTGGCCATTCTGGCGACAATTCTGTGCAGGGCAATGGGGGTGTCGACCGGCTGATCGGCAATGGCGGGCAGGATACGCTTGACGGCGGTGACGGGGATGACCGGCTGTGGGGCGGGGACGGTGACGACAGTCTGATCGGCGGGGTGGGCAATGACTCGATCCGCGGCGACGGTGGCGACGACCTCTTCGTCTATCCCGGCGGCACGGCGCACGGCAATGACACGCTCTTTGGCGGCGAGACGGCCGAGACCGCGGGCGACCATGTGGACCTGTCGCAAGTCACCGGGCCGATCACCGTCACCTATAGCGGAGACGAGGCCGGCAGTTTCACCGATGGGGTCAGCACTGTAACTTTTTCCGAGATCGAGCGCTTCACGCTCACCGGCAGCAGCGACACGTTCGACGCCTCGGCCTCAACGCGGGGCGCCACAGTCGAGGCCGGCGCGGGCAGCGACACGCTCACCGGCAGCAGCGGGCAGGACAGCCTCGAGGGTGGGGCAGAGGCGGATTCCCTCATCGGCGGCGACGGGGCCGACACGCTGAGCGGCGGCGCCGGCAACGACACGCTTGGCGACTACCTGACCGATGGCGGCGACGACTTGCTGCAAGGTGGCGACGGCGACGACACGATGGTCGGTGGCGCCGGCAATGATACGCTCTTTGGCGACGATGGCTCTGACACGCTTGCGGGCGGGTCCGGCGACGACACGCTTTATGGTGGCGACGACATCGACGTCTTCCTGATCGGCGACGACCATGATGGCGAGACGATTTTTGGCGGCGAGGGTGGGGCCGATTGGGACGTCCTGTCGCTTTACAACTTCTCCTTCGCGACGGGCGTCACCGTCACGTTTTCCGCGGACGAAGCCGGCACCTACAGCTTCAACTCCGGCACGGCGACCGGCAGTTTCTCCGAGATCGAGCAGATCAATGTCACGGACAATTCTGACTTGATCGATGCGACTCTCACCACGTCGGGTCGGCTGTTCTATGGCAATGGCGGCGCTGATACGATCCTTGGTGGCACTGGGTCCGACACGCTGGAGGGCGGCGACAGCGGTGACAGCCTGTCGGGAGGTGATGGCGCCGACAGCCTGCTGGGTCAGGCCGGGGCCGACACGCTGCTGGGCGGTGAGGGCAACGACTCGCTTGAAGGCGGCATCGGGGCGGACTCGATCGACGGTGGGATCGGCAATGATACGATCGTCTTCGAGGATAGTTTCGGCTCGGACACGGTGATAGGCGGCGATGGTACCGACCGCCTGGATTTCTCGGCCCTGAGTGGCGGCATCGACATGACCTTCACCGGCTTCAAATCCGGCACGGTTGCGCAAGGCGCCGACACAATCCAGTTCTCGGACAACGAGATCTACGATCTGACCAATCTGGATGACACCGTCACCGGCGGGACCAGTTCGCTCAATATCTACACGCTGGGTGGCGACGATTCCGTCATCGGCAGCAGCGTGGCCGATGGCATCAGCCTTGGCGCGGGCAACGACACAGCCGAAGGCGGCGGCGGGTTTGACCATATCCGCGGCTTTGAAGGTGACGACCTGATCTATGGTGGCGACGGCACCGACCTGCTGCGCGGCCTTGATGACAACGACACGATCTTTGGCGAGGCGGATTCCGACACGATCCAGGGCGGCCTTGGCAACGACTCCCTCGATGGCGGGGCGGCGGGCGACTCGATCCAAGGTGAAGAAGGCGACGATATTCTTGAGGGCGGCGCCGGGGACGACACGCTTGAGGGCGGCATCGGCGCTGACACGATCTTCGGCGGTGGCGACAATGACAGTATCGACGGCGGCACAGGTAGCGATACGCTGGACGGTGGCACCGGCAACGACACGCTGAGTGGCGGAGAAGACGCCGATTTCATCCGCGGTGGCTATGGCGACGACAGTATCGAGGGCGGCGCAGGCGACGACATCCTGATGGGCGCGGACGGCGCAGATGTCGTCCAGACCATTGTTGCTAACGATTTCGACAGCACCGCGGGCATCTTCCAATACCAGGACGCCACGTTTGCCGTGAATGACAGCCTTGGGTCGCCATCTGGCGACAGCGCGCTTGTCTTCACCTCTGACAGCACTTGGGACGCCGGCAATTACGGTGGCGTGCAGTTGGACGTGCCGACGGGTGACCTTGTCTTGGGTGAGACCTATCGGATGAGCTTTTGGGTGCGCACCGATGGGCCGGAGTCCGAGCTACAGGTCAGCTACCAATCCGGCGGCGGCGGGCCGCACAACTTCGTTGTCACCTCGGCCGACGCCACCAGCGAATGGCAATATGTCGAGGTCACGGCCACGCTCGACGCGATCCACGACAAGATCTTTATCTGGGGGGAAGACCCCAACACCACCTATGCCGTCGACGCCCTGCGGTTCGAACAGGTCGCGCCGTCCTCGGACAATGACACCATCGCCGGCGGCGACGGGGACGACACGATCTATGGCGCCCTCGGCGACGATGTGCTGGGCGGCGACACCGGCGCCGACAGCCTGGATGGCGGGGACGGCGCCGACACACTGACCGGGGGCACCGGCAACGACACGCTGACCGGCGGCGCGGGCGACGACGTCTATGCCTTTGACGATGGGTTTGGCGGCGACCGGATCACCGATTTCGACATCGGCGACACGGATGGTGACGGATTTTACAACGACCAGCTAGATGCCTCTGGCCTGACAGACGCGTCCGGCAATCCGGTCAACGTTTGGGACGTCACCGTCAGCGACGACGGGTTTGGCAACGCGCTGCTGAGCTTTCCCAATGGCGAGACGGTGGTGCTCGAAGGGATTGCCCCTGCCTCGCTCAGCAGCACCTCCCAGTTGGTGTCTGCAGGTGTCGCCTGCTTTGCGGCAGGCACGTTGATACGCACACCGCAAGGCGAGCGGCCAATCGAATCCCTCCGTCGCGGCGATCTTGTCGATACACTGGATGGCGGCGCACAGAAGGTGGTGTGGGCCGGCAATACCTTCCTCGATGCCGAGAAACTGCGCGCCAATCCGACGCTCAAACCCGTGTTCATCCCGGAGGGCCTCTTTGGCAACTACGCACCGCTTCTGGTCTCCCCACAGCACGGGATGCTTGTGGGCGCGCGACACGGCATCGCCGGCGAACACCTCGCCCGCGCGCGTCATCTAGCAGACGCAAAGGGCCCGGTCCGCGTGGCCCGCGGCAAACGTAAGATCCACTATCACCACCTGATGTTCCAACGGCACCAGATCATTTTCGCAAATGGAGCGCCCAGCGAAAGCTTCTACCCCGGTCCCTCAGCCCTTCGGATGTTCGACCCAAAGACGCGACGAGAGCTTGGTTCTCTGGTTGCAGGACTCGAAACCCAAGGAGCCGAAGCAGCTTATGGCCCCCGTGCGCGGGTTGTTCTCAAACGACCTGAACTGTTAGCGAAGGTGAAGTTGCGCCGTGCATTAAATCTGGCCGTTGGTTCCGGTCGTAGGCAAAAACCGGAGGCGCATCGGCCAGATTGGGACGCAGGCTTTTCTGGATTCGATCGCCAGTCACACCAACCATATCTTCACTGATACGTTCCAATACGGTGCGGCAACATCTACAGCCTGCGTTCCGCATATCAACTTGAACTCACAGGTTGCCAGTACTGTTTACAGCCGAGTACACCTGACCACGCCAAACGGCCATCGCGTATGCGAAAGTTATGTGCAACGCGAAAAATGGACAATGCGCCATGCCTGACCCGCCGCTACGACGTCTTGCTCGCCAAGCGGTTGCGCAGCAAACACGCCGCTTCGGCCAAGTCTTGAATGACCGCTTTTCGAACCGCGGACCGAGGACCAAACTGCTTGCTCGTGCAGGGAAAGTCCGGAATCCGCCCTTTATGCAGTGACCGGAAAAACGCTGAGCTGAGGATAACCTATTGCTGTGCTACGTCGGGCGACCAGCGAAGGTTTGATTTCTGTTACGTCTCACCGATCGCGACTCCGGTCGAAGTGTTCAGGTTGCCTCTCCAGAGAGTATTATGGTTTCAGCGCCTTGCAAGAAGTTCACTGACTTCGCGCGGTCATCAGGTTCGGAGAAAAGCCGGCCGAGAGAACGGATTTTGGGCCAACAGCCGAAGCCGTAGTGCTCAGCCGCTCTCGCAAGCCTCTTTGAAAACAAATTTTGATTACCTCGTCCCGATCGGGAGAACGTTTTCGCCGGGGCAAGTGGCGGAGGGGAAGCCCCCATGGTTCCGTCTCATCTTGTCCGATGTAGAACTATTTTTTGTGAATTTTTACCATCGTTGCGAACAACACGCGTCGCAACGTGTTGCAGGTTGTCTCATGCGTTCCAATTCCTTTTGGCACGCAAGATGGAACGCATGGAGATATGGGCATGCCGAAAACCGTTAAGGAACTGTCAGCTGTTGAGGTCAAGCGTCTAGTGCACCTGACCTGAGACCCGTTTCCTCCTCCGATTTGAGGTAGAGTCCGTCCCAACGAAGGAGACGGACAGAATGAAGAGATCACGGTTCAGCGAGGA
>JASJCA010000176.1 GCA_030066215.1 Rhodobacter sp. | reverse complement strand
CTGATGGACGAAGAGGCGGGGCTGCCGCCGCTGATGCGGCGCGCGGTGGCGGCGGCGGCGGCGCGGTCGCGGGAGCTGCGCGATGGCTGATCTGAGCTTCGACGAATTCCTGCGGGTCGACATCCGCGTCGGCCAGGTGGTGCGGGCCGAGCCCTATCCCGAGGCGCGCAAGCCCGCGATCAAGCTCTGGGTCGATTTCGGGCCCGAGATCGGCGAACGCAAGAGCTCGGCCCAGCTGACCGCGCATTACACGCCCGACGGGTTGGTGGGCAAACGCGTCCTGGCCGTGGTCAACTTCCCGCCACGCCAGATCGGCAAGGTCATGTCCGAGGTGCTGGTCCTCGGCGTCCCGGACGCGGCCGGCGAGGTGGTGCTGCTGGTGCCCGACAAGGACGTGCCCCTGGGCGGGCGGATGTACTGAGCGGCGGGCCGTTGCCAAATTGAGCGCTTCCGCGCGCGTTTTTTTGCCTGTGGCGAGGTGACGCGTCATTCCGGCTGGTACGCCTGTCGGCCACCATGAGTGTATTCAACGAGAAGAAGCGGTTGGGCCATCGTCTCTTGGAGCGATCTGACCGGTTGCGGAACGACCCGGAGTGGGTTTGGCCTGGAGAAGAGGGCCGACCGAACTGCAAGTTTCGCGGCTCCCGCGATCATCCGTTCCCCCGCGGCCTCAGCCGCGGATCGCGCCCGGCCCCCCTCCCCAGGGCGGGCGCGATGCGACGCGACGCCTGCAATTCTTGTGACGAATGGGATTCCAGGAAGACACAGTGCAAGTTGAGAGGCGCCCACCCTCGGGGCCGGGCGCAGTCCTCGCGCGCTGTGGGAATTCCATGCTCCAAAATGACCAGCTACCCGCCAGTGGTTATTTTCAACCAGAAGAAGTGACGGGCTGGTCGCCCATCGCTTCGCGCCAGTGCTTGCGGCAGAGCGAGACGTATGTCTCGTTGCCGCCGACCTGCACCTGGGCGCCCTCGGTCAGGGGCGTGCCGTCGTCGCCCATGCGCACCACCATCGTCGCCTTCTTGCCGCAGTGGCAGATCGTGCGCGCCTCGCGCATCTCGTCGGCCAGCGCCAGAAGCGCGGCGGAGCCGGGGAACAGCTCGCCCCGAAAGTCGACCCGCAGCCCGTAGCACATCACCGGCACGCCCAGATCGTCGACCGCGCGGGCCAGCTGCCAGACCTGGGCCTGATCGAGAAACTGCGCCTCGTCGACGAAGACGCAGTCGACATGGCCCCGGTCGAGCCGCCGGGCGATCTTGGCGAAGAGATCCTCGCCCGGCGCAAAGAGATCGGCGTCGTCGGCGATACCGATGCGGCTGGCGATGCGCCCGGCGCCGGCGCGGGTGTCGAGCCTTGCGGTCATCAGGTACGTCGCCATGCCCCGTTCGCGGTAGTTGTAGGACGCCTGCAACAGCAGCGTCGACTTGCCCGCGTTCATCGTCGAGTAGTGGAAGTAGAGCTTGGCCACCGGGCGGTCTTAGCGCGGGGCGGGCGCGGGCCGCAAGCCGCCGGGCGGGGTCACTCGGCCGGGCTGCGGGCGGCCTGGATCGCCTGCCAGACCCGAAGCGGCGTGGCGGGCATGGCGATGTCGGTCACGCCGAGCGGCGCCAGCGCGTCGAGCACCGCCAGAACGAGCGCCGGCGTCGCACCGACCGTGCCGGCCTCGCCAGCGCCCTTGACGCCAAGCGGATTGCTGGCGGTCGGGGTCGGCAGCGTGTCGATTTCGATCGGCGGGATGTCGGCGGCGCGCGGCATCGCGTAATCCATGAAGCTGCCTGTCATAAGCTGCCCGTCGGCGTCGTAGACCACATCCTCCATCAACGCCTGGCCGAGACCCTGGGCGATCCCGCCCATCAGTTGGCCGTCGAGCAGAAGCGGATTGATCACCGTGCCGACATCGTCGACCGACACGATGCGGATCGGAAATGTCTGCCCGGTTTCAGGGTCGATCTCGACCTCGGCGATCTGGCAGCCGTTGGGAAAGCTGAAGCCCTCGAGCTTGAACTGGCCCTCGCCGGCGAGGCCGAGGCCCATGTCCGGCGGTAGAACCGGCTTGAACGCCATCGCCGCTACCTCTTGGATCGGCATGTGTTTGTCCGTGCCGGCGACGGTCAGCTGGCCGGCATCGAACACCACGTCGTCGGGGCTGACCTCCATCAGATGCGCGGCGATGGTGCGGGCCTTGTCGATCACTATGTCCGCCGCCAGCCGCAGCGAGGCGCCGCCGTTCAGCATCGACCGCGACGCCACCGTGCCGCGGCCGAAGGCGACGGCGTCGGTGTCGCCCTGGATCACCCGGACGTGGTCGAACGGCACGCCGAGCCAGTCCGAGACCATCTGCGCATAGGCAGTCTCGTGCCCCTGGCCGTGGCTGAAGGTCCCGGCGAGCACCGCGGCGCGGCCATCGGGGTCGAACCGGATCTCGGCCGCCTCGTTGGCAAGCCCTGCGTTTTCCATATGCAGCGCGATGCCGACGCCGTGCAGCCTGCCCCTGGCCCGCGCCTCGGCCTTGCGGGTGTCGGCGGCGGCGTGGTCCGACAACTCCAGCGCCCGGTCCAGCACGGCGGCGTAGTCGCCGCTGTCGATGGTGTAGGCCAGCGGGGTTTTGTAGGGCATTTCGCCCGCCGACAGCATGTTCAGCTGGCGCAGCGCGACGCGGTCGCGGCCGGTCTCGCGCGCGGCGGCGTCGATCAGCCGTTCGATCAGATAGGAGGCTTCGGGCCGGCCGGCGCCGCGATAGGGCTGGACCGGCGAGGTGTTGGTGTAGACCGCGCGCATCCGCACATCGGCTACCGGAACGCGGTAGCAGCCGGTCGCCAGCGTGGTGGCGAACATCGGCGGCACGCCGGCGCCGGGGGTCAGGAAGGCGCCGGTGTTGAAGTCGCCGCGGACCCGCAGCGCCGTGATCCGGCCCTCGGTGTCGAGCGCAAGCTCCGCCGTCACCTGCTGGTCGCGGCCGTGATAGTCGGAGATCAGCGAGTCGCTGCGGCTCGCCTGCCACAGCACCGGCCGGCCCAGGCGTTTGGCGGCCCAGGCGACCAGGATGTCCTCGGCATAGACCGCGCCCTTCATGCCGAACCCGCCGCCCACGTCCCTGGCCACGACGCGCAGCGCGCCATGGGGCAGGCCGAGCGCCTCGGCCACCTCGGCCCGCAGAGTGTGCGGCGACTGGGTCGAGGCGACGAGCGTCAGGCGGCCGTCGCGGGGGTCGATGTCGGCCAGCGCGGCGCGCATCTCCAGGGCGTTGGCCGAAACCCGGTTGTTGTGCAGCGTCAGGTTCGTGACATGAGCTGCGGCGGCCAGGGCGGCCTCGGTCCCGGCCGCGTCGCCCAGGGCGATCTCGAAGGCGCGGTTGCCGGGGGCGTGCGGCCAGAGCTGGTGTGCGCCCTCGGCCAGCGCTGCCGCGGTGTCGGTGACGGCGGGTAGGTCCTCGAAGTCGATCTCGACCATCTCCGCGGCGTCGCGCGCCAACGCCCGGCTCTCGGCCACCACCAGGGCCACGGGCGCGCCGGCATAGCGGACGGTATCGCCGGCCAGCGCCGGCACCGGGCGGGTGGCGACCGATTTGTGCAGCCAGGGAAACAGCGTGCGGCAGGCGATGCCGCCCAACCCGTCGGCGGCGTAGTCCGCGGCGGTGAGCACGGCGTGGACCCCGGGCATCCGCTTTGCGGCGTCGGTGTCGAGCCCGCGGATACGGGCATGAGCGCGCTCGGACCGCACAACGGCGGCATGAAGCGTGCCGTGCCGGGCCGCGTCCTCGACGAAGCGGCCGCGCCCGGTCAGAAAGCGCGGATCCTCGCTGCGCCTAACCGCCTGCCCGATCCCGAATTTCATATCGCTTGCTCCCCGTCCGCGCCGCCGCCCCGACACTATGGCGCAGAGCGTTTGCGTGGCAAGCAGCGCATCGGTGCCGAGACGTTCCGCGTTGACAGACACCGCTCGATACGCGACCAAGACCCCGCGGCTGAGCTCGCCCCCCGCGGCCCCTTAGCTCAACTGGATAGAGCAGCTGACTTCTAATCAGCAGGTTCCGGGTTCGAGTCCTGGAGGGGTCGCCACTAAAACAATGGGTTGTGCAGGTCTTTAGGTCCCACCACACGTCCTGGTATGTGTCAGCTCCAGAATTCGCATTGCTGCCGGGCCCGCCGCGCTTCTGGGCTGAGGCGGGCAGATTGATTGCATGGGCTACGTTGGGCTCGGCACGCTGCTAGGGTCGAAGAACTGGCGTGCATTCATTGAGTGATTGGATCCGGACCCGTCGATCCCCGAGATTGCCGAGGCGGCCGCGAAGGCGTCGGACCGCGATTTGGTGGGGGCCTTGCACGACAACCGCTTTCAGTTCGCCAGCAACCTACCGGTGGCTCTGCCGTAAATCGCAAGGGCATCGGGTCTTCACGCTTGAGAGTATGGTCGGGGGATCGATGGAGAGACGCTGAGTTCGGTGCGGCGACCGTTGGCCAGGCTCGGTAATGCCGTAGGCGATTTTGAGTATCGGGGCGGAGGGTCGTCCGATGTCGGTGAAATGGCGAAGACGGTGTTGCTAGAGGGAGATGGTTTGAACTCCCGCAAGCGCCAGGATATTAATTTGAACTATAGTAACCCCAATCCCGGCAGCGGCCTTTTCTAGAGATGTCGAGAGAGATTTGCGATGGTGCTGCCGGAGAGATTTGAACTCTCGACCTCTCCCTTACCAAGGGAGTGCTCTACCCCTGAGCTACGGCAGCCAACCGTGCGCGGCTGATTAGACGCAATACCCGCACCGCGCAAGCGCAATCTGGACGGCTCGGCAGGGCTGCGATAGAGAGTGGCGCATGGCAAAGAAACCGGGGCAAGGGCCGGGCAAAAAGGCGGACAAGGCGCGCGAGGCGCGGCTGAAATCGGCGCTGAAGGCCAACATCGCCAGGCGGAAGGCGCAAACCCGGGCACGGGCCGCGGACGATAACAAAGAGGGTTAGAGCAGTTATGGATTCCATCGTCGTGACCGGAAACGGGGCGCTGTCGGGCGCGATCCCGATCGCCGGTGCCAAGAACACCTGCCTGAAGCTGATGTGCGCCGCGCTGTTGACCGAGGAACCGCTGACCCTGACCAACGTGCCGCGGCTGTCGGATGTCACCACGCTGAAGGCGCTGCTGGAAAGCCTCGGCTGCGAGGTGGCGCTCTTGCAGGACGGCCACGCCATGGTGCTGAGCGCCGCTGACATCAAAAGCCGGGTCGCGCATTACGACATCGTGCGCAAATTGCGCGCCTCGTTCAACGTGCTCGGGCCACTCCTCGGCCGCTGCCACGAGGCGATCGTCTCGCTGCCCGGCGGCTGCGCCATCGGCGCGCGTAAGGTCGATCTGCATCTCGAAGCGCTGCAAAAGCTCGGCGCCGAGATCGAATTGGAAGAGGGCTATGTTCACGCCGTCGCGCCGAACGGCCTGACCGGCGCCGAGATCGAGTTCCCCTTCGTCTCGGTCGGCGCCACCGAGAACGCCATGTGCGCCGCGGTGCTCGCCAAGGGCACGACCGTGCTAAAAAACTCCGCGCAGGAACCTGACACTGTGGCGCTCGCCGAATGCCTGCAGGCCATGGGCGCGCAGATCGACGGCGCCGGCAGCCATGAGATCGTCATCGAAGGCGTCGACCGCCTGCACGGCACCACCCACCGCGTCATCGCCGACCGGATCGAGCTCGGCACCTACATGATCGCCCCAGCCATCGCCGGCGGCGCAGTCGAGTTGATCGGCGGCGAACGCCGTCTCGTCGGCGCGCTGGCCGACAAGCTCGAAGAGGCCGGCATCGAGGTCGCCGACAGCGCCCGGGGCCTGACCGTCCGCCGCGGCAACGCACCGGTGAAGGCGGTCGACGTCAGCACCGCCCCGTTCCCGGGTTTCCCAACCGACCTGCAGGCGCAGATGATGGCGCTGATGTGCACCGCCGAAGGCACCAGCGTGCTGGAAGAAACCATCTTCGAAAACCGCTTCATGCACGCCCCCGAACTGATCCGCATGGGCGCCGAGATCGACGTGCACGGCGGCCATGCCACCGTGACCGGGGTCGAAGGCCTGAAGGGCGCGCCCGTGATGGCCACCGACCTGCGCGCGTCCGTATCGCTGATCCTGGCGGGTCTGGCGGCCGAGGGCGAGACGGTGGTCAGCCGGGTCTACCATCTCGACCGCGGCTACGAACGGGTCGAGGAAAAACTGCGCGGCGTCGGGGCGCTGATCGAACGGGTCAAGGCTGCATGACCGAAGACGCCCGGTTCGAGGACGGGCGAGAAGCGCCGCTGCATCTCAAGGCGCTCGAACCGGACGATCTGCCGGTGATCTCGTCGCTGGTCCAGGACTCCGTCTTCCCGGTCACCGAAATGCGCTGGCAGGCCCGCGACCGCCGCTTTGCCCTGCTGTTGAACCGCTTCCGGTGGGAGGATACCGGCGGCGCACGCCCCGGGCGCGCGCCCGAACGTGTGCAATCGCTCTTGGTGATCGGCGACGTGCAAATGGTCGCCTCTCAGGGCGTCGACCGCCGCGACACCGACCTAATCCTGTCGCTGCTCTCGATCACTTTCGAGGAAAGCGAGGACGGCACCGGCCGCGTCGTTCTGACCTTCGCGGGCGACGGCGCCATCGCGTGCAACGTCGAGGCGCTGGATGTCACATTGAAGGACAGAACGACGCGGCCGGTGCCGTCCTCGCTTTCCTCGAAAGTGATCGAGAGCAGCGACAGGATTAGGTCGGTGTCGCGG
>JASJCA010000175.1 GCA_030066215.1 Rhodobacter sp. | reverse complement strand
CCAGAGCAGGAAGTTCGTGAAGAAGTTGTTGCTCTCGCCGCCCAGCCACGGCACGGACATGTTTCTCGCGTAGAACAGCGCGCCGAAGAAGGCCGCGAAGAAGGCCACCTCGGAGAGGATGAACCAGCCCATTCCCCAGCGGAACGAGACGTCCACCGCCTTGTTGTAGGTGCCCGACTCGCTCTCGCTGATGACCTGCCCGAACCAGCCGAACATCATGAAAAACAGGATGGCGAGACCAACCAGCGTTGGCGTCAGGCTCCAGGTGTCATGCAGATAATTGGCGAAACCGACGACGCTCAGGGTCAGCCCTACGGACCCGATGATCGGCCAGTGAGTGCCGTGCGGTACGTAATAGTCTTGATCGGAAGCACTACTCATTGGATCTTTTCTCTCTTGTTCCAAGCCCTAGATATTGTTATCCCCGGTCCAGGCTAAAAAAGGTATAGGACAGGGTTACTTGATCGATCTTGTCCGAAATATTCGGCCCGATGACGAATCGCATCGGCATGTCGCGCACTTCGAGCGGCCCCAGCTCCTGCTGCACGAAACAGAAACATTCCGTCTTGTTGAAATGTTCGGCGGCCAGCCCGGGCGATACGCTCGGCACGGCCTGGCCCTTGGTCGCCTGGCTGCTGGTACTGCGCACCCGGTAGACGGCTTCGTAGACCTGCCCCGGGTGCACTTCCATCTTTTCCACCAGGGGTTCGAACGACCAGGGCAGCCCGGTATTGGTCTGCGCCAGGAAGCGCACCGTGATGATGCGCGAATCGTCGACCAGGCCGGCATCGATCTCCGACGCCTCGATGCGACCGGTTTTACCGTTCAGCCCGGTAATATCGCAAAACACGTCGTACAACGGCACCAGCGCGAAGCCGAAACCGAACATCAGCACCGGGATCAGTGCCAGCTTGAGCGGACTGGTCTGCTGCTTCACGCGAACTTGCCCCAGATGAACGACGCGGCAAAAAAGGTCGCGACGATCAGCAGGTGCGCGACCAGGATCCAGCGGGTGCGCTTGCGGCGTGCCGCCGAGTTGAAGTCATCCTGCTCGTGCTGTTGCTGGGACATCGTCTGCATCGTGTCGAACCCGGCCCCGGTTTACTTGACCGGGGGCGGTTCGTTGAAGCTGTGGTACGGCGGCGGCGACGGCAGCTGCTCGAACTCGAGGCCGGTCGCGCCTTCCCAGACCCGGTCGGTCGCTTTCTCTCCACCGCGAATCGTCTTGATCACGATGTAGAGGAAAAAGACCTGCGCCAGGCCGAAAGCAAAACCGCCGATGCTCGAGATCTGGTTGAACTCGGCGAACTGCAGGGCGTAATCCGGGATCCGCCGCGGCATGCCGGCAAGACCGACGAAATGCTGCGGGAAGAACAGCACGTTAACCGCGATGGTCGACCACCAGAAATGTATCTTGCCCAGGCGCTCGTCATACATGTGCCCGGTCCACTTCGGGACCCAGTAGTAGAACGCGGCAATGATCGAATACAGCGCGCCGGTCACCAGGACGTAGTGGAAGTGCGCCACCACGAAGTAGGTATCGTGATATTGCGTGTCTACCGGCGCGACACCGAGCATCAGGCCGGAGAAACCGCCGATCGTGAACATGACGATGAAGCCGAGCGCGAACAGCATCGGGGTCTCGAAGGTCATCGAGCCTTTCCACATGGTAGTAACCCAGTTGAATACCTTCACCCCGGTCGGTACCGAGATCAGGATAGTCGCGTACATGAAATAGAGTTCGCCCGCGACCGGCATGCCGGTGGTGAACATGTGGTGTGCCCATACCATGAAGGACAGGATCGCGATCGATGCCGAGGCATAGACCATCGAGCTGTAGCCGAACAGCGGCTTGCGCGCGAAGGTCGGGATGATCGCGGAGATCACGCCGAAGGCCGGCAGGATCATGATGTACACCTCGGGATGGCCGAAGAACCAGAAGATGTGCTGGAACATGACCGGATCACCGCCGCCGGCAGCATCGAAGAACGAGGTGCCGAAGTGACGGTCGGTCAGCATCATCGTGACCGCGCCGGCGAGTACCGGCATAACCGCGATCAACAGGTAAGCCGTGATCAGCCAGGTCCAGACGAACAGCGGCATCTTCATCAGCGTCATGCCCGGCGCACGCATATTCAGAATTGTTGCGATGATGTTGATCGAGCCCATCACCGACGAGATACCCATCAGGTGCACGGCGAAGATGAAAAAGTCCGTACTCGCTGGCGCGAAGGTTGTCGACAACGGCGCGTAGAAGGTCCAGCCGAATGCCGGTGCGCCGCCTTCCATGAAGGTGGTGCATGCCAGCATGCCGAAGGCGAACGGCAGGATCCAGAAGCTCCAGTTGTTCATCCGCGGCAATGCCATGTCGGGCGCGCCGATCATCATCGGGATCAGCCAGTTGGCGAGGCCGACGAAGGCCGGCATGATCGCGCCGAACACCATCACCAGACCGTGCATGGTAGTCATCTGGTTGAAGAAATGCGGCTCGACCCACTGCAGACCAGGCTGGAACAGTTCGAGGCGGATGATCATGGCCATCGAACCGCCGTACAGCAGCATGATGAAGGACAGCCAGAGATACAGGGTACCGATGTCCTTGTGGTTGGTCGTCGTGACCCAGCGCATCAGGCCCTTGGCCGGACCGTGATCGTGGTGCTCGTCGTGAGCGGTTTCGTGTGCGATTTCTGTAGACATCAAAAAATCCCCTTATCTTGCGGCCGCGATAGTCGACGGCTGTACGGTGTCCCCAACGCTGTTACCCAAACCGTTGCGCTGGAAAGTGAGTGCAGCTGCGATATCGATATCGTTGAGCTGGTTCTTGAATGCGGCCATCGCCGTGCCGGCCTTGCCGTTGACGACAATATCGATGTGCGCGGCCTGATCGGCGTCGAGCACGATCGGGCTGTCGGTAATCGCCGGGAATGCGCCCGGAATACCGGCACCGGTCGGACCGTGACAGGCCGAGCAGTTCGCCTGGTAGACGGTTTCACCACGTGCGACCAGGTCTTGCATGCTCCACTCCTGGGTGGCGGCGGAAGCGGCGGCAGCGGCCTCGGCCTGCATGCCGGCGATCCATTGCTCGTATTCGGACTCGGAGACCGCGTTAACCACGATCGGCATGAAGCCGTGGTCCTTGCCGCAGAGTTCGGCGCACTGACCGCGATAAACACCCTCTTCTTCGATGATTGCCCAGGAATCGTTGATGAAGCCCGGGATCGCGTCCTGCTTGACCGCCAGTTCGGGCACCCACCAGGCGTGGATGACGTCGTCGGCGTGAAACAGGAAGCGGATCTTCTTGTTCACCGGCAATACGATCGGGTTGTCGACTTCGAGCAGGTAGTTTTCGTTGCCCGTGGGGTCCTTGATGACATCGCGGCTGGATTGCGCGAGGTTGCTGACGAAGCTGACGCCTTCATCGACGTAGGTGTATTTCCACTTCCACTGGATGCCGGTGACCTGCAGGGTGATCTCGGCGTCGGTCTTGGCGTCCTCGAGTTCGATCAGCGTGGCCGTGGCCGGGATCGCGATACCGATCAGAATCAGCAGCGGCACGACGGTCCAGGCGATTTCGACCTTGGTGCTCTCGTGGAATTGTTCGGCTTCATGACCCACCGACTTGCGGTGATAGAGGATCGAGTACGCCATGGCGCCAAAGACCAACACGCCGATCCCGACGCAAATCCAGAACACCAGCATGTGCAGGCCGTAAAGTTGTTTGCCGATCGGTGTGACGCTCTCGGTCATGTTGAGCTCGTAGGCAGCCTGTGCCGACATCGCATACAACATTGACACCAGTCCCGTAATAGCCACGGCGGAACGCCTTAGCCTCTTGTGCAATACCATTGTTTCGGACCCCCTGATCATGCTCCCGCGCTTTGTGAGTCGCCCCACGGTGAACATGACGGTTCTTTACAAACAAAAATGCCACCTGAATCCAAGGATCCAGACGGCGCTTTAATCAAACGCGAATTATACAGTCTTTCAATTGAAACGCTAGCGCATCCTTCTCCGTATGATCAAGAAAATCGCCGACTTCGACGTAGTTTCCGTGGCTGCCCAGAGCCAGCCGACGGTCGCGTTTTCGGGCTCCCCGGGACTCGTCCACGAGGCGCAGCCAGGGTGTTTCGAATTCCCAGCTGTAATCGATTCGCTGAACACCTTTTTCGACCCGCGTGCGCTCGGCATCGAGGGTAATCACCTCCTGCCGATAGACTTTGCGCGAGGTCAGGTAGAGACAGTAGCCGAGGGCCAGCATTTCGAGGCCGGAAAACGGCAGCACCAGCCACAGGCCCTGGATGGTAAAGAAGATCCCGATCGCGAGCGCGATCACGCAGGTGAAGATGTAGAACAGCACGAGATCGCGCCAGCGGATAGAGCAGTTCGGCGAGAGCACGATGCGGTAGGCGCCGTCGGGCAAAACCTGGTCGATACGAATCAAAACCTACAACCTGTTCGTAAGAGATATACCATCGTCGCCCCGCTCCTGCGACAATGGCTAATGTTAAGCCATTACGCCGGGATTTCAAGCTTGGATCAACCCGAAAACGAACCGCGGGACGAGCGCCGCGAGCTCTCTTTCATGGACACCTTCAAGAGCACCGCGATGGCCTTTCTCGGCGTGCAGAGCAACGCCAACCGCGAGCGCGACTTCAGCCAGGGCAAGATGTCGCATTTCATCTGGATGGGGCTGATTCTCGGCGCCGCTTTCGTGCTGACGCTGGTCGGCGTGGTGCAGCTGGTGCTGCACTTTGCCGGCAGCTAGCCCGGCAGCCCGACAATCCACTCAGCGTCATTCCCGCGCAGGTCCGCGCGGCCCGGCGAAGTCGGAAGTTCCGGACTATCTGCAAGCTCGTTGCACCGTGATGTGCCATCCCGCGGCTCGACCGCGGGATCCAGCAAAGCTGTGGGGTATCCAAATATCAGTGGGTCCCGCGGGTTAAGGTCCTTCGGGTCCAGCCCGCGGGTCGACAGAAAAGAGCTTGTGGCTGATTGCCTACAAAAACCAGCCGCGGATGAAGACGCGTGCGTAGTGGTCCGCGAGCAGGAAGCCGAACAGCAGGCTGAGGTAGAAAATCGAGTAGCCGAAAGTCTTCATCGCGATCGAGTTGGGCTGATCGTCGCGATACAGCTTGATCGCGTAGTACAGGAATCCAACCCCGAGCGCGAGCGCGCCGGCGAGGTAGATCAGGCCGCTCATCTGCACCAGGAACGGCATGATCGAAACCACGAACAGGAGAATCGTGTAGAGCAGGATCTGCAGCTTGGTGAACAGCACGCCGTGGGTGACCGGCAGCATCGGAATTTCAGCTTTGGCGTATTCTTCCCGGCGCCGGATCGCGAGCGCCCAGAAGTGCGGCGGCGTCCAGACGAAGATGATCAGGAACAGCAGCAGCGCCTCGGTATCGACCGTGCCGGTTACCGCGGTCCAGCCGAGCAGCGGCGGTGCCGCACCGGCAGCGCCGCCGAGCACGATGTTCTGCGGCGTCGCGCGCTTGAGGTACATGGTGTAGATCAGCGCGTATCCGACCAGCGAGAAAAAGGTCAGCACCGCGGTCAGCAGGTTCACGAACAGGCCCAGCATCAGCAGGCCCAGCGCACCGATCGAGAGAGCGAACATCAGTGCCGAGCGCTGATCCAGCTCACCGCTGACCAGCGGCCGGTTGCGTGTGCGCTCCATGATCCGGTCGATGTGTTCGTCGACGACGTGATTGATGGCCGCGCCTGACGCGGCCGCAAGCCCGATACCAACCAGACCGAACACGAATACGTCCAGCGGCGGCGCGCCTTCGGCCGCCAGCAACATACCCACCATCGCGGTAAACACGATCAGCAGAACCACTTTGGGCTTGGTCAGGTTGTAATACTGCGTCCAGGAAGCGAGCGTCAGCGTGGTCATGGATTTACGGTTTTCGGTTTACGATTTTCCCGGGAGACCCGGCGAGGCGACTTTATACAGACTTTCCCGCGCCGGTTCAATCGCCGGATCATATCAGATTCAACCGATCTGGGATAACTTCATCAGCTTGCGCAGATCCTCGAGTACCCGGTCCTGATCGCTGGCCGCCGGGTAGTGCATCATGAAGTTGCGGTCGGGATCGACCAGGTACAGCTTGTTGGTGACGCCGACCGCCGCCTCGCCATCCAGCGCGAACTGCTGCAGCAGCTCGCTGTCGCTGTAGTTCTCGATCACGACCAGGTTAGGGTATTCGCGCAGAAATGCCCGCATCTTCTCGCCGAGCGGCTGCCCGCTGACGAAAAGGTTTTGCAGGCGCAGGGTGTTGCGGCCGAGCAGCGTGCGAATCTGGCGCATGTAGTAAAGGTTTTCGTAACAGCGCTCGGTACAGCCCTCGGCGGCAAACATCACGAAGGTCCACTTGCGGCCGAAACCGTCGACGTGCTGATTGCCGCTGACATCGGTCAGCAGCGGCCAATCGATCTTGCGAACCGGTTGCACCAACTGGCCGTAGTTGCCGCTTTCCGGCCGCAGTTCGAACACGTAAAACGCCAACCAGCCGCCGATGAACGGCGACGCAAAAACCACGATCAGCGACACCAGCTTGACCCGATACCAGAACAGGCTGCCCGAATCCCCGGCATTTCGATTCTCTGTTTCGCTCATTCCTCTTTCCGTAAATTCAATATCACAAACAACGCCAGCGCGATCGCGGCAAAGGCGAACCACTGCAATGCGTAAGCGCGGCTTTTCTCGGGCGGTAACCAGATCGGAT
>JASJCA010000076.1 GCA_030066215.1 Rhodobacter sp. | reverse complement strand
CCCTGGAAATCGCCGAAATCGACGCCGTCCACCTCAGCGGCGACTACCACCGACGCGCACTCTACCGCCGCCAGGACCGCTGGCACGGTGCATGGTTGGCGCCGTAGCCCAGGTCGATGGCCATTGGCATGGCGGTCCGCCTTGGGCTACGGCGCCAACCATGCACCGTGCCAGCGGTCCTGGCGGCGGTAGAGTGCGCGTCGGTGGTAGTCGCCGCTGAGGTGGACGGCGTCGATTTCGGCGATTTCCAGGGTCAGGACGGCGAATTTGGCCTGATCCGGGGTACGGTCATAGGCGTCGGAGGCCGGGATCGGAGTTCCGGGGGCTGGGGTGACGCCGTAGGACGACCGCGAGCCGTCGGGGATCCTGGGCCAGAGATGCGCGACGGCGGCGCCCGTCTCGATCCGCATCGTGCCGCGCAGGCGGAGTTGCAGTTGCAAGGTCTCGTTCCAGCTGTGGATCGTGGCGTGCGGGTCGGCCCGGAGTTCGGCGACCTTGGTCGAGAGGATGTCGGTATGGACCGCGACCTCGGCCCGGCCGCGGTCGGCGGCACGCAGAACGACCATACGAGCCTCGGGCCCGCTGGTCAGGCTGATGCTCGACAAGACAACCCGGCGGGCGGGCGGCGCGAGGGCGTCGGCCAGATCCTGCCAGAGCCTCTCGTGGAGCCCGGTGAGCGATTTCGACCAGTCAGTCATAGCCAGTCATTTCCAGATACCCAATGCCGGGGTGGCTGCCGGTGACCTTCACCGGCCCCTCCCAGTAGCTGACGGCGGTGTCCATCCAGGCCTGCGGGTTCAAAGCGGCGGCGGAGATGTCGAGGTTTTTGCCGGACAGCTGCAGGCGCCAGGTGGTGGGGACGGCGCGACCGTCGACGTCGCTGGTGGCCGTTGGAGTCATGGTGAGGGCGCCGGCGGGGTAGGGCTCCGGTGTGCCGTCGGGGGTGATCCAGGTGGCGACCGTGTAGGGCGGGTCGATGCTGGAGCGCAGTCGGTAGCCCATGAGTTTTTCGCCCGTGTCGAGGTGTAGCGAGACCCAGTCCCAGCCGGTCTGATCCTCACTCAGCGGTTGCGAGGACCATTCACGGTCGAGCCAGGCCTGGCCTTCGACCTCGACGGGGCCGTCCGGCAGCGTCAGGGTGCCGGCGATGCGGTAGAACGGCTGTGAATAGTAATGGCTCGCCTGGCCGGCTTCGGATTTGACCGAATAGCCACTCTCGCCTTGTGGGACGAAGGGGCCCTGCGCGGAGATCTCCATGTCATAGGCGAAATTGGGACCGGTGGTCGTCAGCCGCCCCGTTTCGATGCCAGTCATCTGCCAGTCATCGATCCAAGCGGTGAAGGGCTCGGCCGTGACGCCGGCCTGGCCAATACCGCCGCGGGCAAAGCGTTCGGTGGAAAAGTGGGCGTCGGGCGTGGTGATCGCGGCGTGGCCCATCCAAAACTGGTTGCTTTGCCAGTCCTCGTTTGACTCTGGCGAGAGAGCCGAGCGGAACAATGTCCATTGCAGTCCGTAATCGGTGCCACCCTGATCGCGCAGGTTGGCTGTGAGATACCACCACTCGATGCGAAAGTCCTCATGTGCCCCATGATCCGCCGGAAAGGCGAACTCGGTCCCGGGCTGGGGCAAGGCGTAGCCATCGGCGCTGGTTCCCATTCCGGCGAAACCTTGGGCATGCGCTGTCGCGCCGAAGACCGCGAGCAGCAGGGCAGCAAAATATCTAACGCTCATTGACGAAAATCTTCAGAAGCTCGGCGGGCGGAGTGCGGGCGAGTTTGCGGGCGGGCCACAGCGCGGCAAGGGCAGCTGCCATCAGCGACAGAAGGCCGAGGACCAACCAGTCGCGCGGAAACAGGAACATCGGCAGGCGCCAGCCAAAGGCCTCGACATTGATCACAGCAAGCAGGGTCCAGGACAACAGCAGGCCCACCGGAATCGCGGCAAGGATCGTGAGAGCGGCAAGCAGCAGCGCGCGCGCCAGTTCCAGAGCAGCGAGACGCCGGCGGGTGAGGCCAAGCGCCCAGACCGGCGCGAGTTGCGGCTGGCGCACCGCGGCTAGTGTCAAAAGCGAAGTGAGGATCGCAAAGCCTGCGACCGACAGGGTCAGGACGTTGAGCGCGGCGGTGACGGTGAAGGTGCGCTCGAAGATCTGCAGCGAAAACGCCTTGAGGCTGGCCTGGTCGATCATGTTCTGTGCCGGCAGGCCGAACTCGTCGCGCAAGGCACGCGCCAGATCGGCGGTCCGCTCGGGCGCGATGCGCACGCCGAAGCGGCGTTTTTCGATGTCAGGAAAGCGCGCAACGAGATGCGGCAGACCAACAAGAACCTGGCCAACCGGGTTGCCGTAATCGCTGTAGACGCCGCCGATCTGCGCTTCCCAGGCGCCAGGCAGGGACAGCGGGTCGCCAGGGCCGATTCCCTCGCGGCGGGCCAGTTGCTCGTTGATCAGAACGGCTTCGCCTTGCGCCACCAGGTCCCAGACGTCCGGCAGGGACTCGAGCATGGGCCAGGAGTCACGATACGTCGGGTGGTCGGCGACCCCGTAGATCTCTGCCGGCAGCCCGGCGACGCGCCCGTCGATGTTCCAGATCGGCAGGACGGCATCGGCGCGGGGCTCCAGAAAGGCGCGCAGGGCGGGGGCCTGGGCCTCGGTCTCGGCGGTGACGTAGAGCTCGGACGCGAGGCGCTGGTCGAGCCAGCCGGTGAAGGTCAATCGGAACGAGGCGACCATGGTGCCGACGCCGATATTGGCCGACAGCGCCAAGAGCAGAGCCATCAGGGCAAGCGACAGGCCAGGAAGCTGCTGGCGTGTGTCGGCCCAGAACCACTCGGCGAGGGGTCCGCGCGCTTTGCGTGTGGCAACGGTCAGAAAGGCGTGCAGCAGAACCGGCAACGCCAATGCAGCGGCGATCAGGAGCGCGCCAAGCAGAACGAAGCCCGCGACTAGGCCCGATCCAAATAGGCCTGCCGTCAGCGATACCAGCGCCAGGATCGCAGCGCCGCCACCCAGCACATAGAGCCGCCGTTCCGAGGCGCGGGCCCAGGCGCGGGGTTGTGCGGCTGCCAGTATCGGCAGGCGACCAACCCGCCAAACCGCACCGGCGGCGGCGAGTGCAGTGCCGCCGATTGCAATGGCTGTTCCAGCGAGCCACCAAGCGGGGCGTAGGCTTAGGCTACCGTCGACCTCGGCGCCATAGAGCCCGCGCAGGGTAGCGGCGACGTCCGGCAGAAGTGCGGCGGCGATGGCATAGCCAAGGACCATTCCTATGGCGCCGGCGATGAGAGCGAAGAGCAGAAGTTCGAGGCAGACCAAAATCACCAGCGTCCGCATCGGCAGACCGAGCGCACGCAAAGTGCGGAACATTGGCCGCCGCTGCTCAAATGCGAGTCCGATGGCGCCGTGCACGATGAAGAGCCCGACGGCGAAGCTAAGCAGCCCGAATGCGGTGAGGTTGAGGTGGAAGCTATCGGTCAGCCGGGCGACGTCGCTGCCTTGCTCGGGACGGCGAAGATCGAGGTCCGGAGCGAGGGTTGCGACCTCGGGCAAGCCGAGCGGCTGATCGTCGCGCAATATCAGCCGGCTGATCCCGCCGTCGAGGCCAAGCAGCCGCTGCGCCACGCCGATATCGGTGAAGAGCACGCCAGGTGCGATGCCGTCGGCGGGCAGTACCGGGATGTCGAGCGCTTGCGCCAAGGCTCCGGTGGCCTCGGGTGGGGCGTAGACTCGGCCGCCGCCGGTCAAAAAACCCGCCAGGTCGCCGGCGATATTTGCACCGGACGGCGCAACATCACCGGGCACGGTCAATGGATCGATGCCGATCAACCGCCAACTCTCGCCCGCAAGTGTCATCCGTCCCTCGACGACGGGCGAGACCTGCCCCCCCGCCCGCCGCAGCGCGACGTAACGCGCCAACGGGATCTCGCCCTCGCGCGGCAGGAGTTGGGCGTATCGCGTTTCCCCAAGCGCTGCCGAGGCGTCGGCGTAGCTGGCCCGCGCCTCAGAATTTATCGCCTGGACTCCGGACCAGAGCGCGGTGGCGAGTGCGAGACCCAGGACCAGCGTGGCCAGTTGCAACGGTTTGCGCCGCCAGTGGGACAACAGCGCCGACAGCCCCGCGATCCACATCACGAGATCTCGCCGGCATGCAGATGCAGCCGCCGCCCCAGCCGTGCGGCCAATCGCTCGGAATGAGTCACCATCAACAGCGCGGCGCCGGTGTCGGCGACAAGCTCGAGCATCAGGTCGAGCACCGCGTCGCCGGTGGCCTCGTCGAGATTGCCGGTCGGCTCGTCGGCCAAGACGAGCCCAGGACGTCCGGCCAGCGCCCGCCCGATCGCGACCCGCTGCTGTTGCCCGCCCGAGAGCTGCTCGGGGAACTGGCGCAGCTGCCCGGCCAGTCCCAGCCGCTCGGCAAGGTCGGCGCACCAGGCGGCATCGTGGCGGCCGGCGAGACGCGCCTGAAACGCGATGTTGGCGGCCGTGTCGAGCGACGGGATCAGGTTGAACTGCTGAAACACGACGCCGATCCGATCGCGCCGCAGCGCCGCACGCCCACTGTCGCCGAGCCGGGCGATGTCTTCGCCGCCGACCATAATGACGCCGCGGTCCGGCGCGTCCAAGCCGCCGACCAGATGCAGAAGCGTCGACTTGCCGCTGCCCGATTCACCGGTCAGTGCGACGGTCTCGCCGGCGGCCATGGCCAGGCCGACCCCTCGCAGCACGTCGATGCGGCCGGACTCGCCCGGATAGCTCTTCCAAACATCGTCGACCGCCAGCACCATCGCCCCGCCTTTCGTGGGGCTGACAAATAACCCTCAACGCCCTCCGGCACAGCGCAAAATCGACGCAGCCGAGGCGGTTTTCCGGGCCGATCCTGCGGGAACCGCGCGCCAGGACCGCACAAGGCCCTTCGAAGGGCCTTGCAACGCGTTTCGAAACGCGTTCCTCAAGCGGCTCGGAAGCCGCTTGCCTCAAGCCGCTTCGAAGCGGCTTGCGCCGCCGGGCGGGTATTCCAGGCCTGACGCGGCGCCGGGCCGCGGGTCAGTCGACCGGCAAGCCGCTTGGCACCGTGTCCGGTACGCCGAGCGGGCGGTCCCCGGCGCTGCGGCCGGTCAGGCAATGCAGGAAGGCGACGATGTCGGCAATGTCGCGGTCGGTTAGCGGTGGCAGGTCGAGCTCGTTGACGGCCAGCTGCCGGGCCATTTCGATCCGATCCTCACGGATGATGAAATCGGTCTGTGCGATCCAGGGCGCGGGTCTCAGATTGGCCATCGCGGGCTGCCAATCCTCTTGGCTCTTCATGGGGTCGGCGTGGTGGCGCACCATCGCCTCCAGCGTCGGCATGGCGCCATTGTGGCCGTAGGGCGCGGTCAGCGCGACGTTACGCAAGGACGGGGTGCGGAACTTGTAGGCGTCCTCCAGCCGGTCGGTCTCGCCCATCCGGCCGACGTCGCGCGGCACCGGGTCCCATTTGCGGGTCCGCCCGGGGCCGAACTGCGGCAGGCCGATGGCGTGAAAGCCATTGTCGGTCATCAGCGGGCCTGCATGGCAGCCCGAGCAGCCAACGCTGTAGAACAGCTCCATCCCGCGGGTCTGCTGCGCGTTGAGCGCCGCGGCATCGCCTTGAAGATAGGCGTCGAAGGCACTGTCGTGATTGCGGAATTCGGTGCCGATGAAGGCGGCGATGGCGTTGCCGATCTCGACGATCGTCACCTCCTCGGGCGCCTCGATATGATCGAAGGCATCGACGAAGAGGCGCCCGTATTCGGGCACCCCGCGCACCCGTTTGGCGATGATCGGCCAGGCCAGATCGATGCGCTCCTTCACCGCGCCGGCGATCTCGTTCTCGCCCGGATGGCCGGCCATTTCGTGGTCCGAGGTCATCGGAAACAGCGCCTGGGCGGCGAGCACGCTCTTTAGCCCCTGGGGCAGCCATTCCTCGGCCGGCGAGTTGAAGCCGTTGCCGTAGAGATCAGACACCGACAGCCGACCGTCGTGGAACAGGGTGTCGACGTCTTTATGCGCCAGATTCCAAAGGCTTGGCGCGTTGCGCGGGATGCGTTTGCGGATCCGCTCGGGGCCGGTGCCGGCGGTGCGCTCGGGGCCCAAACCGACACCGCCTTCGCCGATGCCGAGGCTGAGCCCGTCCGACGAGCCCAAATCGTGGTGGTGGCAGGTGCCGCACGAGATATTCTGGTTTCCCGACAGGATCTTGTCGTAGAACAGAAGCTGGCCGAGTTGCGCCTGGCCAGGGTCGAAGCGGATGAAATCGGCATCCGTCAGCGGCTCGGGCAGGTCGAGCGCGGCAGCGGGCAGGGCACCGAGACACGCGAAGAAGAGGGCGGGAATTCCATGTCTGTAAAACGACTGTTTTACGTCGGTATTGCGTCGGTGTTGTTTCTGGCCATTGCCCTGCCGGCTTGGGCCGAACTGGAAGAGGCGCGCGATCTGATGGAGGCCGGGCGATTTGAGGAAGCGCGGGAAGCTTTGTGGCCCGCGGCGCGGTCGGGCAACGCCGAGGCAGAGGAGCTTATCGGGGTGATGTACGCCCTCGGGCTCGGCGTCGAGCAGGACCCGGTGCGCGCCTTCGAATGGTATCTGCGCGCGGCGATGAAGGGCCATGCCGGGGCGCAGTCCGGCGTCGGCTGGTACTATGAAGTCGGCACCGGGCTGCCGGCCCCCGATCTCACTCGCGCCTACATGTGGTACGTGCTCAGCACCATCGGCGGCGACCCGGACGCGGCGATCAGCCAGGAGGAGGTCAAAAAGAAGATGACGGCGGACCAGATCGAACATGCACATGACCTCATAGAGGATTACCGGGTCTGGCTCTATCCCTTCCGGTGATCACGGAAAGTTCAACTGAAATCTGAAGTACAGACTGTTTCCGACGGGGAGGGGGCGGCGATGGCGGGACCGAAGGCGCTGTTGTTCGATGTGTTCGGCACGGTGGTGGACTGGCGGTCGTCGGTGCTGACAGAGCTGCAGGGGTTTTTCGGCCCGCGCGGTGTTGCGCGCGACTGGGAGGGATTCGCGCTCGACTGGCGCGCGCTCTATCAGCCGGCGATGCAGGCGGTGCGCAGCGGGGCGCGCGACTACGTGGCGCTGGATGTGCTGCACCGCGAGAACCTGCTGGTGCTGCTCGACCGGTACGGGATCGCCGGGCTGGACGAGGCCGATATCTGGCACCTGACAACCGTGTGGCACCGGCTCGACTCCTGGCCGGACAGCGCCGCGGGGCTGCGGCGGCAGCGGGTGGTGGCGGCGCTGTCGAACGGCAATATCGCGCTGATGGTGAGGCTGTCGCGCCACGGCGGGCTGGTCTGGGACGCGATCCTGGGCGCCGAGATCGCCCGGGCCTACAAGCCCGACCCCCGGGTCTATCTGCGCGCCGCCGAGGCGTTGGGGCTCGATCCCGCCGACTGCATGATGGTGGCCGCCCACAACGACGATCTGCGTGCGGCACGGGACGTGGGGATGAGCACGGCCTTTGTTTTGCGGGCGGAAGAGTACGGCCCGGGCCAGGCGACAGACCTCCGGCCCGACGCGGCGTGGGACGTCGTGGCGGAGGATTTGACCGGGCTGGCGGAGGTTCTAGCGTAGCGGGGACTTGTGAGCGCTGAGCCGGGCGCGGACTCAAGGCGCGCAGCGCCGCCGCGCCATCGCCAACCCGCCCCGGAGGGGTGGCGATTTGTCGAGCCTCGCACACTGCGTGAGGTCCTACGGATTCGTCCACCATGAAGTGCTGCCGTTCAAACGTCGGCTCGCCATCCCGCGGGTTGGCGATGGCGCGGCTCTTCTCTGTTGGGGCCAAGACCCCTCCAGGCAACTCCCGCTCGGCCGCTCTGCACCGGCCTTCCCCTCAGGCCGGCTCCGCCGCCGCGACGGGTTTGGCGAAGCGCTTCAGCGCGCCGGTCTTCGGGTCGCGGATCGGCTCCAGCGAGTACTGGACGATGTAAGCGCGGCGGGGACTGTCGGTCGCATTGGCGCCCGATCGGTGCAGGGTGCGGCTGGAAAACGCGACTACGGTGCCGGCAAGGCAGGTCATCGCGACGCCGGGATCGGTACCGGAATAGCCGTTGAGCTCGCGGCCCTCGTCGTCCCAGTCATGCGGGTCGATGCCAGGATGGGCGTCGATGTCGCGGGGCAGGATGTAGACGCAGCCATTGGCCTCGGTGGTATCGTCCAATGCGATCCACACGGTCACGTAGGGCGCGTGGTCGAAGCCGACATAGGCCGAATCCTGATGCCAGGCGAAGCTGGCACCTTTGCCGGCGCCCTTGACCACGAACTGCTCGTTGAACAGCAACCCGTCGCCGCCCAGAGTGTCGCGGACGACGGCGCCCATCGCGGGCCCGAGGACGAAGCGCTCCAGGTCGGGAAAATCGGCATGGCGGTGGCGCAGGAACCGGCGCGCCTCGCCCAGGCCGATCGTGTGCAGGCCCTTGCCGCCGTCCTCGGGCGGCTCCTGCAGCAGTCGGTCGCAGACCCCGCGCAGCATGGCCAGGTCTGCCGCGGCAATGGCGTCGGAGAACACGGTATAGCCCTGGCGGCGGAAGCTGTCGGTTGTCATTGCATGCTCCATTGCTGCGGTCTCAGGGAGCATACCGCGGCGCGTGGCGAAGTCTGCCGGATTCCGTCCTGCAATGTCGCAACGCGCGCCCTGGGCAAAGAAAACGGCCGCCCGATCGCCCGGGCGGCCGCCGTCCCGCAGAACGGGCCGGTTACTTGGTGTCGGCCATCCGGGTGGCGTCAATGGCGCCCTCGACATCGGCCACGGCACCGGTCAGAGCGTCGAAGATCCGCTCGCCGCCGTCCACATTCGCCTTGAACCAGTCATAGACCGGCGCGGCGGCGTCCTTGAACATCGCCTTCTCTTCCGGCGTCGGCACGTAGATGTCGCCGCCCGCGGCCACGAAGTCCTGGTAGGCCTGGATCGACTTGCGCTTGGGGCTCGCGAAGGTGGCTTGCTGCAGCGCATAGAAGCCGTCGAGCACCACGCGCTGCTGAGCCGCGTCCATCCCCATGAAGCGTTCGTTGTTCATGAACCACAGCGCGCCCATATAGGCGTGGCCGTCGAGCGTGATGTACTGCAGCCCGGCATCGGGGAATTTCATGTTCATGATGTCGGTGATGCCGTTCTTGGAGCCCTCGACGACGCCGGTCTGGAAGCTGGTGAAGAGCTCCGGCCACGGGATCGGGGTCGGCGAGGCGCCGAGCGCCTTGACCAGCTCCTGCGGCAGGTCGGCGACCACGGTGCGGATCTTCAGACCGTCCATGTCCGAGGGTTGCGTCACGCGTTTTTGCGTGTTGGCGAAGTTGCGCCAGCCGCCGGTGTTGCCGATGGTCATCAGCCGCACCGCGCCGCCCGAGGCCTCTTGCACCATGTCCTGCATCGTCGAGACGAAGGATGAGCCGTTGGCCAGAACCGCCTCGGCCACCCGGTCGTCCGACATCAGATAGGGCAGGTCGAGAACCTGGACGAAGGGGAAGATGTTGGCGGTGCCGCCCGAGGTCTGGATCACGATGTCGATGTTGCCGTCGGCGATGCCGGCGAGGCATTCCGAGCCGTTCGAGCATAGCTGGGTGCCGATGAACAGCTCGACCTCGATGGCGCCGTTGCTGGCCTGCTCGACATAGTTCTTGAAGACGATGAGGCCGTCGTAGTCCTCGTCGTTTTCGTTCGAGTTCGCCGTGGCACGGAGCTTGATCGGCTCGTGACTGCCGGCGAGCGCGGTGAACGCGGTGCCCGCGAGGATCGCAGCGGCCGCGGCCGCGGTGGTCAGGTATTTCAGCATATTGGTTGTACCTCCCTAAGGTGTTTTCATGCTGCAGCTATTGGACGAAGCCCGTCAAGCGCGGGATCGTCATGGAAATCGCGGGGACGTAGGTGATCAGGAAGATCACGATGATCTCGATGGCCAGGAACGGCAGGATCGCTTTGGCGATGGTTTCCACCCGTTCTCCGCTGACCGCCGAGGCCACGAACAAGACCAGTCCCATGGGCGGTGTCGCCAGGCCGACGGTGAGGTTGACCGACATGATGATCGCGAAATGCACCGGATGGACGCCGAGGTCGGTGAAGATCGGGCCCAGGATCGGCCCCAGGATGATGATCGCCGGCCCGGCGTCGAGGAACATGCCGACGATGAACAGCAGCATGTTGATCAAAAATAGTAAGATCAGCGGGTTTTCCGACAGCGACAGGATGAACTCGGCCAGGATCTGCGGCGCGTAGCTGAGCGAGACCACGGTCTTGAACGCCATCGCGGCGCCCACGAGCAACAGCACCACGGCCGAGGTCATCGCCGCGCGCGATAGAACGTCGGGCAGGTCGGCCAGTTTCATCGTCCGCAGGATGCCGAAGCCGACTAGAAGCGCATAGGCCACGGCGACCGCGGCGGCCTCGGTGGGGGTGAAGATGCCCGCCAAAATGCCGCCGAGGATCAGGATCGGGGTCTGCAGGGGCACCACCGCGCGCTTGCAGACCATGCGGAAATCGTGCCCGACCACGCGGCGCAAACCCATGGCGATGGCATGAGCCACGACCAACCCACCGCCGAAGGCGAGCCATTTCGCGGTGGCCGAGGGTTCTGCGCCGAGCGGCGCGAACTGCGCAAGAAGCCAGCCGAGGTTGAAGCGCACCAGCACGAAGGAGAACCCGTATTCCAGCGGCGACAGCTTGATCCCGGTGATCACGACCCGATGTGCCGGGGGGAGTTCGTAGCGGTCGGCCACCGCGCGGACCATGAACATCAGCCCAACGCCCACCAGGATGCCGGGTACGATGCCGGCCAGAAACAGCGCGGCCACCGATTCGCCCATCACGTAGGCGTAGATGATCATGATGCCCGAGGGCGGGATGATCGGGCCGATGACCGACGAGGCGGCGGTGATCGCGGCGGCGAAGCGGCGCGTGTAGCCCTCTTTCTCCATCGCCGGAATCAGCATCGAGCCCAGCGCCGAGGTGTCGGCGACGGCGGACCCGCTGAGCCCCGCAAACAGGATCGAGGACAGGATGTTGACCTGCGCCAGCCCGCCCCTCAGATGCCCCATCAGCGCCTGGCTGAACTCCACCAGGCGGATGGTGATGCCGCCTTTGTTCATCAGCTCACCGGCGAGCATGAAGAACGGGATCGCCATCAGCGGAAACGAGTCCATCCCGTTGTAAACGTTGCGATATAGCAGCGTGATGTCCTTCTCCTGACCGCTCAGCCACAACAGGATGCCGGGCGCGGCGAGCAGGCCGAAAAACACCGGCAGGCCGATCATCAAAAACAGCAGGAAGACGGGGAGGAACCAGATCAGCATGGGCCTACTCCGCCATCAGTTCGTCTTCGGGCGGGGCCAGGTTTTTCAGCCGTCCGCCATGGCCGAGCAGCGTGATCAGGGCGCGCAGGATCAGCTCTATATTGACCACCATCAACAGGACCACGCCGACGAAGAACGACAGCATCATCCACTGGCGGGGCATCTTCTCCCACGCGCCGCTGAGGTCGATGTAGTAAAGCGAGGCGGTCTTGGCGCGCGACATGAAACCCGTCACCTCGTTCCAGCCGATGTCGATCGCCATCGCCAACACGCCGCCGGCGATGAACAACAAGAGCAGCGACAGGATCGCGGCGACGCGCTCGGGCAGGGCGCGGACGGCCATGTCGATGGCCACGAAGCCGCCCCGGCGATAGGCCATTGGCGCGATCAGCCCGGTCATCCAGAGCATCGCGAAGCGCGCCGCCTCGTCAGGCCAGGGCAGAGCGTTGTTCAGCGCATAGCGAAAGAACACCTGGATCAGGATCGCCACCACCATCAGCGCAATCGCCGCGATGGCGATCCAACGCCCGACGCGCAGGACCACGTCGTTGAAGGTCTGAAAAGGCCAGAGCAGCCCCGTCAGCAGCGCCATGTCGCGCCCTCCCTTGCGGCCCTCTTTGCCGGGGCCTTATCGTTTTACTCTCGGGGCTTAGGCCGGGTTTGTAAACCGCCCATAGTCCCCTTGAGAAAAGACCAGCGGCGCGCCTGCGCGCCAGCTCGCCCGGGTCACACGGCCCACGACGATGCGGTGGTCGCCGCCGTCATGGGTCGCGACCGTGTCGCATTCGAACCGCGCCAGGCAGCCCTCGAGCACCGGCACCTTGCGATCGTTGAGGTGCCAGTCGGTGCCGTCGAACGCGGTGCCGTCCTTGGCAAAGCGGTGGCACAGCGCCTGCTGATCCTCGGCGACCACGTGGATCGCGAAATGAAGTGTCTCGGCGAAGGCCTTGTACCGGCGGGAAAATTTCGCCGGCGCCCAAAGCACCAGCGGCGGATCGAGCGACACGCTGGCAAAGCTGTTGGCGGTGATGCCCAGGGGCCCGATCTCGCTATCGGTGGTGATCACGCAGACGCCGGTGGCGAACCGTCCCAGGGCATCGCGGAACTCGCGCGTGGTTTCGGGGCCGGGGGTGACGCTTTGCATGATTCGTTCGATACCGTCGGGCATTACGGAACCTCGTGGCCTAGGGCGGCGGTGTAAAGCTCGAACCAGGTTTCGCGGTCCATCTCGACGCTGAAGGCGTCGGCGAAGGTGCAGATGCGGTCGAGATTGTTGGTGCCCATCACCGGCAGGATGCGTGCGGGATGGGCCAGAAGCCAGGCGATGGCCACCGCCGCCCGGTCGGTGCCGTTCTTGCGCGCCACCCCGTCGAGTGCCTTCAAAAGCTCGGTGTCCGCAGCCCCGGCCACCAGCGCCCCACCGCCCAGCGGCGACCACGCCATCGGCGCGATCTTGCGCTCTTGCGCAAAGGCGATGTCGCCGTTGGTGAAGGGCTCGTGCGCCTGCAGGCTGATCTCGATCTGGTTGGTGATGAGCGGCGTGGTCATGTGGGACTGCAGCAGCGTCCAGTCATGCGGCTTGAAGTTCGACACGCCGACCGCACGCACCTTGCCCGCGGCCACCGCGGCATCGAGCGCCGCGCCTGTCTCTGCGGCGTCCATCAACGGATCGGGACGGTGGATCAACAGCAGGTCGATGTGATCAATCCCCATCAATTTCAATGAGCTATCGATCGATGCTGAGATATGACGGGACGACGTGTCGTAGTGCTTCACCCGCGCGCTGCCGTGGCGTCCGACCGGCGCGACGATGTCGCATTTGGTGACGATCTCCAGCCGGTCGCGCAGCCCCGGCGCGGCCTTTAGGCAGGCGCCGAACAGTTCTTCCGCCTGGTAGCCGCCATAGATGTCGGCCTGATCAATGGTGGTGATGCCCTGATCCAGGCAGGCCTCGACCTTGGCCTGGATGTGGTCCGCGGAGGTGTCCGCGTCGTCGCCGAGCCGCCACATGCCATAGACAATCCGGCTGAGCTCGACCGCGTCGCTGAGGCGCACCCGCTGCATCAGATGCGGGGCCCCGCGCCCAGCGGGGTCGCCGGCGTCAGGCTGGGCACGCGGCCGTAGGCATGCGGCAGCGAGCAGGTCTTGAGGTTCGGCATCACGCGGGCCCCGAAGGATTTGCATTCGTCGATATGGGGATAGCCGGAGAAGATGAAGGCGCGGATGCCCATCTTCCGGTACTCCTCGATCTCGGACATAACCTGATCGGTCGAGCCGACAAGCGCCGCGCCGCAGCCCGACCGCGCGCGGCCCACGCCGGTCCAGAGATGCGGCTCGACATAGCCGAATTTGTCCGCCAGTTCGCGGGCCCGGGCCTGGTGCGCCACGCCCAGCGACACCGAATCGTGCGCCCGGTCTCGGATCAGCCGCCCAAATTCATCGTCGAGCTGGGCGACCAGATGCTCGGCATACTCCTTGGCCTCGGCCTCGGTGTCGCGCACGATCATGTGGACACGCAGCCCGTAGTCGAGCGTGCGCCCATGCGCCTCGGCGCGCGCGTTCACCGCCTGCATCCGCTCGGCGATCTGCGCCTTGGGTTCCGGCCACATCAGGTAGACGTCGCAATGCTGGGCACAGAGCTCCAGCGCGTCGGGCGAGTAGCCGCCGAAATACATCAGCGGCCCGCCATTCTGCTGATAGGGCTTGGCGGGTTCGGTCCAAAGATCCGTGAAATCATAGACTTCGCCGTGGTAGTTGATCTTGTCCTGGCGCCAGGCCTGGCGCAGGATCTCGACCACCTCGCGCGAGCGCTGGTAACGGAATTTGCTCTCGGCCACCTCGCCCGGAAAATCCGACGAGATGATGTTGATGGTCAGCCGCCCTTCGAGCATGTGGTCCAGCGTGGCGATGGTGCGGGCGAGCATGATCGGCTGCATCTCGCCGCAGCGCACCGCGGCGAGGAAGTTGATCTCGCTGGTGATCGGCGCGCAACCGGCCACGAAGCTCAGCGTATCCTGCCCGACCTGGTAGGACGAGGGGCAGAGGATGTTGCGGAAGCCTTGTTTTTCAGCCTCTTGCACGATGGAGCTACAGTGCTTCCAGCTCGACCGCAGGCCGCCGTCGGGCACGCCGAGTTGGGCGTAGTCGTCGGAACAGAGCGCGGCGAACCAGCTGACCTCGCAGGCATCGAGATCGGCGGAGGTCACGGGTACGACGGTCATCGATTCTGTCCCTGCGGCGGCCGATTTGGCCTTGCGTAACATCCCGTCGGACATGCATCAATAGTGTATCAATTCAACGGATGCAGGCATGTCCCAGACCCAGTCGCTGCCGCTTTATGTCCAAATCAGCGAGATGCTGATTCGCGACATCCAGGCTGGGCGGCTTTTGGACGGCGAACGGTTGCCGCCAGAACGTGAAATGGCGGCGGCGCTGGAGATTTCCGTCGGAACCTTGCGCAAGGCTTTAGCGGAGCTTGCAAAACAGGGGCTGTTGGAACGGCTGCAAGGGTCGGGCAACTATGTGCGGCATCGCGGCGATGCCGAAAGTGTCTATGCGTTTTTCCGGCTCGAACTGCTCGAAGGCGGCGGATTGCCGACGGCGGACGTGGTTTCGGTCGCGACGCTGGCCAAGCCTGCGGAGCTGCCGGACTTCGGCCGGTCCTGGATGGCGCACCGGATCAGGCGGCTGCGGCGGCTCAACGGACTGGCGGCGGCGCTGGAAGAGATCTGGCTCGACGCTTCCTATACCGCAAGTCTGCGCGCGCGGGACCTGTCGGAGTCGCTGTATTTCTATTACAGAACCGCTCTGGGGCTATGGATTCAGCGCGCCGAGGACAGGATCGGCGTCGCCGAGGCGCCGGACTGGGGCAAAGGATTGTTGGACATGGACAATGTAGGATCTCTGGCTGTGGTCGACCGGCAAAGCTGGGATCAAGACGGACAGGTGGCCGAGGTATCGCGGACGTGGTTCGACCCAAGGGTTTGCCGCTACGTGTCGCGGCTGAAATGATGGCCAAGGGGTTGGATATGTGCAGATACGGCCTGATCGGCGCGGGTATGATGGGGCAGGAGCATATTCGCAACATAGCACTGATCGAACAGGCGGACATCGCCGCGATATTCGAACCGGACAAGTCGATGCAGTTGGCTGCATCCGCCTTGGTGCCCAATGCGAGGTTGGCAAAGACCTTTGAGGATCTGCTCGCAATCCCCGATCTGGACTGCCTGCTGATCGCCAGCCCGAACCACCTGCACGCCCGCCAGCTCAGCCAGATCGCCGCTACGCGGCCGCTGCCGGTGTTGGTGGAAAAACCGCTCTACACCGACCCCGCCGATGCCGCGCTGATCGAAAGCCTCGGCCAGGACTTCTCGGCGCCGATCTGGGTGGCGATGGAATACCGCTATATGCCGCCGATCGCGCGGCTGATCGCCGAGGCCGAGGCGGCGACCGGCGGCATCAAGATGCTGACGATCCGCGAGCACCGCTATCCGTTCCTGGAGAAAGTCGGCGACTGGAACCGGTTCAACCGGTACACCGGCGGCACCCTGGTCGAAAAATGCTGTCATTTCTTCGACTTGATGCGGCTGATCTTGCGCGACGAGCCAGTGCAGGTGATGGCCAGCGCGGGCCAGGCGGTGAACCATCTGGATGAGCGCTACGCCGGAGAGGCGCCGGATATCTTGGACAACGCCTATGTCATCGTCGATTTTGCTGGCGGCGCGCGGGCAATGCTGGAGCTCTGCATGTTCGCCGAAGGGTCGCGCTATCAGGAAGAGATCGCGGCCGTGGGGCCGGCCGGCAAGATCGAGTGTTTCGTGCCGGGCCCCGCACGGTTCTGGCCCAAGAACCAGCCTGAACCGCCGCCCCATTTGGTGATCAGCCCGCGTGAGCCGAAGGCGCCACGGGCCATCGACTTGCCGGTGGATCCGGCGCTGCTCGCCGCCGGCGACCACAACGGCGCGACATTCTATCAACACCAGCGCTTCCAAGAGGTTGTACGCGGCGGCGCTCCACCGGAGGTGACTCTGCAGGACGGCGCGGCTGCGGTCGCAATGGGGCTCGCGGCGCAAGAGTCAGCCCGGACGGGGCAAACCGTGATGCTTTGACTCCATGTCGCGAAGAGGACGTGCCGCGTCGCCACCGATGCGGACGCCTGGGCCCGCCTGGTAGACGGTGCAAAGGGACCACCCGACACAAGGGACATGTCCATGTCTGATCCTACGCTTTCGCAGGTCTTGCGCCCGGTCGCCACAGCCCGCGGGTTGCCCAATGCGCACTATGTGTCGGATGCCATGTTCAAAGCGGAACGCAACAAAGTGCTGTTCGCCAACTGGGCGGCGATCGGTTTCGCCAAGGATCTGGAGCCGGGCGAGGCGATGCCGGTCGAGTTCGTCGGCCAGCCGCTGCTGGCGGTGCGGACCCGCGAGGGTCAGGTGAAAGTGTTCCAGAACACCTGCCGGCACCGCGGCATGATCCTCGTCGAAGAGAAACGCCGGGTGGGCGGTACGATCCGTTGTCCCTACCATTCGTGGTGTTATGCGCTGACCGGCGAATTGGTGGCGACGCCGCATGTCGGCGGACCGGGGCACAATACCCATGATGGAATCCAGAGGGAGAACTTGGGGCTGATGGAAATCCGGTCCCATGTCTGGCGCGACGTGATCTTCGTCAACATCGACGGCCAAGCCCCTGATTTCAAAGACTATGCCGCCGATGTCATCGTGCGGTGGAGGGAGTTCGAAGCTCAGCCGTTGGTTCCTGGGGGGCCGGAAAGCAGTTTTGCCTTCGATGTTGCCTGCAATTGGAAGCTCGCGGTCGAGAATTACTGTGAAAGCTATCATTTGCCCTGGGTGCATCCGGGGCTCAACAGCTACTCGCGCCTCGAGGACCACTATCACATCGAGGCACCGGGGCGGTTTTCCGGCCAGGGCACGCTGGTTTATCGGCCGATGATCACCGACGACGGACAGCGGTTTCCGGACTTTGCCGGACTCAGCACAAAGTGGGACGCGGGCGCGGAATACATAGCACTCTATCCCAATGTCTTGTTCGGCCTGCACAGAGATCATGGCTACGCCATCATCCTCGAGCCAAAGGCGAAGGACCGAACGGTGGAACATGTGTCGATCTACTACGCCTCCGAAGAGGCCGCGGTGGGGGTAGAGTGGGCCGAGATGCGGCGGCGGAACGCCGAGATGTGGTACGGAGTTTTCGAGGAGGATCTGTTCGTGGTCGAGGGAATGCAGCGGGGGCGGCACGGACGGAAATTCGACGGTGGCCGGTTTAGTCCAGCGATGGATGGACCCACGCACTGTTTCCACCATTGGGTGGCGAGCCAAATGCAGGCCGCGCCGCTCGCGGCGGGTTAGGGCGCTTGGTGGCGGCGGTATTGCCGAAACCGACGCAAGCCTCTGATTCAGCGCAGCGTGCGGAATTGGAGGCGCGATTGCTGGAGGCACATGCTCGAGACGACCATCGCGCGTTAGTGTCGCTCTACACACAAGCGGCCGAGGTGACAGGCGATCATGACGCCGCCTGTTTCTTCCTGACCCAGGCATATGTGTTTGCACTCGACACCGGCCATTCCGCGGCGTCGGGTTTGCGACGGAGACTTGTGGTTGCCGGGCGCGAGACATGAGGGCCGGGGCGTAACGTCATGAAAACACAAACCCGTGCAGTCGTGATTGGTGGCGGTGTCGTGGGCTGTTCGGTGCTCTATCACCTCACCAAGGCGGGGTGGAGCGACGTGATGCTGGTGGAGCGGTCAGAGCTCACCAGCGGCTCGACCTGGCACGCCGCTGGCGGCTTCCATACGCTCAATTCCGACACCAACATGGCGGCTCTGCAGGGCTACACGATCCGGCTTTACCGCGAGCTCGAAGAAATCACCGGCCAATCCTGCGGGCTGCACCATGTGGGCGGCGTAACGCTTGCCGCGGATCGCGATCGGCTCGACATGTTGACGGCAGAGCGCGCAAAGCACCGATATATGGGCCTCGAGACCGAGATTCTCGGCCCTGAGGAAATCGCCAAGGTCGCGCCGGTGACCAATGTCGACGGCATCCTCGGCGGGCTCTACGATCCCTTGGACGGGCACCTGGACCCCTCCGGCACGACGCATGCCTATGCCAAGGCCGCGCGCATGGGGGGCGCCGAGATCGTCACCCACTGCATGGTCCGCGAAACCAACCCGCGCGGCGACGGCACCTGGGACGTGGTCACTGACAAAGGCACCGTGCATGCCGACCACGTTGTCAATGCCGCCGGGCTCTGGGCCCGTGAGGTGGCGGCGATGGCCGGGCTCTACCTGCCGCTGCATCCGATGGAGCACCAGTATCTGGTCACCGATGATCTGGCTGAGATCTACGAACGGGCCGAGGAACACCCGCATGTCATGGACCCCGCCGGCGAGAGCTATCTGCGCCAGGAAGGTCGCGGGCTATGTATCGGATTTTACGAACAAACCTGCCGCCCTTGGGCAGTGGACGGCACGCCTTGGGCGTTCGGGCACGAGCTGTTGCCCGACGACCTGGACAAGATCGAGGCCTCGATCGCCTTCGCCTATCGCCGCTTCCCGGTCTTGGAACGCGCCGGCGTCAAGCGGGTGATCCACGGCCCCTTCACCTTCGCGCCCGACGGCAATCCGCTGGTCGGGCCGGTGC
>JASJCA010000173.1 GCA_030066215.1 Rhodobacter sp. | reverse complement strand
CATTCGCGACATGCCGTTCGAGGCCGGCGACACGATCCTCGCGCACACCACCTGGCGCGCGCTGGCACATCTCGAACGCGACCGCAACTTCGTCATCGTCACCGCCGACTATCCGCAGGAGGAAATCCGTCCGAACAAGGTCGGCTGGGCCGCGTTCTTCTTCTCGCTGGCGCTATTCATGGTGCTGTTCACCGATTTGCGCCTGTCGGTGGCGCTGATGACCGGCGCCATCGGCATGGTCATTTCAGGGGTCCTCAAGATCGAGGAAGCTTACGAGTCGGTGTCCTGGGGTACGGTGTTCCTGCTCGCGAGCCTGATCCCGCTGGGTCTCGCGGTCGAAACCAGCGGCACTGCCAAGTGGATTGCGGATGAAACGCTGAAGGTGGTTGGCGACATGCCGATCTGGGTAATTCAGTCGGCGGTCGCGGTGCTCGGTACTTTTTTCACGCTGGTCATGTCCAACGTCGGCGCGACCGTGCTGCTGGTGCCGCTGGCGGTCAACATTGCCATCGGTGCGGACGCCAACCCGGCGGTATTTGCCCTGACCGTGGCACTCGCGACTTCAAATTCCTTTCTGATCCCGACCCACCAGGTCAATGCGCTGATCAAGGGCCCCGGCGGTTACGGCGTGCCGGATTTCATGCGCGCGGGCGGCTTCATGACTGTCCTGTTCATCGTTGTCATGCTGGTCATGATGAACCTGTTGTACTGACGTCGCAATCTCCCACAGCTTCGTCTGCCGGCCAGGCCGCGAGCCCGGCAACCGCCGCTCAGCCGCGAACGGCAAACAACAGGTCGCGCACGCCGTGCCCGAGCCGCCGGCCCCGCTGCTCGAATCGCGTCTGCGGACGATAGTCCGGACAGGCGGCATATCCCTGTGCGTCGCCGAGGTTGACGAAGCGTTCATCGCCGAGGAACTGCTCGGCAATCCACTCGGCATATTCTTCCCAGTCGGTGGCGACATGGATTACGCCTTGCGGCATTAGTGCCCGTATCAGCAAATCGCGAAAGCGCGCGTTAACGATACGTCGCTTGTGATGCCGCTTCTTGTGCCAGGGATCCGGAAAGAACAGCAGCACACGCTCGATCGAATGCGGCGGAATCATGTGCGCCAGTACCTCCACCGCATCGTGTTTGATCAGCCGCACATTGGCCAGTGCCCGCTCGTGTATACCGTTCAGGCAACGGCCGATGCCCGGTTCGTGCACTTCGACTCCGATATACAGACACTCGGGATCGAGGCTTGCCATATGCAGCAAAGCATCGCCGTTACCGATACCGATCTCCAGGCGGCAGCGATTAAATTTACTAGGCAAAACAATCGTTTGCGCGCTATAGTTAATACCATATATAGGCCAATAGCTGTGCAGCGCATGTTTTTGCGCTGGCGTAATCCGGCCCGCGCGACGAACAAAACTGCGGATGCTGCGTTTATCAGGGGGGTCAGCGGTCATATTGTGACGCGAATCTCAACTCTCAGGGCGCTAATTTCGGCGGTCTCCCGGGCCAAGTACCGTTTATCGGTGCTTTTTTATATCCTGTCTTGATTAAGCGGACTTTATTTCCAGTTGGATTAGGATACAGGCATGAAAAAGACTTCAGGTTACACGCTACTCGAACTGATGATCACGCTTGCGCTGGTCGCGACCATCTTTGCGTTCGGTATTCCATCTATGAATACCTTTATACAGAACGATCGGCTGGTGACGCAAATCAACACGCTCATCGGGCACATGTCTTATGCGCGCAGCGAAGCGGTCAAGCGCAGCCAGCAAGTGAGTGTCTGCGTCAGCAACAACACCGTTACCTGTACCGGTGGCAATAACTGGGAAAACGGCTGGATCATCTACGTCGATCTCAACGCCGACGGCTCGTTTACCGCCGGAGAGGAAGTGTTGCGCGCCCAGCAACAGCTCGAGGGCGAAAATACCCTGTCACCGGGTACCATCGGCACCCAGGTGACTTACGACTACCGCGGCTTCGTCAACGCGGCATCGGTCGGCAGCTTTTCACTATGCGACGACCGTGGCGCAACCTACGGCAAGGCGGTTTCGATCTCCCCGACCGGGCGGGTTCGCAGCGGAGGTAACGTGACATGTTAAATAATCGTGCCAGCCAGCGCGGGCTTACCCTGATCGAATCCATGGTTGCCCTGCTCGTGATTTCGATCGGCCTGCTCGGCATCGCCGCGCTGCAGATCACCGCGATGAACCAGAATACGAGTTCGCTGAATCACAGCCAGGCCGTCTGGATCGCATACAACATGTCGGACCGGATCCGCGCCAACCTGCCCGAGTTCGACAACTACGACGGTGTCGACACCCAGAGCAGCCCTGGCGGCGACTGCGAGTCGGCCCCCTGCAGCACCAATGCGATGCTGGATGCCGATGCCACCGAATGGGCGGACCTGATGCAGAACCTGCCCGGCGGCCGCGGCATGATCACGCGCAACGCCGACGGTCTGCTGATTACGGTGATGTGGGACGACGAGGGCACCGGCGCTACCGGTACCAACTGCGGTAACAATCCCGATGTCGATCTGACCTGTTACACACTGGCGGTGACACAATGAGCAAACTGAACCGACAACTCGGTATCTCTCTGGTCGAAGTGCTGGTCGCACTCGTGATCAGCCTGTTCCTGCTGGCCGGCATCGTCCAGGTCTACACCGGCAACAAACAGACTTTCGCGTTCACCAATGCCCTGGCCGAGATCCAGGAGAACGCCCGCTTCGCGATGGAAATCATGTCCCAGGATTTGCGCCTGGCCGGGGAGTGGGGCTGCATCGCGTTCAACTCCGCGGACACGACCAATATCAACGATACGCTGAACGCGGGTAACGTCGCGGGCTACAACACCGATTACCACGACTTCGTCGGCGAAGAATCGATCGAAGGCGAAAACGGCACCGGCCTCAACGGCTCGGATACGCTGACGATTCGCGGCGGCAAGCCCAGCCAGACCAATGTCGAGGGCCCGTTTACCACGTCGACGACGCAAAACATCTTCACCGACACGACCAACACGATTACCGCCGGCGACATCATCCTGGTCGCCCGCTGCGGCGCCAACGACCTGCTGATCGCGGCCGAGGCCGACATCCTGCCGGTCACCAGCGTGGTGGTCGGCACCACGTCGGACCAGCGCCGCATCAATCTCGGCGCCAACAAGAGTCAGCAGTTCGAAAACGATGCCATGGTGATCGAACTGCAAACCGTGGATTACGATATCCAGAACGGCGCCGGCGGCGGACCCGCCCTGTTCCGTTCCGAATTCGGCGTCGCCCAGGAACTGGTGGAAGGCGTGCAGGACATGCAGGTCCTCTACGGTATCGACAACGACAGCGACCAGTTTCCTAACCAGTACGTGACCGCGGATCTGGTCACCGACTGGGAAGAAGTGGTCGCGGTGCGGATTTCACTGCTGATGCAATCGATCGAAGATTTCGTCACCGAGGATCCGCAGACCATCACGTTCAACGGTGTTACCTCCACGCCGGGCGACCGTCGTATCCGACAGGTTTTCACGACTACCGTCGCCCTGCGTAACCGCATAGGTTCAATGTAATGACTTCCAGGATTCAAAAGCAAAGCGGCGTAGCGCTGGTCATCAGCCTGATCATCCTGGTCAGCCTGACCATGCTCGGCCTGACCGCGATTCAACGCACCACCACCGACCTGTCGATGGCGGGCAACCAGCGCGAGACCGGCCTGATGTTCCAGGCGGCCGAGGTCGGCCTGGTATCAGCGGAGAATTTTATCGACGACTCGACGACCAACGCCGACTTCGACGACCCCAACAACGGCCTGCACACCGTGCTCGCCAACAATCCGGGGTGGTACAGCCCCGACTACTTCGACGCCACGACCTGGGCCAACAATTCCCAGCAGGCGACGACTTCGCTCAACGCTTTCGAACAACCGCGTTTCATGGTCGAGTATCTCGGCGATCGCTCGCAGAATGCGCTCGCCTCGGTCAACATCGGCGGCGGTTACGGCAGCCAGCAAACCGGCGAAATCGTTTCGATTTACCGTTCCACCTCGCGCGGCGTCGGTCTGACCGGTAACTCGGTGCGCTACGTGCAGTCGTATTTCGGCAAAGAGGCCCCCTAAAGATTATCTGAATGGAATGAAAGCCATGTTTAGTAAAAAGTTTCTCAAGGGAATCAGCATCATCGCGACATCCGCGATTTTCGGACTCGGCACCGTCAGCAACGCGATGGCGGCTCCGGGCACCCTCGCGACGGCACCGCTGTTCCTGTCGACGATCGTCGAACCCAACGTCTTCTTCACGCTCGACGATTCGGGCAGCATGAACTGGGAAATGATGTACCAGGACGGCACCGCGGGTATTGCTTCGACCAGCGGCAACCCGTTTGTCGACGGCCTGGATCGCGCCTATTACTCGCCGACTTTTACCCGGCTGTACACCAATCGTGACGTGGTTCCGCCGGCTTACCTCGACGATATCGGGATACCCGTCAATCCGGCCTGGGACGCTGGCTGGCCGATCTTCAATCACAATGCCAACCTGATTTATTACAACCCGGACGTCACCTACGAGCCCTGGCCGGGCTCCAAGGCCGACGGCACGCCGATGTACGAGGATGCCGACTTCTTCAATGTCCTCCGGGATCCGAACGATCCGACCGGCGAAAGCATGGATTTGTCCACCTGGTATACCTTCTCGGAGGGCGGGGACACGACTCCCTTCATGTACGTGCCGGTATACTACGAGTGGTTCGACGATGATAACGACGGCGTCATGGAAGACAGCGATACGCACTACCCCGTGTTCATCTTCTGGGGCGACGCCCAGGCGCAGAACTTCGCCAACTGGTTCCAGTACCACCGCTCGCGGATCAATTCAACCAAGTCGATCATTGGCACCACGATCAACAACACCGATGCGTCACGCATGGGTATGCGCTGGTACAACGCTGGCCACGCCGAAGACGTCGAGACGATGAGCGATGCGGCACTGAAACGCACGCTGCTCGAAGAACTCTACGGCATGGATATCCAGCAGAACGGCACGCCGATGCGCCGTTCGCTGCGCGATACCGGTAACTACTTCGACAATACCGGCAGCAATGCGCCGATCCTGACGGCCGCGCTCGGCGGCGAATGCCAGCAGAACTTCAACATCCTGATGGGTGACGGTTTCTGGAACGGCAACAGCCCCGGCGTCGGCAACCGCGACAACAACGGCGGCGGCGGTAACGACAACTCGATTTTCGACGGCGATGCATCGCAGTCCAACGACGGCGGCAACTACGCCGACAGCGAGAGCAATACGCTGGCCGACGTCGCCATGCGCGACTACGAGCGCGACCTGCGCGGCGACCTGGCCAACCGGGTGCCGACCATTACCGGCGTCGACGAAGCCGATCACCAGCACCTGGTGACCTACTCGATCGCGTTCGGTATTACCGGTACGCTCGATCCGCAAGTCGACGACCCGCTCGATCCCGGGTTTTCGTGGCCGGATCCTGACGACGGCGATCCCGAGCGGGTCGACGACATGTGGCATGCCGCCTACAACGGCCGCGGCCAGTTTCTCAGTGCGCAGAATCCCGACGAACTGGAGACCGCACTGAACACGGCGATTGCCGATATCGCCGAACGCACCGCAACCGCGGCGGCGGTCTCGATCAACTCGGCCAAGCTCACGACCCAGTCGGTGGTTTACCTCGCGCAGTTCAACACCAACCGCTGGCAGGGTAACCTGTTCGCGTTCAAGATCGCCGACACGATTACCGGTGAACTTGCGACCACGCCCGAGTGGACCGCGGCCGAGGAGCTGAACGGGCGCAACATCGCCACCGATCCGCGCACCATCCTGACTCACAACGGGACCGGTGGCGCCCCGTTCCAGTGGCTCAACCTGAGTGCCGCACAGCAGGCCGATCTCAGGACCAATCCCGCCGGCGGCACCGATGCCGAGGCGGTCGGCATCGCGCGGCTCGAATACCTGCGCGGCGATCGCAAGGACGAGGGCGCCGGTTACTTTTTCCGCGAGCGCCTGTCGCTGCTCGGCGACCTGGTCAACTCGGGCCCGGTATTCGTCGGCGCGCCGGGCCTGAACTGGCCCGACAAGGCACCCTTCCCGACCGCGGTCGGCGAGCGTTACTCGGACTTCAAGAACGGCACCGCGGGCAGCCGCAGCGGTGTGGTCTACGCCGGCGCCAACGACGGCAAGATGCACGGTTTCGACGAGAATACCGGTCGCGAGGTGCTCGCCTACGTGCCGAATATCCTGTTTTCGACCGGGACCGCGGACGGCCTGCATTACCTGACCGATCCGAACTACGGCCACAAGTACTACAACGACCTGACGCCGTCGCTGTCGGACGTGTATGCCAATCTCGGTAACGGCACGAGCTGGAATACCATCATGGTTTCCGGCCTGCGCGGCGGCCAGCGCGGTGTGTTTGCGCTCAACGTCACCGACCCGAGCAGCTTCAGCGAAGCCAACGCATCCGATATCGTCCTGTGGGAGTTCACCAACAACGACGACCCGGATCTCGGCTACACCTACAGCCGCCCGCAGATCGGCCTCGCCAACGACGGTTCCTGGGTAGCGATTTTCGGCAACGGCTACAACGATACCGGTGACGGCGAAGCCAAGCTGTTCATCCTCAAGATCGAGGCCGGTGTCGACGGCACCTGGGCGCCGAGCGATTACATCGAGATCAGCACCAATTCCGGCGATGCCGCGAACCGCAACGGCCTGGCCACGCCGGCGCTGGCCGACATCGACGGCAACGGCACGATCGACCGCGTCTACGCCGGCGACCTGCGCGGCCAGATGTGGGCGTTCGACCTGAGCGACAGCAACAGCGCGGCCTGGGACATCCCGGGGTCGGCACCGCTGTTCACGACCATCGGCAATGAACCCATTACCGCGCAGCCGACGCTGTCCAAGC